>CAZJTF010000040.1:0-27690 GCA_964548565.1 uncultured Planctomycetales bacterium | reverse complement strand
AGCCTGATCAGGCCGGGGGCGATTTCGACCTCGTCGTCGACGCCCGTCACCGTCACGTCGATCTGGCTTTCCTGCCTGCCGGCGTAGATCGTCGGGCGGATCGTGACCGTGATGTCAGGGCGACCGGGGACGATGTTCGACGCCTGGATCTCGACCGCGCAGCGCACCGGCCCCTGCGCGAGAAACCGCTTGACGAACTTCACGTTGCCGACGTTCACCGGATTCTGGACCGGGTACGCCTTGCCGTCCAGGTACAGCGTGAGCCCGCCGCAGCCGGAGGTCTTCGCGGTGCTGAGGGCGTCGATCCCCCACGGCGTCTCGTCGTGGTAACTCTGCTTGCCGATCGCGGGGTAAATCAGCGTGCTCGCGCTCTTGCCGAAGAAGTCGAACTGCCCGTAGTACTCGCGGTAGCCGACGCGGTCCGACTCCCAGCCGATGTTCGGCGGCACCCAGTCGCGGGCGGTGGCGGTGCGGGCGGGGAACGTCGTGGGAGTGCGCTGGACTGCGGGCGGGCGTCCGGTGCGAGGCTCGAGGTAGCGTTCCGGCATGTAGAACAGGTGGTAGACGGCCAAGCCGCCGCGCGGTGCGTCGGCACTGAAGCTCAGGACTTCGTCGCCGCTCGAAACACCACCGTCAACCTGGTGCGGGAGCTCGCGCGGGGCGATCCACGGTTCGGGAGCGGTGAGCCCGCAGTCGGCAGGGTTGAAGTCCGCCGCGATGCGACGGATCGCGGAGACCTGGATCGAGACCGGCACGTTCTCGCGGGCGCCGGTCCCTGCCACACGCACGCTGAGCGGCAGCCGCCTTGGATAATCCCTCAGCCAGGGGAATCCGGGGGCCGGAGCATCGCTCAGCAACTGGGCTGCGGTCCGATACCGGCCCTGGCCACACAACGAGACCAGCGCGTTCCATCGCGCGGGTTCCATCCGGTCGTGCAGCGCGTACAACTGCCGGTCACGGAGCAGCTCGACGTAGAACCGGGCGCCGGCCGGCGAACGCCGGATGTATGCGCCGAGGCGCGTCTCCGGCGCGTACGATTCCAGCTTGGACGCAAAGAAGCTGCGCACGTCCCCGCTGAGAGAATGCTCCATCTTGCCCGTCAGGCGCGGGGTCGCCGCGTCGATGAATGACTGACTCTCCTCGAGCACGCGGGTGAGTGTGGCCTGACAGCGTGACTGGATGGCAGGCATCTCCAGCGGTACGGCGACTGCCGCTTTGCCCTGCATCTTCCAGTCGAAGTCAACCTTGCCGTCGGCATCTGCGTCGATCGTGCGCCGGTCGAAGTACCCGTCGCGATCGTCATCGAACCATTCGTACTTCGCGTCCAGCTTGCCGTCGAGGTTGTAGTCCACATCCAGCCAGGCCTCGGTCGCACCCTTCAGGTGCATCCGGTGGTCGGTTTCGTCCAGGTAGAGTTCCAGCTTGTCGATCAGTTTCGCGCATACCTCGTTGCGCTTGTTGAACGCGCTCACCGGCGGGCCGCCGACCTGGGGGAAGTTCTTCGACGCGCGGGCGATCACGCCCTCCCAGCGTTCGTGCGGGTCGCGCTGAACATCCCCGTCAGTGTTGGCGTTGATCTCGTCCCAGGTGAGCACCGCCTTCGCCCACGTGGCGGTGCGGGCGAAGTCGCGGGCCCTGTCGCGCCGGAGCCAGCCGCCGGTCGGAATGCCGCGGAGCGTCGTCTTCTCGGTAAGTTCTGCGGGGATCGTCAGGTCCGAGGCGGCGGTCCTGCCGTCGGTGAGCCAGCGGCTGCCGGGCGCGATCGCGGTGATGGAGAAATCGTAATCGTGCGTGCGCCGCCCGTGGGCATCGTTGTCCGCGTCGAAGCTCCAGCGCAGGGCCTCGACCTGGTCGGCCAGGCCGGAGAAGCGGATGACCTCTTCGCTGCAGGTGTCGCCGTCGGGATCGTAGAACAGGAAGGGGTTCTCCCAGATCGAGACCCAGTGGGCGGAATCCTCCGTGAGCCCGAACGCCACGAACGTCTCGTCGCCGCTGAAGTGGCATCGCCACTGGCACAGGGCCTGGTCGTACGTGTAGTCGACATCGTACCAGAGCTGGTTGTCGTCGCCGTCGTCGCGCCCCCACCAGACGCGGAGGGCGTCGCGCCCGAGGAAATGATCCTTCGGCGACCAGTAGTAGATGCCCATCTGGTCCACGTCGCCGTCACGGTCGTCGTCCTGGTAGTCCACGACGGCGTCGACGGTGCCGTCCGCCTTCCAGTCCGCCACGTACAGGTCGCTGTCGAGATCGGGGCCTTTGTCCGCGTCGAGGTCGCCGTCCTCGTCGATCGCGCGGACCAGCAGCGGGCGGGCGGCCGCACGGTGTCGCGGAGAGGGGTCAATGAACCAGGCCTCGTCGTTTTTGCCGTCGCCGTCGGCGTCCACGAGCACGTATTCCCCCGGCTTGGCCGCCTTCGCCTCAGCGATCCGTGCTGGGTCAAGCTGTGCGCTGCTCTTGAATACCCGCTCGAACGCCCGCCCTTTCGCATCGGCCCGGGCCGACGCAGGAGCGACGAGGGAGCAGAGGAGCAAGAAAGCAAGCAGCCGCGGGAAAGGATTCCCGCTGGCGCGGGTGCGAGAAGGGATTCTCGCACCAGCCGTAGCGACGTGTCGCGGGAAAGGATTCCCGCCGGCCCGGGTGCGAGAAAGGATTCTCGCACCAGCGGAGGCTGACAGCGGAGAGCGGACAGCGTACAGCTTTCTTCCCACTTCTCACCTCTCACTTTTCGGCGTCACACGATGCGGATTGCCTCCCGCACGGCCACGAGCGTCTGCTCGACGTCCGCCTCGGTGTGCGCGGTGGACACGAACCACAGCCCGCCGGGAATCGCGCGGATGCCGCGGTCCTGCAGGGCGGACCAGAAGCGCGGGTACGCCGAGCGGTCCTGTGCCGTCAGCGTGCGGTAGTCGGTCACGGGCGACGTCTCGTTGAAGGCCACGTAAAACGCGGTCGGGAAACCGCGGATCGTCACGCGCCGGCCCGCCGCGGCGCCGATCTCCGCGATGCCGTCCATGAGCCGGCGGCCCATGGCATGCGCGTGCCGGAGCAGCGCCCCTTCGTCGCCCGAGAGCATGTCCAGCGCCGCCACGGTGGCCGCCATGCACGGACCGCTCGCGTTGTACGTTCCGGCATGCGTGATCTCGCCGGCGAAGGCCTGCATCAGCTGCCGCTTCCCCGCGATGGCGCTCACCGGAAAGCCCGCTGACATTCCCTTCGCGAACGTCGCCACGTCCGGCGTCACGCCCAGCAGTTCCTGCGCGCCGCCGAGGCTCGCGCGGAAACCGGTGATCACCTCGTCGAAGATGAGCAGCGCCCCATGGCGGGTGCAGAGCTCGCGCAGCCCCTCGAGGTACCCCGGCTGCGGCAGGATGCCGCCGTTGTTGCACATGATCGGCTCGGTGATGACGCCGGCGATCTCGCCGTCGTGCCGCCGGAACGCGTCCTCGACGAGCGGCAGATCATTCCACGGGCGGACGATCAGGTTGTCGCCGTCGGACGCGGGAAGTCCCTTCGTGGCGGGCACGGGCACCGGCGACTCGCGCGGACCCGCCTTGTCGAGCGCCGGCATCGAGCTCCACGCCTGGTTGTCGAGCCAGCCGTGATAGTGCCCCTCGAAGCGCAGGATCTTCGGGCGCCCGGTCACCCCGCGGGCCAGGCGCATGGCCGCGTGCGTTGCCTCGCTGCCCGACGACGCGAACCGCACCATCTCGGCGCAGGGCACGAGCCGGCAGAACCGCTCCGACGCCTCGATTTCGAGCGGGTGCTGCCCGGCGTAGAGCAGGCCCACCTCAAGCTGGGCCTTCACCGCATCGAGCACCGGCCGGGGCGAGTGGCCGAGCAGCAGCGGCCCGCGCGCGAGCACGTAGTCGATGAACTCGTTGCCGTCGGCGTCCCAGACGTGCGAGCCCTCGCCGCGCACATAGAACATCGGGTGCGGCTGCCAGTGGATCCGCACGTTGCTGTGGATGCCGCCCGGGGAGGTTTTGCACGCCCGCTCGTAGAGCTGTCGGGACTTGTCAAAATTCATGTGCGTCTTCCCAAAGCATCTCCGCACCGACACAGAAAGACGTGTCGGTGCCGCCCAATACAGCGAGCGGTGCGAGAAAGGATTCTCGCACCAGCAGTCGCACCAGCAGCCTCTCCGAGGTGACGGCCGCCCCCACCGCTGCCTGACTTCTCAAGTCTCAATTCTCATTCGCCAGCACGATCTCGCGCCCGGTGCGCGAGGATTCGTACGCCGCCAGCGCTGCGGCCACCGATTGCCGTCCGTCGCGCCCCGTTACCGCCGGCTCACGCCCGTCCACGCACGCGTCGATGAAATCCTGGCACTGGCGCGTGTACGACTCGAGCCGCACCGGGTCGAGAAAGCCCCTGCCCTGCCAGTCGATCGGCGCCTGTGTCTCGACGACTTCCCACTTTCCGTCGGTCGCCATCCGCAGCTCGCCGTAGGCGTCGATGTCGAGCAGGCCCTTCTCGCCGACGACCCACGCGCTGAACTGCGTGCGCGGGAACGACGGTTTGGGCATCTGGAACGACGCCCACAGGCTCGCGCTCGCCCCGTCCGCCAGCGACATGAGCACCATGGAGGTGCCTTCCACCTTCACGTCGGGTTCGAGGCTGCCGCACTTCGCATAGACCGTGCGGATCTCCTGCCCCGTCAGCCAGCGGATGCGGTCAAAGTTGTGGATCGCGTGGCCGAACAGCGTGCCGAGGTTCTGCGGATCGCTCTGCCACTTCGGCAGGCCGACGAGGCCCGTGGCGTTCAGCGCGAACTCCTGGATCTGCAGCACGCGCCCGATCCCTCCCTCGTCGATGAGGCGCTTCGCGCGGAGGTTGCAGTTCCGCGAGCGCTGCGTGAAGGCGATCGAGCACCACACGCCGGCCCTGCCGCACGCGTCGTTGATCGCGTCACACTCTGAGACAGTGCACGCCATCGGCTTCTCGATGAGCATGTGCCTGCCGGCCTGCGCGGCCGCCATCGCCTGCTCGTAGTGCAGGTGGTGCGGCGTCGCGATGAAGACGGCGCCGATGTCCTTCCGTGCGACCAGCGCGTCCACCGACGGCTCGAGCGCCATGCCGTAGTCCTGCGCGAGCTGCCCCGCCCGGGATCCGCCCGTCACCGCGACCAGCCGCGCCCGTGGGCAGTACTTCGCGATCGTCTCCGAGTACGTCCGGCCCATGAAGCCGGACCCGATGATGCCGATGCCGAGTGCTCCCACGCGTTCTGCTCCTTCAAGCCCGTTCAACCCTGTCCAGCGGCACGCTGCGCGCGGCGGGCGGCCCGCCGGGAGCTCCAGACCATGATGACGCCGACCACGACGATCAGAATGCCCAGGCCGAGGTTCACCTCCATCGCGACATGCTCGATCGCCGAAACAGTCCCCTCACCCGTGACGAACGGTGAAACCGCGACCAGCAGTGCCCCGATGAAGATCGTGCACATGCCGACGATCCGGAACGGGGAGACCGCGCGGCTTGCCGAGGCAGGCTCCTCGTCCTCCTCCTGCCGGATCGGCACCTTCAGACGCTCGATGAACTCGTTGGCGCGCCGGTATTCGTCGTCCGTCTGGCGCACGAGCCGGTTCACCACGATCACGGTGAGCAGCGTGACCGCACCGCTGGCCCAGAATACCAGGTTCTCCAGCTTCCACGCGGCCTCCAGCGGCGTCCCGGCGAGGATGACTCCCTCGCCGCCCTGCGGTATCCACGTGAACAGAGCCGCCGGCCATCGGAACAGCATCGTGAGCCCCGTCGTCACACCGACAATGAAGCCGGCCAGCGCGCTGATGCTGTTGACGCGTCGAGACAGGAGCCCCCAGAGCATCGGAATCGCCACAGGAGGCACGGCGACGCTGAACAGCTTGACCATGCTGCGGAACAGCGCGTCGCCGCCGCCGGAGGCCGATCGTGTCATCCAGAACGCCAGCCCCAGCGAGACCACCCCGACCAGGAGCGTCATGAGCCGTCCGACGCCAACCAACTCGCGTTGTGACGCGCCGGGGCGGATCAGGCGCCGGTAGATGTCGTTCGTGAGCACGCTCGCGCAGACGTTATAGTCCGTGCTGAGCATGGACATCGTGGCCGAGAACATCGCCGCCACCATCAGCCCGACGAGCCCCATCGGCAGGAGCAGCGCACACATCTCCGGGAAGACCTTGTTCGCGTCGCTCATGCCCGGCAGGAAGTAGTAGGCCGCCATGGCCGGCGCGAACATGAGCGGCGGCGTGATCATGTTCAGCACGACGACCAGGTAGCCAACCTTGCGCGCGTCCTTTTCGTTGGGCACGCAGTAAAAGCGCTGGACGAGACTCCAGTTCACGCTGTATGAGAGGAAGTACAGCACGATCGTGCTCGCCAGGTACACCCAGTCGTACTCCGCGTGCGTGATACTGAAGAAGCCGGGCGGTGCGTTTTCGATGAACCCCGAAACGCCCACCTTGCTGAAGGCGTAGGCGAACGCCAGCGGGAACAGGATCACGACCGCCGTGCTCTGCACGATGAACTGCATGAAATCGGTGATCATCACCGCCCACAGTCCACCCATGAAGGTGTACGCCAGCATGATGCCGCCCGCCCAGAGAATTGTCTTCTGCAGGGCCGACGTGGTTTCGTCGGGGCTCATCGCCTGGTGCCCGCTGATCAGGGTCACCAGGAAGGTTCCGATCGCAATCAACTTCAGCGCATCGTCGAAAACCTTCACGGGCAGCCCCTGCCACGCGAACACCTGGCGCACCGCAGGGCTGTAGCGCGATTCGAGATACTCGACAGGCGATTGAATCCGCGCACGGCGCCAGCGGTGCGAAAAGAAGACGGTGCTGAAAAAGGCGGCGGGCACGGTCACCCAGTACAGGGCGACGCCGACCAGGCCGTACTTGTAAGCCAGCGCGGAGTATGTCACGAACGCGAATGCACTGAAGCTGGACATGTAGTACGAGACGCCGGACAGCCACCACGGGATCCGGTTGCCGCCGGTGAAGTAGTCCTTCATCACCTTCATGTAGCGGTAGAAGTACACCCCGACGGCAAGCATGAGCAGGAAGTATGCGATGATGACGAAGTAGTCGGGACCGAAAAGCCTGCCTGCCGCCAGCACCATCACTTCACCGCCTCTCGAAGTCGTTTCATCTCCGCCAGCGCCGCGCACGCCGCGTCCACATCACCCTGCCCGGTCGCCACGTCCAGCCGCTCGAGCAGACGCAGCGCCTGCCAGGCCGTCTGCGTGTTGTACGTCGTCTCGCGCTTCTCCCGCGGCAGCGGACGCAGATCGTCGTGCCTGGCCTCCGCCAGCACGCGCCCGGCCCGCTCGGACACGGCCCGCCGGAGCTGCTGGTACTGCTGCCCTACCGCCAGGTCGCCGGCGTAGCGCCGTTCGGTCATCGACCCCTGCTCCATCGCGGCCTTCAGCTTCGGCGGGACCTCGGGCGCCATGACGGCGGACATCGACTCGGAAAGGCGGCGGTTCGCCTCGAGGGCGGCGGGCAGGAGCTCCTGCGTGTAAAACCGCGTCAGCTCCGCCTGGTCGAACGGCAGTCGGCGCGCCCGCTCGTCGCGCACGGTCACGACGCGCACGGGCACAGGGTTTTCCGTCGTGTACGCCTCCCAGCGGTCGAAATAGCCGTTGCCGTCGGTGTCGAACATCCGGATCTCGCCCAGCGCCCCGAGCCCCGCGAAGTGCCCGACCTGGATCCACCCCTCCTTCGCGCCGTACAGGTGGATGCGCCGATCCACCTCGCTGTAGTACAGTTCGCGGGACGACGCGGGGCGATCGGTCCATTCGCGGCGCATGTTCCAGCGCTGCGTCGGGCCGCCGGTGTTGCCCATGAACCGGCGCTCCCAGATCCAGAACACGCCCTCCCAGCGCCAGTCGTCCTGCGGCGCGGAGGGATGCCCGATGGAGATCGTGTCGTCGGCGTGCTCGCGCCACGAAAAGCCCGTCTCCCGCGCCGGGTAACGGTCGCAGATGCCGCGCAGGCCGTCGAACGGCGTCACGCGCGTGACCTGCGGCGGGCGGCGCAGCGGCTGAAAACGCTGCATGCCCTCGAAGGCATACGGCAGATTGCCCACCATGTTGAACCCGAAGTCGTAGTGCAGCGGCCTCTCCGCGGTGCTGCCGTCGTCGATGTCGAAGCTGTAGCGGATGTTCACCGCACACATCCGGCGCATGTCCTCGCTCCACGGCCCGCGGTAGCGCCGGGCGTCGTTCGCGTAGTCGGCGTCCGTGCTCGTGCTGTAGTCACAGGGGACCGCGCTGACGCGCACCGCCACCTCGCTCTCGGCGTCGCCGTCCGTGTCGTAGAAGGCGAAGGGGCATTCCGACACCGGCGCCCACTCCCCCCGCGCCGGGTCGTACTTCTGCATGTAGATCATGTTGTCGCCGTACGGATCGCTGGCGAAGAAGTCGGCGGAGTATTCGTACCCCTTGAGGTCCCACATCTTCCCGTCGCCGTCGAGGTCCAGCCCGCACCAGACGCTCCGCAGCTCGCCGTCGTCAAAGTAGCGGATGTCCATCTCCTCCGGCAGGCGGTCGCCATCGGTGTCGATGTAATCCACCATGCGGTCGACGATGCCATCCGCGCCGTAGTCCACCACGTAGCAGTCGGCATGGACGTCGCCGCCTGCCGCGACGCTGCCGTCCTCGTCGTCGTCAATCACCCAGACGAGCCCCTCGACCGAACCCGTTCGGCGCACGATCTTCTCGCGGCGCACCAGCATCCGGGCCGGCTCGCCCAGCGTGAACTGTTCGCCCACCTTCAGTGCAGCAGCCCGCGCAAACCAGTCCTTCTGGCGGAGATCGATCCGGCTGCCGTGGCCGGCCGCGGGCTGGGTCGCCGTAGGCACGCTCATCGCGGTTTCGCTCATCCACCACGGGCCCTGCTTTTCCTGCCCGACGGGAATGACTCGCGTCACGGGAACGACGGCGGTCGCGCAACCGGCAAGCGGGAACGTTATGGCAAGCAGGAGGACAGATCGGCCGGAGCGGCGATGGAGGTTCATCATCAGCGGTTCACCTCGCAGTCGGTGTTGGCGGCATTATGCGCGCCTTGCCGCCCTCTGGCCAGTATTCCGCACCGGCGGCGGAGCCCTCGACTTGATGCGGCGGGCCATCACGGTTACACGTGCTACTCGGCGGCCGATCAGGGCCGACCGCAGCAAGGAGACGCTTGGATGCACAACGAACTATCCGGCCTGTTTGACCTTACGGGCAAAGTCAGCCTCATCACCGGCGGCAGCCGCGATCTGGGCTTTGACGCGGCCTCGATCCTGGCCGCCGCGGGCAGCCATCTGATCGTCACCTCGCGCGACGCCTCCAAGGCGCAGGAGTCGGCAAAGAAACTCGCGGACAAGTACAAGGTGGAGACGCTTGGCCTCGCCCTTGACCAGACGAGCGCGGCCAACGTCGCACACACGGTCGCGGCGGCCCACGAGTGGAAGGGACGGATCGACGTCCTGATCAACAACGCGGGCGGCGGCTCCGGCAAGAGCCCGGGGCACCTCTTCCAGCGGGCGACGGCCGACATGGACTCGCTCATCCAGGTCAACCTGAACGGTGCGCTCTACTGCTGCCAGGCGGTCGCGAAGATCATGGCCGAGCAGAAGTCGGGAAAGATCATCAACATCGGCTCGATCGCCGGGATCGTCGGGCGCGACCGGCGGATGTATCAGCGCAACAACATGTCCGGCCAGCCGATCGACTACGCGGCCGCCAAGGCGGGCGTGATCGGCATGACGCGGGACCTGGCCGCCCTGCTCGCGCCGATGGGCGTGTACGTCAACTGCATCTCGCCCGGCGGGTTCCAGCGAAACCTGCAGGAGGGATTCGTCAAGGATTACAGCGACCGCACGCCACTGGGGCGGATGGGACGCGACGGGGTCGACCTCAAGGGGGCGATCCTGTTCCTTGCGTCGCCGGCGTCCGACTACGTCGTCGGCCACAACCTCGTCGTGGACGGCGGGTTCAGCATGTGGCAGTAGCGGTGGTCAGTTGTCAGCAGTCAGTTGCAGAAGAACCGGCCACTGGCTCACGACTCGACCTCATGGACGATGATCGCGTTGTGCCGGCTTGACTTCAGGCCGGTTCCGGCGATCAGAACGACGCGGTCTCCCTGGTGTAGGACGCCTCGGCCGCGACCGCGCTCCACGAGATGCCGCACCATCGCCTCCGTGGTTTCGGTTGGAACGCCGGCCACCGGGATCACACCCCAGTACAGGCACATTCGCCGCAGGGCGGCCTCCGATTCGCTCACGCCGAGCGTCGGAACGAAAAGCCTGCTCTTGGAGAGGCTCAGCGCCGTGCGGCCTGAGGCCGACACGACGACGATGGTCATGGCCTGCAACATCTCCGCCAGCCGCCCGGCGCAGTACACCGTGCCCTCCGTGACAGGATTGAGCCCCGGCTGCGACAGGTTCGGCGGAGGCAGCGGGCCGCGATCGCGCGTGAGCGTCTCGGTGGAAACCGCGATCCGGTGCATCATCTCCACCGCTTCACGGGGGTACTCCCCGACGGCCGTCTCACCCGAGAGCATGCACGCGTCGGCGCCCTGCAGGATGGCTGTCGCGACGTCGGTCGTCTCCGCCCGGGTCGGCAGACGCGAGCGCTGCATGCTGTCGAGCATCTGCGTCGCGACGATGACGGGCTTGCGCGCCGCGTTGCATTCAGCGATAATCCGTTTTTGGATGACCGGCAGTTCAGCGATGTCCACTTCGACGCCCAGGTCGCCACGGGCCACCATGATGCCGTCAGCCGCCTGAACGATCTCGGGCAAGACCTTCAGGGCTTCGGGTTTCTCGATCTTCGCGATGACGTGCGCCTCGCTCGACTGGGCGGACAACAGCGACTTGAGTCCCAGAAGATCTTCAGCAGATCGCACAAAGCTGAGACTGATGAAATCCGCGCCGGCTCCGGCCGCCCAGACGGCGTTTGCACGGTCGACTTCGCTCATCGCGGGCGCACTGAGTCGCACGCCCGGCAGGTTCACGCCCTGCCGGCTGCGGACCACGCCTCCCTGCAGGACGCGGCACGCGGCCGCGTCGGCACCCAACTCCTCAACCTGGAGGGCAACAATCCCGTCGGCCAGCATGACGCTGTCGCCGGCGCGGAGTTCGTCCAGCAGCGGCTCATACGTCACGGTGAAAACACCGGGCGTGTCGCTGCGATCACCGCGAACGAAGCGAACGGTCGCGCCGGTCGCGCACTGGAATTCACCGCCCGGCAGTTCGCCAAGCCGGATCTTCGGGCCGGCCAGGTCCACGAGGATGGCGACGGGGATGCCGGCCTCGTGCCCGGCAGCCCGGATGGCATCAAACCAGCCCTGCTGCTGCTCGCGACCGCCGTGCGCGGTGTTAATGCGGAAGACATCCACGCCCGCTCGGATCAGTTCCACGAGCATGCCCGGCGGCGAGCACGCGGGGCCGACGGTGGCCACGATTTTTGTCTGGCTGGGACGCGCTCGACGCGGTTCGGACATGATTGGCTCCTGGTGCTCGTCGGCGGATGTTGAGACTCTTCTACCCACAAGAGACCGGAGCGCAATGTCGCGGTCCGGGCACGTCAGCGGTCGCGGCGGACAGGATTCGTCAGTTCGCCGATGCCCTCGATCGAAACCGTCACCTGGTCGCCCTCCCGCAGAAATCGCGGCGGCTTCCGCGCCACACCCACGCCCTCCGGGGTGCCGGTCAAAATGACCGTGCCCGGAAGGAGCGTAAACTGCCGCGAGAGATAACTGATCAGCCGCGGCACGGAGAAGATCATGTCGCGCGTGTTCGAGTTCTGGAGGATCTCGCCGCCGATCGTGCACCGGATGGGCAGCGTGTTCGGATCCAGTTTCGGGTCAACCAGCAGGCACGGACCGAGCGGGCAGAACGCGTCAAAGCCTTTCGCGCGGGCCCACTGCTTGTCACGGCGGATCTGGCAGTCACGCGCCGAAACATCGTTCGCGCAGGTGTAGCCGAGCACATGTCGCAGCGCGTCCGCCTCGGAGACTTTGCGTGCAGTCTTGCCGATCACGACCGCCAGTTCAGCCTCGTAATCCACCTCGTCCGGGGCATCAACCGGCAGCAGGATCGGCTCGCCCGGCGCGATGACCGACGTGGTCAGCTTCACAAAAACGAGCGGTTCGGCCGGGATCGGCTGCCCCCCCTCCTCGGCGTGCCGGCGGTAGTTCAGCCCGATCGCGATGACGTTCGGCGGAGCGACCGGTGCCAGCAGCTTCTTCACTTCGGCAGCGCGGTCCGTCACACGATGCTCGCCGAAGATGTCCCCCTCGACCAGGCGCGCCTTGCCCGCCTCCACCGCCTCGCCGTACCGAATTGCACCCGCCTCGTCTTCGAATCGAATCAGTTTCATGTTGTCTCCGTTCTGAGAGCGTCGCCGCCGGACGCCGAACCCATGATCGGCCGGACCGCCTATGGCGTCAATTCCACGCGCGTGCGTGAAAATCTGCCCGATGTTCCGTATTCTGCCCGGCGGTCGCTCGACGGCATTGACTTCGGGAGTAATGACATGATCAGTCGGCTTGCACTCGTATCCATCCTGATCAGCGTAGGGCCGCTCGCGCAGGGCGAGGAACTCGTCTACAAGGCGAAGTTCCTGAAGGAGCTGGTCGAGCGCGTGCCGGAGACGCTCAAGAACTACGATCCTCAAACCGGGCGATTCGGAAGCGGTATCTGGATCTGCACCGACCAGAATCTCATGCTGCCCATGGCGGTTGCGTACGCCACGCAGGGAGAGAATAACCGCTACTATAAGGATGCGAAGCTCCTCGATGTCATCATGAAGGCCGGCGACGCGCTCATCGACGACATGGACGCCAATGGCCAGTGGGTTTTCCGCAAGAAGGACGGCAGCACATGGGGCAAGATCTCGATGCCCTGGACCTACTCGCGCTGGGTCCGCGCGTATGCGCTGATCAAGAACGACATGCCCCCCGATCGTCGTGAGCGATGGGCGAAGGCCCTGACGACGGGCTATACGCATATCGCGAAGACGCAATTCGGACGCGTGCACAACATCCCCGCGCACCACGCGATGGGCCTGTACGCCGCGGGTAAAGCGCTCGACAGACCAGAATGGTGCACGCGGGCCGCCCGTTTCATGCAAAACGTGGTGACGGCGCAGTTCGAAGGCGGCTACTGGTCCGAAGACGTCGGCCCGGTGGTCAACTACAACATGGTGTACGTGGATGCCCTCGGCACGTACTACGAGATGTCCGCGGACGACCGGGTACTGCCGGCCATCGAAAAGGCGATCCGATTCCACGACAAGTTCACGTATCCCAGTGGCGAGGCCGTCGAGACGGTAGACGAACGGAACCCCTTCCACGCAGGGATCGTGCAGGGCAACCCTGCATTCACGCTGACGCCCGAGGGTCGTGCATGGCTGCGGCGCCAATGGCGATTGAACAAGGAGGGGCCGCTCAGCCTCGACGCAACCGCTCTCTTCCTCCTGCACGGCCAGGAAGGCCCGGTAGCGGACTCGCCGGCGCCCGCGGACGGCGACATGTTCGTGATGGCGGAGCGCGGGGTTGACCGAGCGGCCGTCCTCCGCAAAGGACCGTGGTTTGTGTGCCTCTCGGCGTATAGGGCGCCGGTGCCGAAGTCAAGGTGGCATCAGGATCGGCAGAACCTGTTCAGCATCTGGCATGAGCGGACAGGCCTGATCATCGGCGGTGGTAACACCAAGCTGCAGCCGGCGTGGAGTAACTTCACGGTGGGCGACATGTCGCTGCTTCGACACACGGGGCAGGAACAGCCGGGTTTCCTTCCCAAGGGCGAACTCTACCACGTCCCCGGGGAGGCGGCCCTCGTCGAGGACGCACCCCCAGGCCTCGACCTGACGTACGGTCCCGAAAAGTGCGCGATCCGCGTGGACATCAAGAGCGAACGGATGCTCGTGTGTACGCTGCAGGCAACGACGAACTCCGGCAAACCGGTTCTCGCCCACGTCACGCTGCTGCCGCGAATGAAGGAGCGGCTGCGGACAACGGCCGGGCAGGAACGGCTGCTCACAACCGAAGCGTTCGAGTGGACTGCGGAGCAGGTCGGGGGAGGGCTCACGTTCGATGGTTTCCGACTCAAGCTGCCAGAATCAGCGAGCCTCCACTGGCCCGCCCTGCCGCACAAGCCCTACCGCAAGGACGGGCGAGCCACGGCCGAGGAAGGGCGCATCGAAATCCGCATTCCCTTCGACGCGCAACACCCACGGCAGGTGGTGACGGTCGAAATCCTGGAGCCGTAAGCGCCTCCGTTCCTGATAACAGACCGCGGAAACGAGTCGGAGCCGGCGGGCCGAGGCAACTCACGGGATGAAGACGCGGCCGACACCCCGGAACTGCTCGATATCGAACAGTACTTCCAGGAGGCGAGCGGCGGTGCGCTCAGCATAGTCCCTGTCCCGGAGGATCCGGTCTGGATTCGCCAGCGTCAGGACCGGGAGAGAGGACGCGCTCCCGTAGTTGCGAATCATTGACTCGAGCGAGTCGGTGCCGTCCATGTTCCGGTTTGCGGTGACCAGAAGGACATTGCGACCGGAACATTGCCACCAGAGTTCAGAGTCGGAGGCGTCCCGCGACAGTCCCAGGTCAGCGAATGTGAGCGTACGCACATCCAGCATGTCCCAAAGGCCGCTCCATTGACCAGACTTCAGGAGCGAGAGGAGGATCTCAAACTGGCCCTCAATGTTGGCGTCGGGCAGAAGGTCGGACACGCTCGCACTCGTCCTGCAAAGTCGGGGTGTCAGATCGGCCGAGCAGTCGGTTGATCTTCTCGCGGGTGGCGGCGAGTTGCGCCTGGATCTCCGGCGGGTTGCCTCGCGCGTCGCGGGCACGGATGCCGTCGTGGACTGGTATCAGTTGGGCTTCATGCTCCCGGATATACCGAACCGCTACGCCGACCTCCTCCGGGCTCAGCCGCAGCACCTGTGCAATCGCGAGGTCGCTGCAGCCAGCGCGCAGGTAGTCCATCACGTCATAGACGGTAATGCGCGTCCCGGCGATCTCCGGGCCACGGCCACGGTCGATGATGGCTGGCGGCATGGAACCTGTCTCCTACCTCAGTATAGCACAAGACGATCGGCTCGTGCGAGTCCGGTAACGACGCCGTTCGACTCCCGGAACACGGCCGGCGCTGCAGTCGTTCTCCCTTCTCACGTCGCAATTCGCACTTCGCACTTCAAAGCCGCGGTCGATTCCCTCACCCGGTACCGCTCCATCACATCGCGATCGAGCGACACCCCCAGCCCGGGGCCGGTTGGTACGGGGATCAGGCCGCCCTGGCAGCGGATCGGCGGATCGGTGATATCGGCCACGAACCACCGGTCGCTCGACTCCACGTCGGTCGGATAGACAATGTTCGGCAGCGTCGCAAAGTGCACGGCCGCCCAGCCTCCAATCGCCAGTTCCGGCATGGTCCCCAGCCAGCAGCCCACGCCCGCCGCCTGCGTGATCGCATGGACACGCAGCGCGGCCGTCATCGTGCCGAGACGCTGCAGCTTGATGTTGACGATTCGGGCTGCGCGGAGCCGGATCGCCCGCTCGACCGCCCCTACCGATTCGGCGCCCTCGTCGAGGCAAATCGGCGTGTTGCACCGCGCAGCCAGCAGCGCGTGACCTTCCAGGTCCTCACGCGGCAGCGGCTGTTCGATCATCATCAGGCCGAACCGATCCCACGTGGCGATGTGCTCGATGTGCCCGCGTCCGTACGCACAGTTCGCGTCCACGATGAGCGGCAGGTCGGGATACTCTGCCCGAATCGCCGCAAGCGGCCCGACGTCCCAGCCTGGCTGCACCTTGATCTTGACGCGTTTGTAGCCGTCCGCCTGCAGGTAGTGCTCGATCCGCTGCAGCAGGTCCTCCGGCCGGGGGAAGATGCCGACCGCCAGGCCCGAGTCCACGTGTGATCTGGCCTCCGGTGGGACCGCATCGCGGTTCGGTGCGGCCGCCTCCTGGAACAGTCGCCACAGCGGAACGCCGCGCGCCCTGGCGACCAGGTCCCAGAGGGCTGTCTCCATCCCGCTCACCGCAAATGGGTCATCAACGAGGCCCTCGTACCACCGACCGCTCAGGCCCGCGATCCCGGCGCGCCGGAGCCCCGGCACCAGCGTCGACACCAGCGCATCCCACGACGATTCCGGCGTCTGGTGGCTGTAGAACGCACCGGCCATGGGCGACGCTTCGCCGATCCCGGTGAGTCCGTCGCCCTGCAACTCGACGACGATCGCGTCCTTCTCGCTCACCACACCGTTGCTGATGGCAAACGGCTCGTGCAGCGGCACCCGCACGTGCGTCAGACGGACCTGCTCCAGTTGAAGAACCTCTGACATGCTCTCTCCCTTGGTGTGCGTGCCGGAATCGCTTTCCACCGCGTCCTCATGCCACGCAAAAGACCGATCTTAGATTCCCGCCGGGCAGGTGCAATCTCGCACTTGAGGTACCCGCCGGCACGGAATACGCTCGCATGATGCGACCACGCCTCCACCATGCATCGTCGGTGCTGCTCACCCTGCTCGTGTTGCCCCTTCAGGCAGAACCGCCGGACACCGGCAAAGGGCTGCTATTCCTGCATCATGCAGACCCGCAGTTCCTCGAAGGTCTCCGGCGCCACGACATGTTGCGCAACTGGGGTTACCGCCTGCACAACACCAGTTACGACAAACGCCCCTTCCGCGACAAATGGACGAACAACCCGCTGCTCGAGGCGGCGCGGCGGTCCGGGCGGTACTACTACATCGATCGCATCACCGGCGGCATGCCCTATCAGCAGCTCGACGGGATCGAGGAGATCGCCGCCCGTCTTGAGGATGATCCGCATTTCCTCGGATTTCAGGTGCACGAGTGGGGGCATTCGCCGATGGCGGACTACCGGCGGATCCAGGAGTTGTTCGTCAAGAAAGGCCTGCCGCTCACGCGGGAGAACTTCGCCACACTGGCCGATCGCACCGAGACTCCCTATCTGGCCAGCGGCGGCTTTGAGCCGTACGGCGCACTGTTCAGGTCCCTCACGACGACAGCCGACGTGCACGGGTACCTCGAGGACTTCATGCGACACATGGTACGGCGAACCGCCGGGCAGGTGATGGCCGTCAACGGCTACGTCCAACTGTATGACGAGGCGCTGCGTCTCGGCGCCGAAAACGTGATGGCCGAGATCGGTAACCAGGTGCAGCTCACCGCACTGCAGATCGCGTGCGTGCGCGGCGCCGCCCGGCAGCACCGCAAGCGCTTCGGCGTCTATTACGAGCCCTGGGGAGGTAGGCCGTTCGGCTGCCCCTGTGCGATCGGCTGGTCGCCGTGGCTGGCCACTCGTGACAAACCCGACCGCCAGTTGGACGAGTACCAGATCCGCCCGGGCCTGGGCAGCAGTGCGTCGCTGCACCGGCGGCTGCTCTACTACGCGTGGCTCTCCGGGGCAACGTACATCGCCGAGGAATGGGGCGCGGAGAACACCTTCGGCAACTGGACCGACTATCCGCTGACCGAGTACGGCCGCATCACGAAAGAGTTCATCGAGGTCACCGGTCGATTCACCCGGCCGCAGCCGATCGTCCCGGCCGCCGTCGTACTGCCGCCCGGCGC
This sequence comes from uncultured Planctomycetales bacterium, assembly GCA_964548565.1. Taxonomy (GTDB): domain Bacteria; phylum Planctomycetota; class Phycisphaerae; order UBA1845; family PWPN01; genus CAYLLT01. Next base: position 10,123 of record CAZJTF010000040.1, on the reverse strand, counting down.
CTGCGGGATCGACCTGCAGTACATTTCCGGCGAGCATGAGGAACTCCATCGACTGGTCCCTCCAGACACGGCCCATAGGATCCTTCGGCAGTTCGTGAAGAACTTCCTCGCGCCGCAGCCGAAAACGCCCGGGATGGACAGCTACAACCTGACGCCATCGCCGTGGATCGGCACGTTCGACGTGATCCGCGACGTACCTGCATCAGCCACAGGCACGCAGCAGTACCGCCTGCTGGTTTTTATGGAACAAGAGCAGATGAAGGCCGCGGATGGCGACGGATCGCGCAAGGTGCTCTACCAGAATCGCGAAGGGGATGCTGCCGCCGTTACAGACGCGCTGCGCCCACTGCTCCGGTACGAAGTACAGGGCGAAGTCGGTGCAGCGCACGCCACCATCGACGGCAGGTACGTCATCGGCATCTTCAACAACCTCGGAATCACCAAAACGGAAGGCAAGGAGGTCGCCGACCCGGCGGCGACACGCGTTGTGACGATCCTCGGTCCCACGAAGAACCCGGAAACGATTGTCGGCAGTGAATACATCGCTCTCCAGGAGAACGACCGCATCAGGCTGCAGATCCCGGCCGGAGGGCTGGCGGTGCTCGCTTTCGAGCCGTAAGCGAGGAGTTCAATCTTCGGATTTGGGGCTTTGCCACGGCGGCATCGGCTTGCCGCATTCCGGACAGATGCGGGTGACGTTGCCGGTCAGGTCATATCCGCAGTGAATGCAGGAACCACGACGGAACACCCTGGGTGGCACAATGTGCACAGCAAATGCGTAGATCACATACGAAGCCATCGGGACCAGAAGCGCCGGCCCGATCAACCCGGTTGGCAACTGCAGAGAACCACGCGGCGGCCAACCTTCATACCACCACTGCCTGCCAGCTGAGCACGCTTCACAGCGGATCGTCAGCCACCCCTCACTCATGCAGACCCACCAACGCTCGGTGGAGCAGCGAAACTCCTCCTCAAACGGGAGAATGAGCCCGAGCAGCATGCACAGCAAGCGCGCCGTTGGCAGGCGAGTCGCCAGCGGCGTGTGGCAGCGGGCGCAGGCCGGTTTGATGCCGACGCTCATCCCGTATCCGCAGACCGGGCAGCGATCGCGCAGAATCAGCCGATCAATATCCCAGGCAATGACCGCGATGATAATCGCGATGTAAAGCAATGGACTCTGCGGAGCCAGAACGCTGGACAGGCACACCGACCAGCAAAGCAAAACCAGTAACATCACGACACTTCGACGCATAGACACCTCCGCACCGCGCGGGTCACTTGGACGGTCGCGTCGTGGGAAGTTCGCATTCGAATCGGTATGTACCTGAACCGAGCTGTAACTGCGCCCCCGCTTCGCGTGTGGTCACCTTGATATTATCGACTTCGGCGAGAGGCCTGCCGCCTTCCGTGAGAGTGGCGCCCGGTGAAATTGGGAGCTGCACCAATGCTGTGGTGTTCGCAGGAATTGTCACATTCAGGAGCAGTCGGTCGCCCTGCCGGCGCCAATCCACGGCAATCCGCCCCCGCGACGACTCGTAGGCAGCACGCGCCCAGTCGAGGCCGCCCACCGCCTGGGGGCGGATCACGACCTTGTTGAAGCCGACCGCATCTTCCGCCGGGTTGATCCCGGCCAGCGCGCGGAAGAACCACTCGCTCACCGAGCCGAACATCGGATGATTGTGCGAAAACGTGTTGTCACTGAACTCCCAGTGTTCCCACAGCGTCGTGGCGCCCCCCTCGAGCATGTGCCCCCAGCCGGGGAACGTCTTCTGATTCGCGATGGTGTATGCGACGTCCGCACGCCCGGCGTCGGTGAGCGCCCGCAGCATGTATTTCGTGCCGAAAATGCCCGTCGTCAGATGGCCGTCATGGGCGGCCACGTCGTCCAGCAGAACCCGGAGCACGGACGCGCGGTGCTGCTCCGGAGTGAGGCCGAAGTGCAGTGCGAACGCCTGGCACGCCTGTGTACCGGCATCGTAACGACCGCCCTCCTTCAGGAACGCAGCGTTGAAGGCATCGCGGATCCGGCCCGCCAGGTCGGAGTAGCGCTTTGCATCGTCATTCTTCCCCAGGACGCGGGCAATCCTCGCGAGCAGGTGTGCGTTGTACCAGTAGAAGGCGGTTCCCGTCAGCTTCACCGGCTTGGGCACGAGGCTTTCGTGGTCGCTGATGCCGACGTCGATGGTGTTGTCCTTTGCCTTCGATTCCAGCAGGGCGAGCCACCGTACTCCCGTCTCGTACTGCTCCTGGAGAATGCGACGGTCTCCATAATACCGGTACAACTGCCACGCCAGCATCGGATGCGCGGTCCCCCACCCGATCGGACCGCTACCCCCGCCGAAGCCATCATCGGCAATGCCAACGAACGGAGCGGTTTCGGTGATGCCGCCGTTTTCGCGGGCTGCGTCGGCGAGGTCCTCGACTGCCTTGCGGTAGAACCGCTCCATGTCAAAGTTCAGCATCGCCATGTCGCTCGTCGCGAGGATATCACCCCCGTAGCCGAACTTCTCACGATGCGGGCAGTCACTCTGCACGCTAAACAGGTTGCTCAGCAGCGTCCAGCAGACCATCTCCTGGATCCGGTTGAACGACTCATTGGAACAGGCGAATGTACCCGCGGTTTCAACGTCGGCGTTCAGCCGATGGCCTTCGATCGCGCTGAGCGGCGGACGCCCGGGATAGCCCGTCACCTCGACGTACCGGAAACCGTGAAACGTGAACCGCGGTGTGTACGTCTCCAGACCCCGCCCGTCGCAGATGTACGTCTCCGACTGGTACGCCACGTCCGGCGCGCCGGGTCCGCCCACGCCCGGCGCCTTGATCTGGCCGCAGACGCTTGTCATCACGTTGAGCGTCCCGTCAGGGTAAAGCAGTTCGCCGTACCGCAGCTTGATCGCCGTGCCGGCGTCGGCCCGGACGCGGAGCGTCACCCAGCCCCCGAAATTCTGCCCCATGTCGAAGATGAACACGCCAGGGGAGGGCTCCGTCACCTTGAGGGGGTGAATAATCGTGGTTCTCCGGATGGGTGGGCATGACTGCGCCCGCAGTGGTCCGAGCGACTCCTTCGCGGGGACAACGTCTTCCCAACTCTCATCCACGAACCCGGGTTCGTCCCAGCCGGCCTGCTCGCGCCGAGCGTCGTAGACTTCCCCAAGATAGACACTGTTCCGCAGGATCGGCCCGCCGGACGCCTTCCAACTCGCATCCGTGACAATCGACTCGCGCGAGCCATCCTCGTACTCGATGTTGAGTTGCAGGACCGCCCGGGGACGCCCCACGGTGAGGTGCTCGCGAGGGTTGATGTGACCCCACATCCGCAGCGGCAACGGGTTGTACCAGCCGTTGCCGAGCATGATGCCAATTGCGTTCCGACCGTTGCGGAGGAGCGGCGTGACATCATACGTCGAGTAGAAAACGCGTTTCGCATACGTCGTCCAGCCGGGTTCGAGCACATGGTCGCCGACCTTGCGCCCGTTGAGGCGAAGCTCGTAGTAGCCGAGGCCGCTGACGTACGCCCGGGCCCGGCGCATGCGCTTGCTTGTCAGAAACTCTTTCCGGAGTAGTGGCGCGGGGTTGTCCAGATACATCGCACGCTCGCGGAGCTCCTGCGCGCGATCCCTAGGCGACCGCTGGGGTCCTGAGGACGTCGCGGGCTGGGTCCCCGGCGCGCCATGGCCGGAGTCGGCAACCATCCGCTCCAACTCCTCGATCGTGCGCTCCGGCTCGTTGCGGGAGACCCACTGGCCGGTCCAGTCATCCGGGCGCAGCAGGCCCATCTCGAACCACGTCGGTCGCGCATATTCCGAGGGCCGATCGTCGCGATCCCAGACGCGCACCGTCCACCACACGCGGTGTCCGGATGCGAGCGCCTGCCCGGCGTATGGAATCCCAAGCGTTTCACTGGAATCGACGCGTCCGCTGTCCCACAGGTCGCCCCTTCCCTCGTGCAACAGCTCCTCGCGGCTGGCCGCGAGCACCTGGAACGCAGTCTGAACCTGGGCGCGCTCGTCGGAGGTGACGATCCATGACAAGCGCGGCGAGGGCGCGTCGATTCCCAGCGGACTCGTTGCCGACTCGCACCGCAGTCGCTCGGGCACGACCGTGGCATCCGCCCCGGCCGCCCCAAGAAGCACGCCCAAAACCGCCCCGATGTGCAGTGTCCGTCTCACGTGTCGTCCTCGTCTGCGCCCGTGGATCCCGCCAGCGTCTTCCGCCGGCGCTCAGCAGCGTAAGCCGGCAATGCTGTCCGAGACAAGCTGCACGGCCCTTTGACGCAGGAGGAGGCGCCCACATAATCGGTCCCGTCTTTGCGGAGTTCGCCATGCGCACGCACCTCGCCTTCCCCGTGTTCGTCCTCTTCGCTGCCGGCCCGCACCTGCACGCCCAGCAACCTTCGTCCACCGGGCCCGATGCAGGCTTCGCGCCGCAGGATGTGGCATATCTCCCCGCCGGGATTGTCGAGTGGCACGGCGAGCAGTCAGCGTGCGGCCTGGACGCACTGAAGGCCGGATGGCTCTGCCAGCTCGCGGCAGCGGTCTGCGGCGGGACGAGTTTTCCCACACTGTGGCTGGGACCCGATGCCTCTACTCCCTTTGACCCGCAGCTGTACCCGCGCGGAACAGTGACGATCTCGCGCGAGCTTTACGATCAGGCGGCTGAAGAGATCCTCGGTGCATTAGAGCGCCGCGGCTTCAAGCTCTGTGTCTATCTCTCGGGCCATTACCCTGGCGTCATTCCGGATGTGGCTGTCAGAATCACGCAGCGCGGGCGGATGAAGGTCATCTCCGTATCCGAAAACAACGTCGTGCAGGGGATGCCGGCCGGCGATCACGCCGCCGCATGGGAAACGTCGCTGCTGATGACGATGGACCCCGGGCTCGTGAACCTGACGCGATTACCGCCGCTGCCGCCCACCACACACCCGGCCGGCGACGTCATTCCGGCAAAGCCGGTCTTCCGCCGGCGTCCGGAGATGTACGGTATCTATGGAGCGGACCCGCGCGTGTGGGCGACTCGGCATTACGGGCGGCTCGGGATCGAGGCGGTGATCAAGGGAATCGACTGCGAGGTGAGAAAATCACTCGATCTGCCGTCCCGCAATCTACCGTCCATCTCGTTTGCCGATCAGAAGACGGAGGGCACGGCCGACTGGTACGCACGCCTGCTGCCGCGCGACTGGATGAACCGGTTCATCGAGCGCCCCGTCATCGCCGTGCCGCTGTGCACGACATTCGATCGGGCGGCCGTCGCATCGGCCGAGCACACTGCGGCCATGACCGGCGGATTCGTCTTTCCGCCCATCCGATACGCTCCCGCCGCGGTCAGCGATGCATTGAGCATGTCTGCGCACGTCTATGAACGGGTGGTCCGAGAGCATGCGGCCGCGCTGGCTGACATCGGGTTTCGTGTCATCTGCCTCATGCCCGGCAGCGACGTCCATCCAGAACTATTGCAGCGGCTGCGAGACATCCGGATCGACAGCCGGCAGGCGACCGTCCTCATCTCGCCCGCGCAGCCGGAGATTGCCAGGGCGATCCGCGAGACGCTGCCGCTCGCAGCGACGATCCGTACGCTCGACGGCCCGTGGACAGTCAGCGACGGCCGCCGAATCGCGTCGCTCGAGGAGGAACGATACGGGCCGTCTGACCGGCGGTCATATGCCTGCGATTTCGAGCTCTCCGAGAGCGAGGCCCGCGGATCGGTGCTCCTTGATCTCGGACGAGTTGAGAATCTTGCCGAGGTCGCGCTGAACGAAGCCCCGGTGTTGACTGATCACTGGCCTCCCTACCGCATGCTGGTAACCGGGCGGGGCCGTCCGGGGCTCAACATGCTGCGCATCGCTGTACGGCATCAGCCGCAGCCCACGCTGGACCAGTGGTTCGACACCCCGGGAGCTCCGCGCCTCCGGGGGCCGGTGAGACTCTCGTGCTGGCGGCCCTGAAGCGCTGTCTTTTCCGGCCAAGCGCTTGTTCGGTTGTGCCGGAGGTCAACCTGCCTCTCCGGAGAACAGCCCACCCTCCGGGTCGCTGCTCAGAAACCCCCGCAAGGCGGCAGCAAGTTCTGCCGGCCCGTGCTCTTTCCGTAGTCGCGCGATTTCCTCGGCCGCCAATCGGTCACAGCGCTCATTCTCCGGCTGAAAATTGTGGCCCTTGACCCAGTGCCAGTGGATGACATGCCGTGCCGCCTCGGCGTCGAGCTGGCGCCAGAGATCAACGTTCTTGAGCGGCTTCTTGCCCCGACGCCAGCCGCGCGCCTTCCAGCCGGGAAGCCACTCAGTCATCCCCTGCCGGAGGTACTGCGAATCGGTGTGAAAGTCGACTTCACAGGGGTGCTTCAGCGCGCGAAGCGCCTCGACAGCAGCCGACAACTCCATTCGGTTATTCGTTGTGGCCAGGCAGCCGCCGTGGATCTCTTTGCGGACGCTGCCGTAAATCAGGATGGCGGCCCAGCCGCCCGGTCCGGGATTTCCTTCGCACCCGCCATCGCTGTAAATGGTGACCTTCTTCATGGCAGCAACACGGCCGAAAGGAAAACCACCGACAGTGGCGTATGCGAACGCCTCGTCCGCCGCTTACGGCAGCAGCAGCAGTTGCACGGCATCGGCGGTAACGTACCCGTCCGTGCCCTTGTTCGAAATCTCAACCCAGGACGGGCGGGCGGGCTCGAAGGGATACTCTCCGAGTGTCACCAGGCCGTCGGTGTCGGCCTTGTCGGCGGCCCGCTGGTTGACCTTCGCTTCCACAGTGCCGCGCGCGTGATGAACCTTCACCGGAACGTTCGTCGCGCGGTTCGGATGGGCGGCGATGGACAGCCGGACGCGATACGTGCCCGCGCGATCAACCTTCACAGGAAACCGCGCCGATTTCTCGCCCTTGCCGGAGTTGAGGTCATGCTCATAGCCGGTACCGACGAAGCGGTCGCACGAACTGCTCACCATCCATTCGCCCGTCAGGATTGCCTGCTCGTCATCGATGATGATGCCGGAAAGCTTCACCGCCGCCCGCGGCCTGCGCACCGGACCCTTCCACTCGAGCACCTGCCCGTCCGACAGCAGGCGTCGGCGCAGCACGTCATACGATAGCTCCTGCAGCGGTTGATCGGCGTCGATGGCCAGGCAGGCGGCGGTGGCTGCGGACTGTCCGAGAATCATGAAAACGGGTTCCATCCGGATCGACCCATATGCGATGTGCGAGGCGGACAGGCAGATCGGCACGACCAGGTTCGTGCACTGCGTGCGCCTGGGCACGATCGAGCGGTACGCGATCGGATACGGCGCGGACGCGGCCACCTGGATGTCGCCTTCGTTGAGGACCTGGCCATCGCGCGCGAAGCGCTGGCAGTTATGTGAATCCATCTGGTAGGCGGCCATGCCGACGGCGTCCTCGACCGTCTTCTCGTACTGGCAGTGATGCTGCGTCATGACGCACTCGGAAATCATCCGACGTGCCTCGCGAATGTAGAGCTGGTGCGGCCAGCCGCCGTTATCCGTGAACTCGTCTTTGCAGAGGCCCCACTCCCCCACCTCCTTGCGGACGCGCTCGGGAACGGATGTGTCGTTGGCCAGGAAGTACATGAAGCCCTTCTGGTACACCTCGTGCTCTTTGATGATGCGCCGGCGCGTCTCCGGATCGCCGTCGGGATACGCGTAGTTCATCCCGATGTTGTCGGTGGAGAAGCCGCCGTTGTTGTTCGTGTCCGTCTTGTCGTTGGGCATCATCACATGGTTCATCAGGTGCACGGACACGCCGGCCGCGTCCGCCTTCTGCAGGTAGCGGGCGAGCAGCGCGTACTGGTCGCGGTCGTAGCCTTCCGGCTTCGGGAACGGCAGGCGGTTCTCGGGACGCTTGGTCAGGCACATGCGGAAGCAGTAGGCCTGCACACGATGGTCGCCGTCGCCCTCACGTCCGGGATCTTCCGGCGAGATGCGCGGCAGGAGCCCGCTGGCTGGATCGCCCTCGACGCGCCAGGGATCCACCGGTACCTCGAACCGATGGTGCTTCTGACCGAAACGGATGCCGTTGAGACTCTCGCCGTACGTCGCGCCCGATTCGCGCCCGACGTGGTACGACACGCCGGCGCGGGCCATCAGATCACCCTCGTACGTCGCGTCGATGAACATGCGTCCGGTCAGACGATCGCCCGCAGTCGTGGTGATCGCGACGATGCGCGTGCCGTCCTTCTCGACCGAGGCCAGTCCGCGCTCGCGCACGATCAGGGCACTCGATTCGCGTGCCATCTCGTCCACAATCTTCTGGGCGACGTGCGGCTCGAATTTCCAGGCTTCCTCCTGCCCGTAATGCCTGCCCACGCGACGGTAAAACTCGCGGGCGATGCCTCCGATGGCCGCCTTGTTGCCGATGTCGGTCGCGCCGAGACCGCCTGTGGTGAGTCCGCCGAGGTAGCGGCCGGGTTCCACGAGCACAACAGATCTGCCCATCTGCGACGCCTGCAGTGCCGCGACAACCCCGGCCGACGTGCCGCCATACACGACAACGTCGAAGGAGCGATCGACTCCGGCAGCCGATACGCACGCGGTGCCGATCAGCACGGAGACCGGTCCGCTCAGATAGAACGTGTTTCGCATTGTACACCTCCTTGGGCCCTATTGTGCGGGGTGACGTGCCGTGCTGCAATTGAATGATTCAGCCGGGCCTGCTTCAATCGCTCCCGCCGACGGGGTGCTCGATCCAGACCTGGTAGCACGCATTACAGAGGGTGAGCGCCAGGCGGCGATAGACCTGGTCCATTGCCTCCTGCTCGGACAGGTTTTCCATGGACGCGAGCAGGCGGCCAATCTCGGCCCGGCTATCCACGTCGAAGCCCTCTTCAGTGATCTCGGGGGGCGAGGGGTCGGCGATCGCCTCGATTCGTACAAGGTAATACTCGCCTCTACCGGACCGGAGCAGGGCACCGCAGCGACTGCACACCAGAGGCGCGGGATCCATACGAGGTGCTCTCCGTTGATGCTGCCGGCGCGAACCCACTGACGACGCTTGACGCGACAGGTGCATCATACGCAGACGATTTCCGGCGTGCGAACCCGACGGCACGTCGCATGTTGCCACGCGGCAGGACCCCACACGAACTCGAGGATGGAACTCTTCCGATCGTTACATGCTCTTCGGCAGCCGCTGCTTCATCTTCAGCACCGGCGTGAAGAGATCCCCCTGCCGCTCCACGCGTTGGATCGCGTCGTGCGTTTCGAATACGAGCAGCCCGGCCCTGCGCCGACGGACCGCCTCCTCAATCTCCTCCCAGGTGACCGGCGTGGAAACCGTCGGCCGCTCGCGGGCCCTGAGAGAATAGACACAGACCGTCGTCTTGTGCTCGTCGTTCTGGCTCCAGTCCACAAAAACCTTGCCCCGCCGCAGCGCCTTGCTCATTCTCGAGACCACCTTGTCCGGGTGCTCGCGCTCGAGCACCTGCGACACTGCATGGGCGAACGGCTTGGTCTGTTCAAATGTCACCGATGTGTTCAGAGGCACGGCCAGGTGGATCCCCTTTCCGCCGGAGGTCTTCGGGAAGGACTGCAGTTTCAGGGCCGCCAGCAAATCCCGCAGTTTCAGTGCGATCCGCGCCGCATCGAGGACGTCGGCCGGCGGGCCCGGATCGAGGTCGAATACTATGAACGTCGGCCGGTGGATGTCCTCCCGCCGGCTCAGGAGCGTGTGCATCTCCAGCGAGGCGAGATTCGCGACCCAGACCAGCCCCGCGAGTCCGTCGATCACGCAATAATCGATTTTGCCCGCGCGTGACTCGCGCGGCACGGACTTGAGCGTCATCCACGGCGGGCGGAAGCGGGGACACTGCTTCTCGTAAAAGTGCATGCCCTCTACACCGTGTGGATACCGCTTCAGTGTAAGCGGGCGACCATCCAGGTGCGGGAGGATGACCGGCCCGACCCGCGTGTAGTAATCGAGCACGCCCGCTTTCGTAAAGCCGGTCGAGGGGTAGAGCACCTTGCCGAGGTTGGAGAGCTTGAGCTGCTTTCCTTCGATGGTGACGGTTTCAGCCGGCATGCATCCTCACCTGTTCACGATGGGGGCTGTTCGCCTTCAGCCTCCGGCGGTTTACAGAACTATCATCTGGCCGCCGGGCCTGATCCCCTTCGCGACACCTCACG
>CAZJTF010000039.1:0-27720 GCA_964548565.1 uncultured Planctomycetales bacterium | reverse complement strand
TGCCTCGAGCGCCATCAGGCCGCCGACCCAATGCGGCAAACCAGCCACCCAGAGACCCAGCACCAGTCGCAGCACACGCTTGTAGCTGAAGGAGGAGGGGAGAATCTCCCGGAGAAGTTGGAGGGGGGTCTGGCCGAGTGTCAGATCGCAGCCGCGGATCGGAAGAAAAAACGTGAGAACCAGCACCGCCCCGGCCGCAATCGTGACCCACCGCCATCGCCGGACGCGGAACGCCGGATCCGGAGCCTCCATGCCAACCCGCTGCATTCATCCATCTCCGAAGCTGCGTCCCTGTCGCAAGCTGTTGCAGGACATGATCGTACCCGGTCCGCAGAGGCGAGCGATGCCGGGCATGTTTCTTCTACGCCGCCCGGGTGTGACTCGTTTGGAGGACTCATGCATTTCCCACGAAGTCGACTGTATCGACCACTGCAGGATGACAAAGAGGCTGTGCGGATGGTAGAGTTCGGCCCGGCGCGGGGGAATTGCCTCGCCCGGAGTTGAGGACGTCAAAGGAATGCCGCAGTCGAACAATCAGGAACGCACAACCATTCTCTGCTGCGTGGGGACACGCCCGGAAGTCATCAAAATGGCGCCGGTGATCCGGTCGCTCCGGCGAACGCCGTGGGCCCGCTGCCGGATTCTCGCCACCGCACAGCACCGGCACCTGCTCGACCAGATGCTCGAATTCTTCGGGCTTTCCGCCGACATCGATCTCGACATCATGACCGAGAACCAGCGACTACCCGACCTGACGAGCCAGTTGATTTCGCGGCTCGACCGTACTCTGGGCGAAGAGCTACCCGATATGGTGCTCGCACAGGGCGACACGACAACCGTCTTCACCTCGGCATTGGCGAGTTTCTATCGGCGGATCCCCTTCGGGCACGTCGAGGCCGGCCTGCGAAGCGGCAACCTGCGCTCCCCGTTCCCCGAGGAGGCCAACCGCGTCCTGGCCGGCCACCTGGCCGACCTGCACTTCGCGCCGACGGAACGGGCTCGTGACAATCTTCTGAAGGAAGGCATTCCGGCCGAACGGATCCGGTTGACCGGCAACACCGTCATCGATGCATTATTCATCGCGGCCGAAGCGAATACCGGCATCGGCGTCGCGCTCGATCCCGGGCGGCGCCTGGTGCTCGTGACGGCGCACCGCCGGGACAGTTTCGGCGAACCGATCCGGCAGATCTGCGAGGCAGTGCGGGACCTGTGCCGCGCGTACCCGGATATCGAGGTGCTCTGGCCGGTACATCCGAACCCGATGGTGCGTCCGGTGGTCGAATCCATTCTCGCCTGCGAGCCGCGGGTGCACCTGTGCGAGCCACTCTCCTACGGGCCGTTCGTGACGGCCATGAAACGGTCGCACCTGATCCTGACAGACTCCGGAGGGGTCCAGGAAGAGGCACCTGCCCTCGGCAAGCCGATTCTCGTCATGCGGAACGAGAGCGAGCGCCCGGAGGCGATCGACGCGGGCGTAGCCGTGCTCGTGGGGCCGAATCGCGACCGGATCGTTTCGGAGAGCCGGCGCCTGCTCGACGATCCGGCTGCGTACGCGCGCATGGCCCGGGGCGCGAGCCCGTACGGCGACGGAGCGTCCGCAGACCGCATTGTGGAGGCGATCGGAGCCTTCTTTGGCCGCACGCCTGCCGCCTGAACCACCTGGCCGGCAGCCTCCCCCCGGAACGCCCATTCTTGATCGGACAGTACGCACCGGTACAATGACACGCATGGACGGCGGGGCAACAACGATCACAACCCGTTCGCTGCCAGTGGGTTACTACATCCGGCCCGCGCGCCTGTTTGGGACGCTCTGGCACAACCGCGACCTGATCCGGCAGCTCACCTGGCGCAACGTCCTCGGGCGTTACCGCGGCTCCTCGCTCGGCCTTGCCTGGTCGTTCCTGTTGCCGCTGGCGATGCTCGGCGTGTATACGTTCGTCTTTGGGGTCGTGTTCCAGGCCCGCTGGCCCAACGCGGGCAACCAGTCGATGCTCAGCTTCGCGCTCACGCTGTACGCAGGGCTGCTTGTTTACACGCTGTTCTCGGAGACGCTGGGAACAGCGCCATCGCTGGTGGTCGGCTCGCCGAACTACGTCAAAAAGGTGGTATTCCCGCTGGAGATCCTGCCGGTCTGCAGTCTCGGCGCCGCCATGATCAGCATGCTGATCGGTCTCGTCGTCCTGCTCACGTTTTCGGTGTTGTTCACGCACACGATCTCGGCGACCCTGTACCTGTTCCCGCTCGTGCTGGTACCGCTGATGATGCTGACGCTCGGCCTGGCGTGGTTTCTCGCGTCGCTCGGCGTCTACCTGCGCGACGTGGGGCAGTTCATCGGCGTCGTGCTGCAGGTGCTGATGTTTCTCTCGCCGGTGTTCTACTCGCTCGAGCAGGTGCCGGCGGGCTTCCGCAGCGTGATGCGGCTCAACCCGCTCACGTCGATCGTGCAGAACGCGCGGGACACGCTGCTGTGGGGCCGCATGCCGGACTGGACGTCGCTCCTCGTGGTCACGGTGCTTTCGGCGGTGCTGATGCAGCTCGGTTACGTCTGGTTCATGAAGACTCGCCGGGGGTTTGCCGATGTCCTCTAGCCCCGGCGAGAACACGCCTTCGAGCCCTTCACCCGTCAACACCTCCCTCGAGCGGGATATTGTGGTTTCCGTGCGGGGCGTCGGGAAATGCTACGGCATCTACACGCGACCGCTCGATCGTCTCAAGCAGACGCTCTGGCGCGGGCGCCGGCGGTTTCATCGCGAGTTCTGGGCCCTGCGGAACATTTCGTTCGACGTCCGGCGCGGCGAGGCGGTGGGCATCATCGGGCGCAACGGCTCCGGCAAGAGCACGCTCCTGCAGATTCTCGCCGGCACACTGCGACCAACCGAGGGCCAGGTCGAAATCCACGGGCGGGTAGCGGCGCTGCTCGAACTCGGGTCCGGGTTCAATCCCGAGTTTACCGGGCGCGAAAACGTCTACCTCAATGGCGCGATTTTCGGTCTGAGCCGCCAGGAAGTCAGCGAGCGGTTCGACGCCATTGCGGGCTTCGCCGACATCGGCAGCTTTCTCGATCAGCCGGTCAAGACGTATTCGACGGGCATGGTCGTGCGGCTCGCCTTCGCCGTGCAGGTCCAGCTCATGCCGGACATCCTGATCGTCGACGAGGCGCTTTCCGTCGGCGACGCGCTCTTCCAGAAACGGTGCTTTCAGCGGATTGAGGAGCTGCGCGAGAATGGCGTGACCCTCCTGTTCGTCTCGCACGACCAGGAGACGGTCCGCACGCTGACGAACCGCGCGCTGCTGCTCGAAAACGGCGAACCCCGCGTGCTGGGCACATCAGCCGAGGTGGTGCTCGAGTATCGCCGGCTTCTGCACGAAGCGGAAAAGAAGTATTACGACGAGATGATCCGCACGAAGGTCGTGCAGCGTCCGCCCAGACCCGAGCCGCCGCCCGCGCCTGCGGAAACCGCTGTCGCATCGGCTCCCGTGACCGCTGACGAACCCGCCGCACCCGCACCCGAAACCTCCGAGCCTGCGCTCAAACGGTCCGACGTGTTCTCGTTCGGAGATCTCGACGCGGAGGTCGTTGCCTGCAACGTGCTGGACGAGAATCGCAACATTTCGACCGTCTTCCACCCCGGCGAACAGATCCGGATCCAGATCCAGGTCCGCCTGAACCGCGACATGAGCCACCTGAACGTCGGGTTCCGCCTGCGGAGCAAGGAAGGCGTGAAGATGTACTCCTGGGGAACCTTCAACCAGGATGTGGAGATCTGGGCGGGCACGCGCGCGGGCGAGGTATTCTGGGAGAGGCGTTTCGCCCGCGGAGAACTCGTCACCGTCGAATTCGTGTTCGACTGCGTGCTCGGCCACAACTTCTACGAGGTGCAGGCGGTCGCCGCCGAGGAACAGCGCAAATCCTACGGCGCGCAGCGGATCCTGCACTGGCGCGACGAAGCCGCCTTTTTTCACGTGCACGTGCTGACCGACAGGCACTTTTTCGGCGGCGTTTGCGACCTGCGGGCCCGGGCGGCCGTCGTGTCCGTCGAATGCGCGCCCGCCCAACGGGTTGGATGAGCACGAACCGTTGATGCCGCCCAGGCTCTTCTCCAGAAGAACGCCAAGTGGGTACGGGCATTGCTTTTCGAGGCGCGACGCGATGTCAACCGCCGGGCCGAAACTCATGACAGCAGTTCAGACGGGGGCGAGCCGATCGAACTATGCCCGGTGGCTGCTGTTCCTGCTCGTGCTTAGCGCATCGACGATGCTCTTTCTGTCCGGCAATGTGCACGCGCCGGTCCAGCGCGACGGAAGCCATTTCGTGTTCATGGCCAACAACATCGCCCACGGCCAGCCCCCCTACTGGGCCTCGTTCGAGACCAAGAATCCACTCACCGAGTACTATTGGGCTGTCTTCATACGGCTCCTGCACGACCATCTGTCCGTCGTTCGCGCCGCTCGAGTCGCCGAGCATCTCTGGATTCTGGCGGGGTCGCTGATCGTCGCGATTCTGGCAACCCGGATCGTGCCCCGCGCCTCGGATCGGAGCAATTCGCGCGAAGAGCGACTGGCCCGATGGCTCCTGGGCCTCGGCTGCGGACTCACGACGCTCAGCCTCAGCCTGCACTGGGTCGTGACGGATGATGGCTTCAACATCGCGTCCTATCAGCTTGTCCCCGAGGGCATCAGCATCCTCCTGATGCTCTCGCTCGTCGAACGCGCCACGACTGCAAAGGCTGTGCTTCTCGGGATTGCACTCTTCGCCGGGTGGGCCGTTAAGCAGACCTCGATCATCACGATGCTCTTTCCGCTGGCGGCCACGTTGATCGGGGCGACCGACCGCCGCCTGCTCGCGCGACGTCTGCTCTCGTCCGGAGCAGTCGCCGTGCTGCTGCTGGCTGGGTTCGTGCTGTCTCTGAAAATGAACGGGACGTTCGACAATTACGCGTTCAGCGCAATCCAGTACAAGCGGCTGATCGCCGCCCACTTCGAATGGGACTCACTCTGGAGTGATTTCGTCTGGAATCTCCGCGGCTTCCCTCGCTCGCCGCTCTTCTTCTACCACGTGGTGTTCATCCTGTTCGCCCCGGTTGCAGTGGTGGCCGGCCTTATCAGCCGGAAATGGCAGGACGTGACGTTCTGGGTGATCCTGGCGTGGTACGCGGGCTGCATCGCGCAGGCCTTCGCGTCGCTGTTGTTCTATCGGCACTACTTTCTCGCCTGCATCGGGCCGGGTATTCTGACGTTCGCCTTCATTCTCGGGCGATTCAAGGTTGCACGGTGGCTCGTGGTGGCCGGCTTTGCGGTGCTCGCGGCCCGTCTGCACCTGGACTACGTCCATTCAGCCGGATTCCACAAGGAACGCTACACGTACGCCCCGATGACGCGAACGGTCGCGGAATTGCGCAGCATTGTGCCGCCCGATGCGACGGTATTCACGTGGGGCGGCCTGCTGCACTACCACGTGGAGACGGGCAAGCCGAGCGATTACCCGCAGAACATGTGGTGGCGCTTCATTGTGCGCGGTCTGCCGCCGGAGGAACGGGACCGAATGCTGCGCGATATCCTGCACACGCACCCGCCTGACTACGTGCTGGAGATGATGGAAACATACCCACCGAGCAATTGCCTGGAGCCGATTCGCCTGGACCCGGATCTGCTGCGGCGGTGGACCCATTGCGAGTATAGTGTGGCGGGAGAAATCCCCGCGAAAGACGGACGCTACGGATGCCCGGTCCGGGTCTTTCGCCGGGCAGCGGCGACCACGACACAGAGCGGCTGACCCGGCGCACTCTGGTGCACGGGACACTCCCTACGGCCGAGTGGATGAGCCCCATGGACTACGCAGGCGCGTTCGACAACTACTGGAGTGAGCCCGGCCGGTGGGGTTCGCATGCGCTGAACGACACCGAAGCTGTCGCCGACCACATCCTGCGAACGTGCGGCGGCGGATCGATGCTCGACGTCGGCTGCGGCATGGGCCGGCTCGCTCGGACGCTCCTGGCACGCGGGGTCGATGTCCACGGCGTGGATGTGGCCTCCCGTGTCATTCACCACCTTGATGGAATCGCGCCCGGGCGCTTCCACGAGGGCTCCATTCTCGCGTTGCCCTTCGCGGACGCATCCTTCCAGACCGTTCTCTGCACCGACACGCTCGAGCATCTGGCCGAAGCGGACGTGCCGGCCGCAATCCGTGAGTTACACCGCGTCGCGCGACGGTACGCGTTCGTCGTCCTTTCCACGACGCCAGACCGCGACGGAAAGTGGCACCTGACGGTGCACGACCGGGACTGGTGGGAAGCCCGGTTTTTTTGCGCCGGCTTTCGACGGCATCCGCTCTTCCAGACAGTCTGCCCCTACGAAACCCTGGAGCACGATGCGGCGCAGATCACCATCGTGCTCGAGAAGATTCCCGCCGAAGCAGCCCGTACCTACACGCTCGAGCGGCTCCAGGAGAATCGGATCCTGCACACGGACATGCTGCGCGAGTCCGGTCGTCGCTCGGATGCCCACGTCGCCCGCTATATGCTTGCGTCGACATTTGTGCGAGCGGGCGACACTGTCCTCGATGTCGCCTGCGGGCTCGGGTACGGCTCGGCCATCCTGGCTGCCGCCAGCCCCGCGGCGCAGGTCATCGGGATCGACAGCAGCGCGTACGCGATCGATTACGCGCGGGCGAACTACGGAGCCCTCACGCCGGAACTCGAGTTCGACCTCGGAGACGCAACTGACCTGACGCACCTGGACGATGTGAGCATCGATTTCGTCGCGTCCATGGAGACGCTGGAGCACCTCGAGCATCCGGAGCAGTTCCTGGCCGAAATCAAGCGCGTTCTCCGCCCCGGCGGGCGTGTGGCGCTCAGCGTGCCGAATGAATGGGTCGACGAGACCGGCAGGGATCCGAATCCGCACCACCTGCACGTCTATACGTGGGACAAACTCCGCGGGCAGCTGTGTGAGCGGTTCATCTTCGAGCGGGCGTGGTCGCAGATCGCCGGCGGAGCTATGAAACTGACCCACGGCGTCCGCCAGCTTCAGGAGGTCCCGGTGCAGGCCTCCCAGACCGCCGAGGCCGAGTGGTGGCTGGTGCTGGCAATGAAGGATCCCGTCGGCGCAGGGCGCGACGGCTACCGCGACACGGAGTTTGCCGACGCTGGCGACGTTCCCGGCTGCCATCTCACGCGTTTCGAGCGTGATTACGACAACCCCTGGCTGTTCCGGGGAATGATCGGGATCGGTCGGCGGTGCAGCAACGCCGAGGCGCTCGAGATGATGGCCCGGCGGGTGGCGGAGGCGTCGCGCGAAGGTTCGGCCGACGAGGGAGCGGCGCTGTGCGTGCTCGCATACCGGCTGCTGGATGACGAAGCCGCCGACGCTGTGCGGTGCAGGAGTATGATCGCCCGGCTGCAGCAGTACGACGCGTCAGCTGACGCATCCGCGCACGGGGCCCGCTGGCGGATCTCGAACCGCTACGTCTCGGCGATGCTCCTGCTGCGGATCGGCGACCGCGACGCTGCCCGGCGCGCGCTTCTTGCCTGTGCGGAGCTCGATCCGCTGCAGTTCAGTCCCCTGCTCGCGACCAAGACGGTGGATGCACTGTTTCAGGCGGGTGTCCTGGCCGCGTTCGACGGACAAGTCGAGGAGGCGGCTCGCTGCTGGCGGCGCGGGCTGTCCGAGACGCGGCGCGTCCTGCAGGGAGACTGGGCGAGTATCCGGGGACGCATCGAAACGCCGCTGTCGTTCGGCCTTCCTGAGGTGGCTCAACTGACGGACCTCGCGACGCGATGCGCCAACGGCCTGGTTTCGCTGCCGCAGTGGTCGAGCCGTCCGGGCTTGGGCTGGAGCCGGACTTCCCTTATTCTTTCAGCCCGACTGGCGGAAGCCCAGCGGACCGCCTGCGGGCTGCGGTCCCACGCCGAGAAGCTCCAGCAGACCCTCGACCGGGAACTCGCCTACGCGAAAGAACGGACCGAAGCGATCGAGTGGCTCAAGAGCGTTGTCGAACACCGCGACCGGCAGATCGGCGAGTTGAACGCCGCGCTGGGCGAGCGCGATCGGATCATCGCCGCGCGCGACGCCGAACTGGCGGAGTTGAAGCTGCGGCTGGCCCGGTTTGTCGCCCGAACGGGCGCAGTCGATTGATTGGCGGCGGGCATCCGCAGGCTCGCCGAGGATACCCAGGCGTATGATTGACCCTGCCAACCCGGACTACCAGGATACCCCAGCAAGTGCTGCGCGGCCGCCCACGCGATTCCGCCCGCTGGATCCGGGCGCGCCGCCGCTCGTGTCCATTGTCACCGCTTTCCGCAACACGCCGGCCGACGTGTTCGAACAGACCGCGTCGTCGGTCTTTTCCCAGACGCTCCAGCAGTGCGAATGGATCATCGTCAACGACGCCTCCGACGACGCCGGCGCGCTGGAATGCCTGGAGCGTTATCGCCGGCACGATCCGCGCGTCCGGGTCATTGACAGCCCGGAGCACACGGGCCCTGGTGGCGCCCGGAATCTCGGGGCATCAGAAGCGCGGGCCGAGTACCTGCTGTTCTTCGATTCGGATGACCTGCTCGAGCCGACAGCCGCAGAAAAGATGCTCTGGTACCTGCGATCGCACCCGGAGCACCACTTCGTGAACGTGTGGTCGGTGCGGTTCGGTGCGGACGCGTCGCTGAACCAGAATGGTTTCGACAATCCCGACGAAGCGATCCAGTCGGACCGATTGCCCGGCTTCGTCATGATCCGCCGCGAGACGTTCCGCCAGGTCGGAGGTTTCGACGGGACGATCCGAGACGGCGGTGAGAACTGGGATCTCTGGCTTCGACTGGCAGCGCAGGGAACGTGGGGCGGCACGATCCGCGAGTATCTCGCCTGGCAGCGGACCGGCGCGCGTTCCCCGCGGTGGGCCAATCGTGACGGCGGCGAGGCGCAGGTGCGTTTCGAGGAGCAGATGCGCGCCCGGCACCGCAGGGTCCTCACGGATGGCGTCACCATCCACCCCCCGCCCTCGATGCCGTTCGGACCGGTTCCGCTCGAGGTCGCGTGCGAAAACAGGCTCCAGCCGGAGGGCCGGCGGATCCTGATGATCATCCCCTGGATGACTCTCGGCGGCGCCGACAAGTTCAATCTGGACCTGGTATCCGAGCTGAGTACCAAGGGCTGGCAGGTGACGATTGTCGCGACGCTGCCGGGCGACAATTCCTGGCTGCCACACTTCGGGCGCTGCACGAGCGACATCTTCATCCTGTGGGACGTGCTCAAGCCCGCGGGGTACCCGGGCTTTCTGGCGTACCTCGTGCAGTCCCGGCAATTCGACGTCGTCCTCATGACCGGCAGCCAACTCGGCTACACGCTGCTGCCCTACCTGAGGTCCGTCTGCCCGGAACCGGCGTACGTCGATTTCTGCCACATGGAAGAACCGGTGCACGGCGGGTTCGCGCGGTTCTCGGTCGGATTGCAGGAGCAGATCGATCTCACGATCGTCTCTTCGCGGCACCTGCGTGACTGGATGGTGGAACGCGGTGCGGATCCCGGACGGATCGAAGTCGTACACACGTGCATCGACGCTGTTGTCTGGGCACCCTCGCCTCGCCTGCGGGAGGAACTGCGCCGCGAATTGCAGACTGGTCCGGACACGGCCGTGGTGCTCTTCGCCGGCAGACTGTGCGAACAGAAACAGCCGGATGTACTGGCCAGGGTGGTGCGCGAGCTGGACGGACGCGGCCTGGATTTCGTCGCGCTCGTCGCAGGAGACGGACCCGATCGAAGCCTGCTCGAAGAGCTGATCGACCGGTATTCACTTCGGGATCGCCTTCGCCTGCTCGGCAGTCAGTCGCCCGCGCAGGTGCGTCGCCTGATGGTGGCGAGCGACATCTTCTTCCTGCCATCGCAGTGGGAAGGGATCGCGCTGACGCTGTACGAGGCGATGGCCAGCGGACTGGTTGTGCTCGCGGCGGATGTCGGCGGACAGGCAGAACTCGTCACGCCCGAGTCGGGAGTACTCATTCGGCGTGGACCGGGCATGGATGAAGTCAGCGAATACGTCAAGCAACTCGAACGATTGATTCGCGACCGTGAATGGCGGAGCGCACTCGGGCAGGCCGCCCGTTCGCGCATCCTGGCGGAGTTCACGATTGATCGGCTGACCTCGGGCATGCTCCGCGGCTTTGAAAAGGCCTCGCACCTTCGCCGGACGATGCCCCGCACACCGGTTCCGCGGCGACTATCCGCCGAGATGGCCAGTGAGGCCATGGAGTTGTGGAAAACGACCCGTGTGGCGGATGAACTCTGGCAACGGGCCGCCCAGCACGATCAAGGCGCCGCACCGCGGATCGCCGAGTTGGAGTCAGCGAAGGACTACCTGGCCCGCGTGGCACGCGAGCGCCAGCAGACGATCCTCGATCTGGAGGCGGCCAAGCTGTATCTCGCGCGAGAAGCCGAAAACGTCCGCGGAGAACTGGAGCGATCGCGGGCGGCGGCGGATGCCATGCGACAGGAGCGGGACGAGCACGAGGCGCTGGTCAGCGCGGCGCGGAAGGAGGCCGCCGAACACCGTGAGAAGATCACCGAGCTGGAACGAAACCTGGCCGCACGAACACAGGACATCCAGGAGCTGGCGCAGCAGGTCGAAGCACTGACCACGCGCGCGCAGGAGCTCGAAATCCGGGCGATCGAGCACCAGGCGACTGCGGATCGCCTGTGGCGGGATCTGAACGACATCTGGAACAGCACCGGCTGGGCGTTTCTGCAGAAGCTGTACGCGATTCGCTTCGCGCTATTTCCCCAGAACAGCGCGCGAGAGCGGGCCGGGCAGTTCTGCATGGGAAAGCTCCGCAGCGCACGACACCATGCGTCGCAGGGGCCGCGGGCGTTCGCGCGCGCCTGCGCTCGAGCGATGGCCCGCCCGTTCCAGCGCGAGCAGCCAGAAATCCCCACCGAGGCGGCGCCCCAAACCGCCCCTGCACTCCTCGAGGCGCCTCAGGCCGCGCGCGTGGACCGCAGGCCGCTGGTGAGCGTGATCCTGCCAGTCTATAACCAGGCGGAGTTGCTCAAGGACGCGATCGAGAGCGTCCTCGCGCAGACATACGAGAACTGGGAGCTGATCGTCCTCAACGACGGTTCGAAGGACGATATCGCCTCCGTTTTCGCGCAATACGCCGGGCATCCGAAAATCCGCCTGCTCACGCAGGTCAACCAGAAACTGCCGAAGGCGCTCAGCAACGCATTCGAGTTCGCAAGCGGCGAGCTGTGGACGTGGACGTCGGCCGACAACCTGATGGGGCCGGAGCAGCTCAGCCGCCAGGTGGACTTCCTGCTGCGAAACCCTGACGTGGACATGGTGTACGCCGACTACCTGGCGATCGATGATCGCGGCGCGCCGCTGGCCGACCCGACATGGCGGGCGCACAACCGAACCAGCCCGGACTCCCCCGCCATCCACCTGCCGCGCGATCCGTCGCCGCTGAACGCGGTGGAAGACAACTTCATCGGGCCGTGTTTCATGTATCGGTCGTACGCCGGCAAGGTGATCGGCGAATATGCCCCGGAGTTCGGCCTCGAGGACTACGACTACTGGATGCGGATGAACCGACTGTTCCGCATCGCCCACCTCGACTCCGACGAAGTGCTTTACCAGTATCGCGTGCACGATAACAGCATCAGTGCCCAGGCGGTCGAGCTGAAGATCGGGCAGCGTGTCGCACGCCTGATGGAGTACGAGCGGGAGCGCAAGGTCTTCTACGGGATGCCGTGGCTTCTGTTCGTGGATGCCGTCGCGCGCGAAAAGCTCGCGGGCGTCAACCTGGGAGAGGTGGCACTCCTCGACGTCTCCGAGGCAGGCCGGGTCGTGCACCAGAGCCGCAAGAAGCTTGTCCTTCTGAGCGCAGGCGGCCTTGCCGTGCTCGAGCAGATGAAGTTGGACACGAACACCTGCGTTGCGGCGTGGTTCGGCGGCGATCCCGAACTGCCGTACAGCAGCCGGGCCCACCTGCCGCACGTGGACATCTGCTTCTGTCAGGACGCGCGGACCGGTGCCCGGGTGGGCCTCTTTCACCGCCTGCCGCTGGTCGCGCCCGACGCACACCAGCTCTTTGAGCTTGCGACGGCATTCGGCAACAACCACCTGTTCTATCGCTCCACCACGAGTGTCGAGTCACGCACGCGGTGCGTACCCGAGCCGTTCGTGCCGCCGGACCGCCGCCCGAGGGTGCTCCTGCAGGTCGACGATTTCCAGCAGGGCGGGCTCGAGCAGGTCGTTCTCGACGTGCTTGCCGTCCTGCGCGACCACCAGTTCGACCCGGCCCTCCTGGTGCTGGGAAGTGCAGGAATCGCCTCGGCCAAGGCGCGGCACCTGGGTTTCGAGGTCCTGCAGTTACCGACGGAGGACCGGGAGGGACACTATCGCCGGTTGCTCGCCGAACGAAACGTCGTGCTCGTGAACGCACATTTTTCGCAGTTCGGCGCGCGCGTGGCCGCCGATGCGGGCGTGCGGTTCGTGCAGACGGTGCACAGCTGCTACGTCTCGTTGCCGCAGACGGTCATTGAGCAGTACCGGCGCCTCGACCCACTCACGTCGGCGTACATCTGCACCTCCGGAAACGTCGCGTCGTATGCGGATCTCAAGCTCGGCCTCTCGCCCGAGAAGATGGTCGTAATTCCGAACGGTCTGGATGCATCACGGTTGGAGTTGGCGGATCGCGCCGGCGTGCGGGCTCGCGTCCGTGAAGAGCTTGGGCTCGCGGCGGACGACTTCGTGTTTCTGCACGTCGGATCCATCTACCGCGACAAAGCGCAGAAAATGCTCGTCACTGCCCTGGCGGAGGTCCGGCGCGAGAACCCCCGCGTCAAACTTGTCCTGCTCGGGCGGACGATGGAGGAGCCGTACCTGCACGAGGTGCGCGAAGAGATCCGGCGGCTCCGCCTCGAGGACGCCGTGAAACTGCCCGGTTTCCGGGACGATGTCGCACCCTATTATGCCGGCGCAGATGCATTCATGCTGCCGTCGTTCTGGGAAGGCTGGAGTCTCTCTCTCGCGGAGGCGGTCTACATGGGCCTTCCGGTCATCGCAACGGCCGTGGGCTCGGCTCCGGACCTCCTCCCGCAGGTGGGAGGTCACCTCATCCGCCCCGCCTGCGAGTCCGTTCTGGATCTCGATATCAACACGCTCGACAGGTACCTGCGGGGCGACCACTCCCGCCTGGTGACGGACCTGGCGGAGGCGATGCGCGAGGTCTCCCGGAACGGATCCCCCCCCAGCCCCACGCAAAGCCTGCGCCAGTCGCTCGACCGACATCACGCCTACACCCACTATGCGCGGCTCTTCTCGTGGATTCTGCAGAATGGGGACGTCGGCGCCTCGCGGCGGTGGACAATCCACTGAACCGGGGATAGCCTCTGTGGCATGCATGGATCTATAGAGGAATTCCGTGCCTCTCATCCAGGTGGGTTCCCACGTACCGGCACCACTCCGCATTCCGCCCGGATCGAACGCGTGCTGCCTCTCATTGGCCACGGATACCTGGGCCTTTTCCTCGCCACGCTCGCCCTGTCGCTGCTGGCGTACGGCCTCTGCTGGGAGCGGGGGCCGTTCGCGGACGACTACGCGCTGCGGGACCGCGCCGTAGATGTCGTGACGGGGGTCCGGAACCCCTTTTGGAGCCTGCGGCGGATCGACACGTTTCCGGTGCGGACGCTGAACTGGGTCGTCACAGGCGTGTATGCCGCCAGCATCCCGCATCAGGAACGGATCGCCCGTGCGATCGCCTCGCTGATCATCGTGGGCAATGCCGCCCTGCTCGGTTGGCTGGTGTACCGCGCGCTGGGTGCACGCCTGCCGGCGATCGTAGCCGCGTGGCTCTTCCTTGTTCCTTTCTTTGCACAGGAAGCGATCCTCTGGGCGGGCGCGATCGGGTACCCCGTGGCAACCGCCCTTGCGCTGAGTGCGCTGCACTGCTTTGTGACTGCTTTATTCTCCCTCCGACGCTGGCGATGGATCCTGTGCGGCCTTCTGCCGTTCGCTGCCTGCCTTTTCGCAATCGAACAGGCCGTGCTTCTCGTGGGACTGCTGCCGGTGATCGCGCTCTGCATGGCACGGAATCCTGCATGCGAATCCGGCAACCGCCATCCGGTACGGGGCGCCCTCCTGCTTCTGGTCTCACTGGTGGGCATGGGAGCCCTCATTGCTACGGCCCTCTATCGCGGAACCGTGCCGCAGGTGTCGGGACGCGGGGGCTTTGTCCGAACACCGGCGGAAATCGCGGGCAAAGCCAGCGAGTTCATCAGTTGTCTGCAGGATAAGACCGTCACCCGGTGGGGGCGGACGCTCACCGCGGAGGCCTTCCATGCAGGCTGGCAACTACAGACCTCCGGGGCCGGGGTTTTGCTGCTGGGGCTGACTGCGGCGTGCGTTGTCACTGTCGTATGCCGATGGCGCGGCGGACGACCGGACTATCGGGCGCCGCTGACATCCGGAATCGCGCTGTTCACCGCTTCAGCGGCAGGCGCATTCCTCGCGATCCTCTTCCCGGCAGGGCTGCTGCGCGGACAGATCCTCGAATACCGAATGCTGTACGTACCGGCCGCGTTCGCAGCCTGCTCCATCGGCACCGCCGCCTGGCTGGCGGGACGGGTGGTGCAGCGGGAACGTCTCGCGCTTGCCTGGGAAAAGTCGGTCATTCTGACCGCCGGCGTTGCGGCCTGGTTTGGCGGCACGTGCGTGGCCGGGTATGCGGTGAGCTACGCGGAACGTGCACGCCTGGATGCCCAACAGCTGGCGTCCATCGGGAGAATCCTGTCTCTCGCTCCGCTCCCTCACAACGTCATGTTTGTGCCCTTCGCAAGTGACGAGCAATTGCAGTCCGCCGGGCCCTGCACATCGCTGCTGCTGGCGGGCGTGCTCGAGAAGCCCTACGCGGCACATTGCGAGTTCGCGCGGATTCTCCGGAGACGCGACTTCCGCGTCCTGTTCGTGAACCGCTGGGGCGGCCTGAACGTTGCGCTCACCAAAGGACCCGGCGATGCTCCCCTGCTGCAGTTGAATGACGCGGTGCTCGACCCCGGCGAGGTCGTGCTCCTGACCTGCCGCCGTAACGAAGCCGCTGTGGTTCGGCGGATGAGCTTGCGTAAGCCTGAGATGCCGGACGTCGTGATCGATTTTCCACTTGCCGAGATGCTGGCCCGCAAGGGAGCGCCCGCGATCGCCGGCGTCGTCGACGCGGGAGTCCCGCAGTTCCGACTTCGAACCGAGTAGCGCGCTGCGCAACTACCGCGGGCGGTCCCCCTGCCCCGACCCTCCGCTCACAACGCCGGCGGCAAGTCCTGAATCCCGGCCGTGCACCTGGAACGCGCACACACGTCGATGGCCGCCAGCAGCACCTGCAAATCCTGCGTCGCAAGCCATCCCTGGTTCGGGGCTCGCAACAAGGGCGGAGGGCCATTCGCTGTCAATGCGAGGCACAGGTCCCACTCGGGCGGCATCCGCTCGGGCAATGGCTCGTGCGTCGCCGCCACGAGCACGCGGAGCGCAGGCTCCGCCACATGGCTCTGTGCCATTCCACAAGCGACTGGATTCGTCACGATCCGAACGGATACGACGGGGGACGGGCTGTGCGATTCCGGCTGAGCTCCCGCCTGCTCTGCATCCAGCACGACCTGCCCCCTCTGCTGCAGCGCGGCCCGCAAAGCGGCGGCGAGGCGTGCACTGCCTGCGTGTGAGGCGGGGACGTCCAGCTTCCAGGCAAGCGGCTTTGAATGAAGTTCGCGCCGCAGGGCATCCAGCGCCAGCAGACGCTCACACCGCTCCCGCGCCTGCAACTCATTCGCGCGGCTGGTCAGCGAGCTGGCATGAAAGCGGTACTCGTATACCGGTTCGTCGAAGTCCGCGTGACGGAGCGTCAGCAGCGCGTTGACGCGCATCCAGTAGTCGTAGTCCTCGAGGCCGAATGCCCACGGCGCGTAATCGCCGATCAGGTATTTCACGCACGCCCTGTACAGGAACGCCCCCCCGACGTAATTATTGAACCGCACGTTGAGATACGACACGTCGTGCGGAAAATACAGGTGCTCGCTGTCCAGCGGCCGCTGATACAGCGGGTACCAGGGTGCGTGACGGAGCGGGCGCCCGGCCGCGTCGATCATGTCCTCGTTGGCGTAGATCATGTCCCACTGCGGATGGCGGCGCAGGCAACCAACCATCCGCTCGAGGAACTCGGGCCGGAGGCGGTTATCCGCACTCGTCCACGTCAGGAACTCACCGCGCGCCTCTTGAAATCCACGGGAAAGCGCCGCCGGCAACCGGCGATTCTCCTGCGTGATCACGCGGACGCGCGGATCCCGTGCCGCAGCGTCGGCAAGGATCTCCGGCGTGCGGTCGGTCGAGCCGTCGTCCACCGCGATCAACTCAAACAGCGGATACGTCTGGCTGCGAATGCTCCCAAGGGCTTCGGCCAGGTAGTCCTCGCCGTTGTAGACAGGGAGGAGGATCGAGACGAGGCCCTGCTCGGCGGGAACGCGGAGGGCCGAGAGGTCCGAGCCGCACAGGCGCGAGCGGAGCCGCTTGAAGCGGTCGAATGCCGCAGCGTCGCTCGCTCTCGGGAGGGGCAGCCCGAGTTGGCGCAGGCGCCAGGCGGCACGGATTTGCCATGCGAGAGCCTGCCGCCTGCAGCGGTGAAGCCATAGTCTATGGGGGGGCCGTGTGCCTGCGTGGTTCATGATCGCCCTTCGCCGCATCTCGCGCGCGAGGGCATCAGTCTACCGGAAACACGGAATCGGGGGAGGTCGGCTGCCGACCTGCCAGGCGGATGGGGAGCGCTGCATCTGTCCACCGGAATGGCATCACGGCTCGGAGGCGGTCAGTTTGTCGAGCGCTTCGCGCAGCTGCTCCATATCCACGGGCTTCGTGAGATGGCAGGCGAATCCCGCCTCGCGGGTCCGCTCGATGTCTTCATCCATGCCGTATCCGGTCAACGCGATTGCGGGGACAGGACGTGTGGCGTTGATCTGCCGCATCAGATCCAGGCCGCTGCCGTCGGGCAGACCGAGATCGCTGATCACGATATCGAATGCCGCGCGCGACACCTCCGTGAGGCCCGACTGCACGTCGCCGGCGGTCACGACCGTGTGCCCCCACCGCGAGAGGATCCGGGCGAGAACCTTGGCGCTGTCCACGTGATCCTCGACGAGCAGAACCCGCAGACCCGGGCCGGGATTCGGGTTTTGACCACTTTTAGACTCTGCGGGCAGGGTATTGCGTGTCACCGTTTTGAGCTCCACTGAATAACGCTCCTCTCGTGTGACCCCCCGCTTACCGGATCGGCCGCGCAGATCAGCCTGGCGGAACAGCTGCAAGCTGCCGCATCCGTAAGCGGGTGCGACCGGCGATCGCTGAATTCAGGAACAAACCGGGTATGATCCGGAACGCCTCGTGCGGACCGTGAGCCCTCGCGCGAGGCTTTACCGTAGCATGTCCGCCGCCTGCATGCAACGGTACAAAGCTGTTTTGACCGGGGAGCCCCGCAGGCGATCGCCGGCAGACGAGGAGCAAGATGAGAATGCATTCACCTGACGGAAAGCAGAGCGGAAGCGACGGTGGACAGTGGGAACCCCGGAATGGAGGCGAAGACTGCTGCGCGGGCCCGTGCAGCGGGCCGGAGATCCGGCGACGTCGTTTTCTGCAGGCGGCAGGCCTCGGCCTGGCATCCGCGACACCGCTGGGGGCTGCTGCGCGGGGAGCACAGCCGCAGGACGCAGCGCACGCGCGTGCGGAGCATGAGCGGCTCATCCCCCCGGAGAAACGCCTGCCCCCCGAGTGGGTTCGGCAGCTCACAGGACAGGGGGCGCGGGTGGTCTATCGCGGGCGCGAACTCGAAACGATCGCCATGCCCATCGGCGGGATTGCGGCCGGTCAGCTCTACCTCTGCGGAGACGGCACGCTCGGCTGCTGGTACATCTTCAACAAACGCTTTTACAGCGGCGCCGGGGCAAAAAGCTATCGCAGGCGGATTCCCGATTCGCCGGTGGCGCAGGGCTTCGCGATCCAGGTTGAAGCCGGTGGGCGGCGTGTCACACGACCTCTGAATGGCCGCGGGTTCCGCGAGATCAGCTTTGTCGGCGAGTACCCGATCGCGCGCGTGTCGTACCGCGACGCCGCCGTACCCCTGGCGGCGGAGATGGAGGCGTTTTCGCCATTTATCCCGCTGAATGCGGACGACTCTGCGCTCCCGGCCACGTTGTTTCACTTGACCGTCGAGAACACATCGGGCGAGCCGGTGCGGGTCCGGACCGCCGGCTGGCTCGAGAACGCCGTCTGCTTCTACACGGCCGCTCGGCTTCGTGGACTGCGCGACACCTCGTTCGTCCGGCAGCCCCGGCGCTCGCTCATGTGCCACGGCGCGCGCGGTGAGAGCGTCTCCGCGCCTGCGAGCGCACCGGCACGTCCGACGATCGTGCTGGCGGACTTCGAAGGGCCGAACTACGGCGAGTGGATCGTGACCGGCGAGGCGTTCGGAACCGGCCCGGCCCGCGGCACGCTCCCCGCACAGAATTCCGTGCTCGGATTCATGGGCAAGGGCCTCGTCAACACGCACATCCGTGAAAACGCGCCGCAGGGCACACTGACGTCACCGCCGTTCGAGATCGCGCGGCGGTACATCAATTTCCTCGTCGGTGGAGGCAGTCACGCCGGACGAACATGCGTGAACCTGCTGATCGATGGGAAAGCGGTTCGCACGGCCACGGGTGACGACGGCGAGCCGCTAGCCTGGAACACGTGGGACGTGGGCGAGTTCGCGGGACGCCAGGGCCGCATCGAGATCCTCGACCTCGAGTCCGGCAGCTGGGGCCACATCAACGTCGACCAGATCGAGCTCTCAGACACGCCGCGCCGAGCCATCGGTCGCGTCGAAGAGACGGACGACTACGGATCGATGGTGCTCGGCCATGCGGGCGCGGCGTCACCGGCGGAAGAAACGCTGAGCCTGATGCGCGATGTCGAAGTCGGCGAACTGCCCGTCCACGCGGAGGATGCCACACCGCCGATCGGACAGAAGTACATCGGCGCGATCGCGTCGCAATGGATCGACCTCGCCCCGGGTCAGAGGCATACGTTCACGTACGTCCTCGCCTGGCACTTTCCCAACCGCAAGACGCTCGGGCAGGACACGGGGCACGCATACGCGGCGCGATTCCGCGATGCACCGGCGGTGGCGGGATACGTGCTCGATCACCACGAACGGCTGGCCGGTCAGACGCGGCTCTGGCACGCGACGTACTACGACAGCACGCTGCCGCATTGGCTGCTGGATCGTGTCGGCTCGACGCTCTCCTGCCTGGCCTCGTGCACGTGCGAACTGTGGAAGAACGGGCGGTTCTGGGCGTGGGAAGGCGTCTACTGCTGCCCCGGCACCTGCACGCACGTGTGGAACTACGCGCATGGCGCCGCCCGGCTCTTCCCATCGCTCGAGCGCAGCGTTCGCGAGATGCAGGATCTCTCGATCGGGCTGCAGGCGGGCGGCCTCGTCGGCTTCCGGGGCGAGCATAACGTGACGCCGGCGGCCGACGGACAAATGGGCACCATCCTCAAATGCTGGCGTGAGCATCTGTGCTCGCCCGATGTCGGCTTCTTACGGCGGAACTGGGCGGCCATTCGGAAAACGATCGAGTACGCGCTCCGGATGGACGGAAACGCCGACGGGCTGGTCGAAGGCGAGCAGCACAACACGTTCGATATCGAGTTTTTCGGCGCGAACACCTTCGTCGGCTCCCTCTACCTGGCGGCGCTGCGCGCGGGCGAGGCCATGGCCCGCGAGATGGGCGAAGCGGCGTTCGCCGACCGCCTCAACGCGATCTGCGAGCGTGGACGGGAGCTCACGATGGAGCGCCTGTGGAACGGCGAGTACTTCATCCAGCGCGTGGACCTCGACAAGCACCCGCAGAACCAGTACGCCGACGGATGTCTGTCCGACCAGTTGTTCGGCCAAGGCTGGGCGCACCAGGTCGGGCTGGGCTATCTCTACCCGCGCGAGGCGATGACGACCGCACTGCGCTCCATCTGGAGGTACAACTGGGCGCCGGACGTGGGACCGTACAGCGACGTGCACAAGCCCGCGCGCTCCTTTGCGGAGGCCGGCGAGGCGGGGCTGCTGACCTGCACCTGGCCGCTGAGCCCGTACATGCCCGACGGCGTGCGATTCAAGGACGAGGTGTGGACGGGCATCGAATACCAGGTGGCGGGCCACATGATCTGGGAGGGGCTGCTCACCGAAGGACTCGCGACCGTGCGGGCGATCCACGACCGGTACCAGGCGATGAAGCGGAATCCGTACAACGAAGTCGAGTGCGGCGATCATTACGCACGGGCGCTGGCCAGTTGGGGCGTGCTGACCGCGCTGACAGGCTTCAGCTACCACGGCCCCCGGGGAGAGATCAGCTTCGCGCCGCGGCTGACGCCGGAGGCGTTCCGCAGCGTCTTCACCACGGCCGAGGCGTGGGGCACATTCTCGCAGAAGCGTCACGCCGGCCGGCAGGAAAACAACATCCAGGTGCGGCACGGGCGTTTGCGGCTGAAACAGGTGTCGCTCGCGGCACCGCGGGATGCCGGTACTGCTGCGGTCGCCGCCACACTCTCGGGGCGATCGATGGAAGTCTCTCACACGGTGCGCGAGGGAACCGTCATCGTCGAGCTGGCCGAGGTTGCCGTGCTGAACGAGAATGACGTCTTGAAAGTGACTGTCGGGTGAAAGCTCTTCTCAGGACTCCCTCACTTCGGGAGCGTGAAGAAGAACGTTGACCCCTGCCCGGGCTGGGATTCCACCCAGATGCGCCCACCGTGGCTTTCGACAATCTTCTTGCAGATCGAGAGGCCCAGTCCGGTGCCGGGGTACCGCTGATCGTTGGCGTGGAGCCGCTGGAAGATCTGGAAAACCCGGTCGAAGTGCTGCGGATCGATGCCGATGCCGTTGTCGCGCACCGAGAACACCCATTCCGACCCGGCGTCCTTCACCCCGATGTGGACGACCGGACCTTCGCTTCCACAATACTTGAGGGCGTTCTCCACCAGGTTCTGGAAGAGCTGGCCCATCTGGTTCTCGTCCACGACGGCTTCGGGCAGGGGGTCGTGCGTGATCTGCGCCCCACTGGTGCGGATGCGCTCCTCCAGCGCTGCCTGCATCGTGGCGAAGATCTTCTCGAGCCGGCACAACGACCGCTTCGGCGTCGCCCCCACGCGCGAGTAGTCGAGCAGCCCCTTGAGCAGGGCGCTCATGTGGGTGATTGCCTGGCGGGCGTGCCGCATCAACTCGAGCGCGTCGCCCTTGAGGCGTTGGCCGTACTCCTCCTCGAGCAGTTGCAGGCAGCCGTTGATGGACAGCAGCGGTGAACGCAGGTCGTGCGACGCAAAGTGCGAAAACTTCTCGAGCTCCTCGTTGCAGCGCGCCAGTTCGGAGTTCTTTCGCTCCAACTCGGCGGCCTGCCGGGCGAGGTCCAGCTCCAGCTTCTTGCGCTCGGTGATATCGAACGTGATTCCGACCATGCCGGCCGGTTTTCCATCCGCGGTACGGCTCACGCGTCCGACGGACTCGAACCACCGGGGTCCTTTTGTCGGGTGAGACACGCGGAACTCGAGGCGAAGCTCCGGTCGCTCCGACATCAGCGCACCACGGCACTCGGAATCCGCACGCTCACGGTCTTCCGGCAGGACTGCGTCAAGCCAACCCTCGTAACTCGGCTCCCGCGTTGGATCGAATCCGTAGAGTTCACGGTACTCCGGAGACCAGAGGATCTGCCCGCGCTGGAGATCCCACTCCCATGCCCCGGCCTGGGCGCCCCGCAGAGCCACGCTCAACAGTTGGCTGTAGGCCGCCTCTTTCTGCTGCGCCTTGAGGCGTCCCGTGGCGATCGCGACGTGGTGGGCCACCGCTCCCATGAACGCAACGTCTTCCGGGGAGAACTGGTCGCGGGTCCGGGTCCCGAAGGACAGCGTACCGATTGTGATTGCCCCGTCCAGCAGCGGGAAACACGCATACGCCCGCAGGCCGCACGAGCGGACAAGGCGCGTACGCGGGTCGGAGGAGCTCTGAACATTCTCGGCTACGATCGGCTGGCACGTTTGCGAGACGCATCCGCAGAACGTTCCGCCGGTGTCACACAACGCAAACTCACGCTCCAACTCGGCATCCAGTCCGGCGGATGCCTTCAACCGGAGCTGCCCGCCTTCCGGGTCGAACAAGTGGTGCAGGAGTACCTGGCAATCGAGGAACGACATCACTTCCTGACACCGACGCTCGATGGCGTGCTGCGGCTCGTCCGACTGGAGCAGTTCTGAGGCGATCCGGGTCAGCAGTTCGAGTTCGTGGTTGCGGCGCGCAATCGTCCGCCGGGCGTGCTCGCGGTCCGTCACGTCCCGAAGGGCCCAACGCACGCCAATCGCGCCCCCTGCCTCGCCACGCGCCCAGACGGTCACGGCCTCGGTGATGAACGGCGGCCGGCCCGCCGGATCCATTTCAAGGACCAGGGGGCCGCGATTCGTACCCGCCAGAAGCTCGTCAAACATGGCGCGATAGGGCTCCGCCACCGCGTCGCGCAGGTGCGAGCCGAGGAGAGTGTCCGGGTCGGCCGACAGAACCCGCAACGCTGCGACATTTGCTTCGGTGACGCGGCCAGCGAGATCCGTCACCAGGTACGGGTCGGGAGCGAACTGAAACAGCCCCTCGTACCGTTCGCGATCGCGGCTGGCGATCGCCTGGAGTTCGGCGAGCTGCTCGTTCTGACGCCGAAGCTCCTCCTGCAGGTCCTCGAGTTCCTGCAGTCTGAGCCCCGGACGCAGGTCGGCGACGACCACGGAGAAGACCGGCACCCCATCCATCTCGACAAGCGAAGCGGTGGCGGAGACGGGAATTGTTTCCCCCATCCTTGAGGACAACAGCAGCTCGCATCGACCGCCGCTGCTGCTGGCCAGGAGCTGAAGCAGACGTTCGCGACTGCCGTCGGAAGTGAAATCGACAATGCTTCGACCGAGGATCGCCTCTGAGCCGGGGGAAACCATGCGGGCGAACGCTTCATTGTGGTACAGGATCGCCCCGTCGGTCGCGAGGATGACCGCCCCCTCGCGCAGGCGCTCGATCATGGCCCGATAGGGCGGCTCCCCGCCCGCAAGAGTGCGGACGATCTCGCCGCCCGGTCCCTCTATAACGAACGCATCCACCTCGCCCGCGCGGATGGCGCGGATGATCTCCTCGTGCTCTGGCGGGAGCGGGATCTGGCTGCGCATTTTGCTCATCGTAGGTCCCTCGCCACCCTCAGCGGAAGTACAGCAAGTCGTTGAGGAAGTACATGCTATCGTTGTTGCGTTTCAGGGGCAACCACGGCGCGCTTGAACGTACGGCAGCAAGCCGGTACGCTACGCGGCCGACTGATGTCTCGGTGACGCAACACCCGGAGACGCTCGATGGCGAAGAAGAGGCACACCCGTCCGCCCCCTCGCTCGTTTCCCAAGTGTCCTACCGGAATCCAGGGCCTCGATGAAATCACTGGCGGCGGCCTTCCGCGTGGTCGCCCGACGCTCGTCTGCGGCGGCCCCGGCTGCGGCAAGAGCCTGCTGAGTATCGAGTTCCTCGTGCGCGGCGCGGTGCAACACGGCGAACCCGGCGTGCTGATCTCGTTCGAGGAGACGGAGCCGGAAATCTCCGCCAATGTCCGTTCACTCGGTTTCGATCTCGACGCGCTGAGCCGCAGGAAGCTGCTCTCGGTCGATTACGTGCGTGTCGAACGCAGCGAAATCGAGGAAACGGGTGAATACGATCTCGAAGGGCTGTTCGTGCGGCTGGGCTTCGCAATCGACAGCATCGGAGCGAAGCGCGTCGTGCTGGATACGATCGAATCGCTCTTCGCAGGGTTGTCGAACGCCGCCATCCTGCGGGCCGAGCTGCGCCGGCTCTTCCGGTGGCTGAAGGACCGCGGTGTCACCTGTATTGTCACCGGCGAGCGGGGCGAACAGACGCTTACCCGTCAGGGGCTCGAGGAATACGTCTCCGACTGCGTCATCCTGCTGGACCACCGGGTGGAGGAGCAGATCTCGACCCGGCGGCTCCGCGTCGTGAAGTACCGTGGTTCGAGCCACGGCACGAACGAGTACCCGTTCCTTATCGACGAGGACGGGGTCAGCGTGATGCCGATCACCTCGATGGGCCTGACGCATTCCGCCTCCACGGAGCGGGTCTCGAGCGGGATCCCGCGCCTCGACAGCATGTTGGGAGGTCGCGGCTTCTACCGGGGCAGCAGCATTCTCGTTTCGGGAACCGCCGGTACAGGCAAGAGCAGTATCGCCGCTCATTTCGCCGAGTCCGTCTGCCGGGGTCGAAAGAAATGCCTGGTCTTCGCATTCGAAGAATCGCAGGACCAGATCATCCGGAACATGCACTCGATCGGCATCCAGCTCGAGGACCACGTCCGCGGGGGCCTGCTGCGATTCTGGAACGTTCGGCCGACGGCCATGGGGCTGGAGACGCACCTGGCCTCGATGCACAAGCGAATTGCGGAATTCCGGCCGGCCGCCGTCGTCGTCGATCCGATTTCGAACCTCATGTCCGCCGGCGACAGGAGCGCGGCCGGCGTGATGCTCACCCGGCTGGTGGATTACCTCAAGCTGGAGCAGATCACGGCCCTGTTCACCAGCCTGACGCATGGGGGCACGGCGCTCGAACGGACGGAAACCGACGTCTCGTCGATCATGGACACGTGGATTCTGCTCCGCGACATCGAGATCGGCGGCGAGCGGAACCGTGGGCTTTACGTGCTCAAGTCCCGCGGGATGGCGCATTCGAACCAGATCCGCGAATTTCGCATCACATCGCAAGGCATCGAGCTGCTCGATGTGTACCTCGGGCCCGAGGGCGTGCTGACGGGGTCCGCACGGGTAGCACAGGAGGCACGCGAAGCGGCCGCGCGGGCCATCGCTCGGGAGGAGATCAATCGCAAGCAGCGCAGCCTCGAGTGTCGGCGCCGCGCGCTCGAGGGTCGCATTGTCGCGCTCCAGGCGAAGCTCCAGGAAGAACAGGACGAACTCGAGCGATCGATCGCGTTCGCGGAGGGGCGCGAGCAGCAGGTGCTGGCGGATCGCGCGAACATGGCGGACCGTCGCCTGGCGGACAACGCATCGCGAACAGCCAAACCGAACGGCAACAAACGACAGAGGGCACGACGATGAAAAAGGCCGCCAGGAAAAAGGCTGCCGCGACGCCGGCAGCCAAGGACGACCACTGGGATCTGCGCCTGTACGTGGCCGGCCAGACGGCCAAGTCCATCGCCGCCTACACCAATCTGAAGCGGATCTGCGAGGAGCACCTCGCGGGCCGGTATCGCATCGAGCTGATCGATCTGGTCAAGAATCCACAACTGGCAAAGGGAGACCAGATTCTCGCCATCCCCACGCTGGTCCGGAAGCTGCCGACACCGATCAAGAAGATCATCGGCGACCTGTCGAATACGGAACGGGCACTGGTTGGCCTGGATCTGCGTCCCAGCAAAGCGTAGCTCGGCGCTCGCGGCCGGATGTGGGCGTCACAATCGAAGGTGTTGTGCAATACGAATGATCCCGCGCGGACGGCAGCCATCCGCGCGGGATTGAGCTTTGCGACCCCGGACGTTCCGAGTGGCCGCATACGGCGCGTCGAGCCCCGCTGGGGGACTCCGCCGATCAACGTCAGTCTTCGATGACGACGCCTCCGCCGCTCCCCTCACCGGCACCGGCGAAGAAGCAGGTCGAATCACTGCCCATCAGCGCGCCGAACAGCAGCGCGGCGAGCATCGCGAGAACAGGCTTACGAATCCGGGACATCGAGACACCTCCGGGCCGGCACAGTGGCCATACAGCCCTTTTGAAAACGGTGGGTCGTTCTCACCAGGGATCAATACGCATCGTGCGGCGGAGATTACGTGCGGAAGGTCGGCCCATCTGTCTAGCTTAAATGCCTGCTCTCTTCAGAAGTCAACCGCGACAGAGACGGAACTCACCCGCTCTCGCAGAACAAAGCGGTTGAAACTCGACTCAGCCGTTCGGGATCCCCGCCTCAGCAGGAACCGGCCTGCTCTCCTGAAACACGGAAACAGCGGATCAGGACGCCCGCTGCGTCGTGCTCACCGCGCCTTGCACCCGCTTCTGCAGGCGATCGAACTCGGCCTCGAGTTCACGGCGAAGCGCCGCGCGGCCTTCATCACTGTAGAGGTTCCGGGTTTCGTACGGATCGCGCGCCAGGTCGAACATCTCCGTCCATTCCGGATGTCCCGGGTAACAAATCAGTTTCGCGGCCTCGGTTCGAACGGCCTGCACGTGCGGTGAGGCGAAGCCTCTTTCGAGGAAGTATTCATAATACCACGAGCGCCGCCAATCCGCCTCGGCACCTCCAAGAAGTGGGCGCCAGCTGCGCCCCTGCATCTCCGCAGGAAGGGACAGGCCCGCCAGGTCGATGAGTGTCGGCGCGAGATCGATATTCAGCACCATGCGGTCGATGAGTCTGCCCTTCGGGGCCAGCTGCGGACATCGCACGATCAGCGGGATCCGCAGGCTCTCCTCGTAGGCGGTGCGTTTGTCACCCAGGCCGTGTTCCCGCAGGTAATAGCCGTTGTCGCTCGCGAAGATCACGACCGTGTTGTCCGCCAGATCCAGACGTTCGAGCTCCCCCAGAACCCGGCCAACCGCATCGTCCATCGCCGTGACGCATCGCATGTATCCGAGGACTTTCGGCGCGCTCTCGCCGATGAAGTCAACCGCGACTTTGTCCTCGGGGCCCACCCTGGAGTAGGGCACCGCAAGCTCGAGGTTCGGAACAGGGCGGATCTTCTCCCCCTCGTAGTCGCTCGCCCGTCGTGCCGGCGGGCTGAACGGACCGTGACAGGTCTTGAAGCCGACGGTCAGCGCAAACGGACGGCTGCCCCGCTCGCGCAGAAACTGGATGGCGTAATCCGCGGAAACGTCATCGATCCAGCCGGCGGTCGGCGTCTCCTTGCCGTTCACCTCGAAGGGGCAGTCGCGATACCTGCCCTGCCCCACGAAGCTGGCCGAGAAATCGAAGCCGGGGCGCTGCCCTTTCTGCCGATCCATGTGCCACTTGCCGACGTAACCGGTCGTGTAGCCGGCGGCTTTCAGAATTGAGGCGTAGGTCACCGCATCGGCGGGAAACGGCGTGCTGTTGTTGACGATCCCGTTGCGGTGGCCGTACATGCCGGTCAGAAAACTCGCCCGGCTGGGTGAGCAGAGCGAGTTCACCACGAAGGCGTTGCGGAACCGCACCCCCTCCTGCGCGAGCCGGTCCAGGTGTGGTGTCCTCAGCCACGGAAAACGCCCCTTCTCCCCCTGCTCCTTTTGCACAACGCCGAGGGCATCCCACCGCTGATCGTCGGTGAACATGAAGAGGAAGTTGAGCCTCGGCTCCGCCCCGGCGACCCGGCTGCAGGCGAGGGCGATGGCAAGCGCAAACAGACGGCCGAGCAGCCTCTGGATCATGGGCAATTCCTCCCGTTTATTGCAGCGTCATCACGAC
Organism: uncultured Planctomycetales bacterium; assembly: GCA_964548565.1. GTDB lineage: Bacteria > Planctomycetota > Phycisphaerae > UBA1845 > PWPN01 > CAYLLT01. The sequence continues at coordinate 208 of CAZJTF010000039.1, read as the reverse complement.
GGTTGCGGCCTACTACCGCTTCAGCAGATGGAGCACGGCATCGCCCTTAAACGGCGGCTTGAGCGATCGCCCGGCTCCGCCGGAGATGCTTTCGCCACGCACAGTCTCGCCCGACACGGGCTGGATCCACTCAACTGTAAATGAGCCCCCCGTCGCCTGCAGATCGATCGTGGCAGCCTTCGCTTCCGGCAGGTACACGACGTACTCC
>CAZJTF010000038.1:0-27824 GCA_964548565.1 uncultured Planctomycetales bacterium | reverse complement strand
GTGAAGTGTACGACCTGTTCGGCGTGGTTTTCGACGACCACCCCGACCTTCGGCGGATCCTCTGCCCGGACGACTGGGTCGGTTACCCGCTGCGGAAGGATTACGAGTTCCCGCTCGAGTACCACGGAATCCCGGGGACGACGGAGTTTGGGCAGAAGAGCCCGAGGCACTGAGGCAGGATCATGGGTCTGCTGGCCAGACTTGCTAAAGTCAGAACGGCGGCCGAACTGGAAAGGGCCTCCGAGCTACGATTCTGGGACGGGCTGGTCCTGGCACTCGGCCAGGAGGCACGACCCGCAGGCGCCATTTACCTGATGGGCTACGTGGTCGAGTGCCTGCTGATGCTTGGATACTGTCGTGCGAAGGCGGCGCGAGATGACGTCGACATCCACCGTGACCTCCTGTCTCGCGATTACACGAGGCACTATCAGCGTCTTTATGGAAAGTTAAAGCGAAACGATCATGAGCTCGCTTTCCTGTTGTTTGCCTTCGAGCGTGAGCGTGCCGCAAGGGGCCAGCCGCTGGATGCGGCATTCCTTGGCGCCCTGACGGAAAACGTGAACCGTATCTCGAGCCACTGGACTGAATCGCTTCGATACCGAGACGTTCGACCGGACCCGCGAGAACTCTGGGAAATGGTGGAGTGCGTCGAATGGGTCTTCGAGAATCGGTTGAAGTTTATGGAGGTGACCCATGCCGGTCCGCCGACTTAACCCTCAGCCCGATGACAGCCACCCCGAACTCGTAGAGGAACTGGCACGGGTTATGCGCGAGGACAAGCCTGAAGGTCCGCCCGATGAGCCGGAGGTCCAGATCGAGAAGATCCGGTTCAGTGACAATCTCCATGTGACCGTTATTTGGGACAAGTGGAAAGATGTCGGTCTGGAGGAACGCGGGAGGATGATTCTCGCCGCCATGGGTGAGGCATGGGGAGAACAGGAGATGCTGCGCGTGACACTCGCGATGGGATTGACCCGCGCGGAGTATCAGCGACGTGTCAAGGAAGCATTCGCTCGAGAATAGACGGTTATGACCGACACGATCTTTCAGAGCCGGCCGGACATCCTGGTGAACTACGAGCGCGAGAACTGCGCGGACGTCCAGAGCGAGGAAATGCTCGTCAATATGGGGCCCCAGCATCCCAGTACGCACGGCGTGCTGCGGCTGGTCCTGCGGACGGACGGCGAGCTGGTGCTGGATGCGGTGCCGCACATCGGCTACCTGCATCGCTGCGCGGAGAAAATCGGCGAGAACCTGCAGCCCTTCCAGTACATCCCCAAGACCGACCGGATGGACTACCTGGCGGGGATGAACAACAACCACGCGTTCAGCCTGGCGGTGGAGAAGCTTGCCGGGCTCGAAGTGCCGGAGCGGGCCCGCTACATCCGCATCATCATGGCGGAGCTGAACCGCATCGCATCGCATCTCGTCTCGTTCGGCTGCTACGGGATGGACATGGGAGCGTTCACGCCGTTCCTGTACGCCTTCCGCGAGCGCGAGCGCATTCTCGATATGTTCGAGGCAGCCTGCGGCGCGCGACTCACGTACAGCTATCTCACGATCGGCGGGGCGACGCACGACCTGCCGGAGGGCTTTCTTCCGACACTCTCGGAGTACCTCGACTACTTCGAACCGAAGATCGACGAGTACAACGACCTCCTGAGCTACAACCACATCTTCGTGAAGCGGACGGCGAACGTCGGTGTTGTGTCGGCGGAGGATGCAATCGCGTGGGGCCTCACCGGGCCGTGTCTGCGGGCGAGCGGCGTCGCATGGGACCTGCGGCGCAGCATTCCGTACGACATTTACGACCGGTTTGAGTTCGAGATCCCGATCGGCGTGCCCGGCGGGTCGGACGGGATCCCGCGCGAGGTCGTCGTGGGCGACTCGTGGAGCCGGTACTTCGTCCGCATGCTCGAGATGAAGCAGTCGGTGCGGATCCTGCGGCAGTGCATCGCGCAGATTCCCGACGGCGAGTTTCGAGGAAAAGTGCCCAAGAACATGAAACTGCCGGCGGGCGAAGTGTATTTCGAGGCGGAAAACCCGCGGGGACAGCTCGGATTCCTGATTGTCGGCGACGGGTCCGCGATCCCGTACCGGGTGAAGGCCCGGGGGCCGAGTTTCTGCAACCTCTCCATTACCCAGCATGTGTGCCGGCGGATTCTGCTCGCGGATATCCCGGCTTTCATCGGCAGCATCGACATCGTGATGGGTGAGGTGGATCGGTAGAGGTTCCGCGTGTGAAGTGAGAAGGGAGAGGTGAGCGGCCCGGATCCCGCCGGCGCAGAGTGTTTACGGGATCCGCCCGTCGCGGACGAACGCGGCGACGTGCCGGAGATGGAGCGAGTGAGAGATGGAGAGTCAGGGCAGTAGCCGTAGGTGGATTACGCCATTTTCAGACTCTCTCCTTCGGCATGCCGCACGCGTGCTTTTCACGCGTCGGAAGGTTTGATACCATTCCCGCTCCTGCCGGATTCCGTTCGGAAGGATTGCGGGTCAGTGCCGACCGCTGAACGTGCACCAGAGACTGTGGAGACAGGGCCGGTATGAGCGAGTTTTCCGCTCAGGATGCAGTACGACCTATCTGGAATGAGAGCCTGACGGCACGCGCGCTGCGCGGGCTGGGCATTTCCGGGGCAGCATTCGCGATCGGCGGCGCCGTGCTCTGGATTCTGCTGGGTTACATCGTTCGTGCGAACCCGGTTGTCGTGTTCCTCCTCGCGGCCATGCCGCTGCTCACGGGGCTGCTGCTGCTGGCGGGGGCGGTGGCCGTGCGGATGCGAGGGCCCCTGGCGGCGTTCGTGAGCCGGTTCGCATTTCTGATTTTTCTCGGGGGTGTCGTCAGCACGGTCGTGATCGCGTGGCTGCCGGCCATCGCCTACGGCGAAGTGGATGCGATGGTCGGGGCGCAAGATGCCTCCGCGCGGGCGGTCCGGACCACATTCGGCGGCGAACTGACGCTTTCCGAGATGCGCTCCGCCCTGGGAGGAGGACTGGCGGGCATCTTTGCGTACTTGCTGTGGCCGCTGCAGTTCCAGATCGTGCGCGACCTGATCGCGCTGCTGGGCGTCGTGGGCTTCATCTCCATCGTCGCCATGTTCGGCATCTGGTGGGAGCGCAAGGTCGCCGGGCGCATCCAAAGCCGGCTCGGCCCGATGCGGGTCGGCGGGTGGCACGGCTGGGCGCAATCCCTGGCCGACGGCATCAAGTGCATTCAGAAAGAGGATCTCTGCCAGGAGGGGGCCGATCGCCCGCTCTTCCGGCTGGCGCCCTATATCGCGTTCGTGCCGGCCCTGAGCGCATTCATGGCGCTGCCATTCAGTGCCGCGTGGGTGTTCCGCGATCTCGACGTGGGGCTCATTTTCATCCTGGCGATGCTGGGGATCGGCGTGGTCGGCGTGCTGCTCGCCGGGTGGGCCTCCAACAACAAGTGGAGCGTCTACGGGGCGATGCGCGAGGCCTGCCAGATGGTCTCGTACGAGATCCCGATGGGCATGTCGCTGCTGATTCCCGTCATGACCGCGGGAACGCTCCGCCTGACCGAGATCGGGCGGCTGCAGGAGGGCGGCTTCCACACGTGGCTGGCGTTCGAGAACCCGTTCACGTTCATCGCGGCGGTCATGTACTTCACAGCCTCGCTGGCGGCGTGCAAGCGGGCGCCGTTTGACCTGCCCGAGGCGGAGAGCGAACTCGTCTCGGGGTATCACACGGAATACAGCGGGTACCGCTGGTCGCTGTTCTTCTTCGCCGAGTACGCGGAGATGTTCGCGGTCGGCGCGCTGGCGACGATCCTGTTCTTCGGCGCGTGGAACTCGCCGCTGCCCGCCTCGTGGGGCGCGGAACTGGCGCAGGGGGCTCTCTGGCAGAAGGCACTCCACGGGCTGCTCTTCAACGGTCCCATCTGGTTCGTGTGTAAGTCGTTCTTCTGCTTCTACGTGCAGATCTGGATTCGCTGGACGCTGCCGCGCATCCGCCTCGATCAGGTGATGTACGCGTGCGTGCAGGTCATGCTTCCGATGACGATGGTCGTCCTGCTGGGCAACACGCTCTGGGAGCTGTTCATTCTCGACGGCACCGTGATCGCGCTGCTCACGAACCTGGTGCTGACGGCCATCGGGGCGGTTCTGGTTCTGGGTTTCATCACGATTGCTGTTTACGGGTTCGTGAATCGGCGGCGGCTGGTCGGCACACTGGCGGTTGACCACCTGCCCGGAGCTTAGACGTGGTACGGCGACTTGCAGCGATGGCAGGCTTCCTGGCGGCGGGGCTTCCGGCGTTCTGCCTGGCGGCGGATTCGACAGCCGCGGACACGGCCCTGGTGCCGGCGGGTTCGGCGGTCGAGGCGGTCCTGTTTTACATCGTCGCCGGTACCGCCGCTCTGTGCGCGCTCGGATGCGTGCTGACGGGCAACATCGTCCGGATGGCCGTGTACCTGTTCGGAACGCTCTCGGCCGTGGCGATCCTGTACTTTCTGATGGCGGCAAACTTCCTGGCGGCCGTGCAGCTCATTGTGTACGCCGGCGGCACGCTGATCCTGATCATTTTCGGCGTCATGCTCACCAGCAAGTCGCCGTGGGTGCGCTTCGAGCCGCGCCGGGCGGAGATCATCGCCGGCGGGATTGTCGCGCTGACGCTGTTCCTGGGGCTGGTAGCCGCTTTTGCCGGAACCGACTGGGGTCGGGCGAACCCGGAGCCGGCCGGGCACACGGTGGCGGCTTTCGGACGGGCGCTGCTGACGACGTACCTCGTGCCGTTTGAACTGGCGAGCGTGCTGCTGCTGGCCGTGATGATCGGGTCTGCATACCTGGCGCGGGTCGAGCGGAAGTGAGTGCGTGAGACGCCCGGCTGCTTTTCTGACGAGTGCTGAGTCATGGCGATAACGCTGGCACACTACCTGGTCCTCGCGGCGTTCATGTTCTGCTGCGGGCTGTACGTCATGACGATCAAGCGCAACGCCGTGGGGATTCTCATCGGCGTCGAGCTCATTCTGAACGCGGCGAACATCAACCTGGTGGCGTTTTCGCGGTACCAGGTCGGCGGGATCGACGGCCAGGTGACGGCGCTGTTCGTGATCGTGCTGGCGGCGGCCGAGGCGGCCATCGCGATCGCGATCTGCGTGAACTACTACAACAACCTCGCGACGATCGACGTCGACAGAGGGGATGCGTTGAGCGGGTAGGCGGAGAATGAACGAGCGACGGAGAGAAAGAGCAACAGAGAAGGAGAGACACGGGCCGGCGGGCCACCTCGCCGTTTCGCTCCATCCCTCATTCTCTCATTCGCTCTGTCTCCGTGTCTCAATGACTCCGTGGTGAACTTTCAGGACGGACGAATGTCGCATCTCGAGATTATGCTTGTGGCCGGCGTCGGCATTCCGCTGGTCAGCTTTGCCATCCTGGCGTTCTTCGGGGCGCGGATCGGCAAGCCGCTGGCCGGCTGGGTGGCGACGGCGGCGATCGCGGCGAGTTGCGTGCTCGCGACGATCGTGCTGATGCAATGGCAGGGCGGCACACGCCCGGAGCCGACGACGTTCACGTGGTCACATATCGGCTCCACGCCGCTGAAGGTCGGCGTCAACCTCGACAGCCTGACGGTCATCATGTACTTCATGGTGACGTTCGTCGCGATGTGGATTCACGTCTTCAGCATCGGCTACATGGCCGGTCACAGCGACGAAATTGATGGTCGCAGCAAATATCACCGGTTCTTCGCGTATCTTTCGCTTTTCTGCTTCAGCATGCTCGGGCTGGTGATCGCGAACAGCCTGCTGCTGATGTTCATCTTCTGGGAACTGGTCGGGCTCTGCTCATACCTGCTGATCGGGTACTACTTCGACCGCAAGTACGCGTCGAACGCGGCCATGAAGGCGTTCATCACCAACCGTGTCGGCGATTTCGGCTTCATCATCGGCCTCGGCATGGTTTTCCTGTTTCTCGGCGACATGTCCCTGAGCGGCGCGGCGGCGACATTCGAAGGGGCGGCTCACAAGGCAGGCTTGATGCACGGCGAGCTCTCGGCGCCGACGCAGCACTTCATCGAGCAGTCGTCCGCGGCGGATCCGGCCTGGCGCCAGGGGTTCGAGGCGCGGGTTGATCACGCGACGGGGCTTTTCGGCGCGGGGCCGCTCGGGCTCACGCTGGCGACCTGGATGGGCATGCTGCTGTTCTGCGGGGCGATCGGCAAGAGCGCCCAGTTCCCGCTGCATGTGTGGCTCCCGGATGCGATGGCGGGCCCCACGCCCGTGAGCGCCCTCATTCACGCGGCCACGATGGTGGCGGCCGGCGTGTACCTGGTGGCGCGGATCTTCGTGCTGCTCACGCCGCAGGCCCAGATGTTCATCGCGATCATCGGCTGCATCACACTGTCAATGGCGGCGCTGATCGCGATCGTGCAGACCGACATCAAGAAGGTGCTCGCGTATTCGACGCTCTCGCAGCTCGGGTACATGATCCTGGGCATGGGCGTGGGGGCGTGGATCGGTGCACTATTCCATCTTCTGACGCACGCGTTCTTCAAGGCACTCATGTTCCTCGGGTCGGGCCAGGTGATCGAAGGCTGTCACCATGAGCAGGACATGCGCAAGATGGGCGGCCTGCGTCACAAGATGCCGGTGACCTGCTGGACGTTCTTCATTGGCGTGCTGGCGATCGCCGGGGTCGGCATTCCCATGACGAGCATCGGGCTGGGGGGCTTCTTCAGCAAGGACGAGATCCTGGCAGTGGCGTGGCACCGCGCGTACGGCCACGCGGCGGAGCACGGCGCCGGTCACGCGGGTACGCTCCCGGGTCCGATGGCCTCGGCCGAGCCAGCCCACGATTCTGCGCGGAGCGACAGCCACACGGCGGGCCTGCCGCAGTCAGACGAAGGCAAGGCACACGATGCGGCGCTGACGGGCCAACTCGGCCAGGGCAGCGACCTGCATTGGCTGCTGTTCGTGATTCCGATGATCATCGCGTACGTCACGCCGTTTTACATGATGCGGGCGTGGTGGATGACGTTCATGGGCAAGCCGCGCGACCATCACGTGCACGAGCACGCCCACGAGTCTCGACTCATGTACGTGCCGCTCATCGTCCTGGCGGTAGGGACGTTCTTCTCGAGCTACTTCCTCTTCCGCGGCATGGTGGCCGACGCGCACCCGCGTGATTTTCTCGTCGGTTCGTACGACGGCGACCACGCGGCTGCAAACGGCGTCGCGATCGATCACAACGCCCACAAATGGCTGTCATTCCTCGTGGGGCCGGCGTTCGTCGTCGGCTTCCTGCTGGCGTGGGTGATCTACCGCAATGGGCTGGAGGCGGCGGAGCGGATCGCCCGGCAGTTCCGCCCCATCCATACGCTGCTTGAGCGTAAGTTCTACTTCGACGAGCTCTACGGGCTCGCACTCGTCGGCGGCATCATGGTGACGAAGACGCTGGCGTACCTGTTCGACAAGATCGTCATTGACGGACTGGTGAACGCTTCCGCGGCCATCACCGAGCGCCTGTCGCGGTTCAGCGGAAACGTGATCGACGCCATGGGTGTCGACGGCGCGGTGAACGCGGTCGGGCGCGCGGCATGGGAGGCGGGCGGAGTCGTGCGGACCCCGCAGGTCGGGCGGGTCCGCAATTACATCCTGTTTGCCGCCTGCGGCGCGACGGCCATCGTCGTGCTCATGGTACTTCCCTGGAGATAGCAGTCCCGCAACACGGGAACGGACGCAATGGACAGTTTCGAATACGGCAATCTGCTGAACGTACTGATCTTTCTCCCGACGCTGGGCGCGCTGCTCTGCCTGGCCGCGCCGAATGCCAGATCGGTGAAGACGATCGCCATCGGGATCACCGGTGCGACGATGCTCATTTCATTCGCGCTCTTCCGGCACTTCGCGTGGTGGGGCGGCGCCAGCGGCCTGGAGATTTTCGGGCCGTCGTACGGCACCAAGCTGTACGAGGTGACGCAGCTCACGTGGATCAACCTGACGAGCGGGGCGAAGATCCAGTACTTTGTCGGCGTGGACGGCCTCAGCTTCCCGCTGGTGATCCTCACCACGGTGGTGACGTTCCTGGCGTGCCTGGCGAGCTGGAATTTCGAGCACTGGAAGATCAATCGGGGGATCCGCGGGTACTTCGCGCTGTTCCTGCTGCTCGAGACGGGCATGCTCGGGACGTTTCTCGCGCTGGATTTCTTCCTGTTCTACATCTTCTGGGAAGTGATGCTCCTGCCGATGTACTTCCTCATCGGCGTGTGGGGCGGCCCGCGCAAGGAATACGCCGCGATCAAGTTCTTCATCTATACCCTGGCCGGCTCGGTGCTGATGCTGGTCGTCATCCTGGCGTTCTACTTCTACGCCCCGGCGGGCACGCAGACGTTCAGCCTGATCGAGATGGCGACGAACCAGACGATCCAGCAGGCGTTCAATGCGCCGGAAACGACCTTCCTCGGGCGACAGTTCTCGCACGTGATGTTCGTGTTCCTGTTCATCGGATTCGCGATCAAGGTGCCGGTGTTCCCGTTCCACACATGGCTTCCCGATGCCCACGTCGAAGCGCCGACGCCGATCTCGATGATCCTGGCGGGCATCCTGCTGAAGATGGGGGCGTACGGGCTGTTCCGCATCAGTTACCCGATCCTGCCGTCTTCCGGCGAGTGGGCGGCTTATGCCCTGGCGACCCTCGGGGTGATCAACATTATTTACGGCGCTCTGTGCGCCATGGCGCAGACCGACTTCAAGCGACTCGTCGCGTACAGTTCGATCAGCCACATGGGCTACGTGCTGCTCGGCATGGCGATCATGACGACGGCCGGTTTCCAGGGCGCGATGTTCCAGGTGATCGCCCACGGCATTTCGAGCCCCATGTGCTTTTTTTTGGTCGGCGTGATCTACGACCGGGCACACCACCGCGAGATCAACCGCTTTGGCGGGCTGTGGCTCAGTATGCCGGTCTACGGCTCACTGGCGACGCTCGGGTTCTTTGCCTCGCTCGGACTCCCCGGGCTCTGCGGCTTTATCGGTGAGTTCTGGGTGCTGATCGCGACGTTCTCGGCGCCGTTCACCTGGGCGAAGCCGATGGCGGTGGTCGCGGCGTTCGGCGTGGTTCTGACGGCCGCGTACATCCTGTGGATGATCCAGCGCGTCTACCTGGGCAAGGTGCGCGACGAGTATGCGGGTTTCCCGGAGGCGAACTTCCGGGAGATCTTCATCCTGACGCCACTGGCGGTGCTGGCGATCGTGCTCGGGATCCTGCCGGACCAGACGGTCTTCCGATTCATGAACGGCACGCTCGAGAACATCACCCGGCTTTTCGCGGACCACGGCGCCGCCATCCAGCAGGTTGCCCAGTCGATCACCGGAGGATGACCTGCGACGTCCGCGGGACAGACAATGATGAACAGCATGCTTGCGAGTATCTGGGTTCCCTCGGCGCAGGACCTCCGACTGTTTTCGCCCGAGTTCGCGCTGATCGGCACGCTGGTCGCGCTGCTGGTCGTTCCGCTGTTCGCGGGGCGGGGGCGGTATATCTCGGCGGCGATCGCGCTGCTCGGGGCGCTGGCGGCGCTGCTGCTGACCGGGGCGGTGCGACCGCAGGTGGCCGGCGCGGGGACGGGCGTCCTTTCGACGGATGCCGGCGCGCCGATGCTCATCGCCGACAACTTCGCCATTTTCTTCAAGCTGTTCCTGATGCTGTTCCTCGCGCTGGTGACCGGGCTGTGGCTGATCGGCTCCGTCCAGCGGGGCGGCGGCGAGCACGCCAATGCGCCGGAGTTCTTCGTCCTGCTGATCACGAGCGCGCTGGGCATGGCGCTGATGGTCGGGACGCTCAACCTGCTGGTGATCCTGATTGCCATCGAGATGGCGTCGCTGCCCAGCTACGCGATCGTCGCGGTAGACAAGCGATCGCGTCTGGGAGCCGAGGCCTCGATCAAGTACGTGCTGTTCGGGGCGGGCACAGCGTCCGTCATGGTTTACGGAGCGTCGCTGCTGTACGGCGTGTTCGGCACGCTCGATATTCCGACGATCGCCACGCGGCTCGAGGCGGGCGGAGCGGGCGTCGTGGCGATGCTGGGACTGTTCGGCCTGCTGGTCGGGATCGGGTTCAAGATTTCGGCGGTGCCGTTCCACTTCTGGTGCCCCGACGTGTTCGAAGGGGCGCCGATCGAAGTGACCACCTGGCTGAGCGTCGCGAGCAAGGCGGCCGGTCTCGGGCTGCTGCTGCGGATTGTCTACGCTCTCGGCGGAACGCCCACACTGGCGGTGAGCCTGGCGCCGCTTGCGATGGGGATCGGCGTGATTGCGTCGATCACGTGCACCGTCGGCAACCTGGCCGCCCTCCGGCAGGACAGCGTCAAGCGGATGCTGGCGTACTCGTCGATCGCACACGCCGGCTACATGATGATGGCGGCGGCGATCTTCCTGCAGCCGGGCGATACGCCCTGGATGAACGTCGGTCTGGCGGCGGTGATCGCGTACGTGTTCGTCTACCTGATGATGAACCTGGGCGCGTTCGGCGTGACGGCCATGGTGGTGTGGCGGACGGGAAGCGACCGGATGGCGGAATTCACCGGCCTCGGTCGCCGGGCGCCGTGGCTGGCGCTGCCGATGGCCGTGTGCCTCTTTTCACTGGTTGGGCTTCCGCCGCTGGGCGGCTTCGCGGCGAAATGGTGGCTGCTCATCGCTCTCGGGCGGGCGGCTTCGATGCAGCCTTGGCTCTGGGCGCTGGTGCTGGTGGCGGTCATCAACACCGCTGTCAGCCTGTACTACTATGCCCGCGTGATCCGGCAGATGTACCTGGTGGACGATGCCGCGCGGCCGCCGCTCGCCGCCCCGGCAGCCGGCGTCGCGATGGTCAACCTGTGCGCGGTCATGCTGCTGCTGCTGGGGACGCTGCTGGTCGGCACCCTGGGCGAGCAGTCGAACACCTACGCGTCGAATCTTTTCGGCAGCCGCCCGGCCGCCCAGCGTACCGCGGACAGCGGCGCGGCGCCCGGTCCCGGGCTCCCTGCCGTCTCACGAGCTGACACCCGATGACTTCGCAGCAAGAACATTCCGTCCGCATCCTGAACGAACTCCATGCCGCCGAACTGCAGAGCCTGCTCGCCCGGCTTCCCGACCTCGGCGTTTTCGTGCCGCGCGCATCCATGGGCCCCGCGGCCGCAGTCCGACAGCTGATCGAGGATGCGGCGGAGCACCGCGCGTGGTTGATCGAAGCGATTCAATCGTGTGACGGCGCCGTCTGGCCGGCCAGCATGGACCCTCGGACCGCGAGCCTGCATTATGTTTCCGTGGACGCGCTCCACGACCGGGTGCTTGCGGCCGTCGAGCAGCTGCGTGAGACGTACCGCTCGGCGGCGTCCGAGCCGCTCGTGCCGGAGGCCCAGCGCGTCGTGAGCCGCATCGCCGACCGCTACGCCGCCCATGCGGAGTGGCTGCGGCAGGCCTCTCCGCACGCGTCTGTCTCGCGGGAATGACCGCGCAACAGAAAGCCCGCGGCCGTACGGGCCGCGGGCTCTCTCCGCTGCATCGAGCGTCTACACGTTCCAGGCTATTCGACCAGGAAAGCGCGAATCGGATCCTGCAGCTGGGTGTTGGCGCCCTGGATGGTTCGATCGGGGGTGACGGTGCCATTCCGCGTGTTGACATTGTTGTAGGCGTAAATGGCGCGCTGCGTGCGGTCGATGATGTAACCGATATTCGTGCTGTCCACGACAATCGCGGTGAGCAGGCCCGCACCCGGAACCGTGAGGGTGAAGTCCGGCGAGCGGTTGCCGTTGAGCGTGCTCGCGTTGTTGAAGATGTTGACAGTTCCCGCCGTGTTGACGACGTAGAGCACGTCGTTTTCGTCCACGAACACATCAAAAACCGCTGTGAAGGTGGCGCTCGTGATCGTTCGCGTCGGGTTCACCGTGCCGTTCAGGGTGCTGGCGTTTGCGAACACCAGTACGTTGTTGGCGCCGCTGTTTGCCACGTAGAGATCGTCGGTGCCGCCGAAGTTGATGCCGCTCGGGTTATTGAGCGCCGCGCTGTTGATCGTGCGGATCGGCGCCAGGTTCCCGTTGAACGCCGCGTTGGATGCGTTGTTGTAGACGGTGATGTTGTCGGGAGCGCCGTTGAAATTGGCGACGAACACGAGATCCTGGGCGGTATTCACCGCGAGCGAAGCAGGCCCGGCGAGCAGCGTGGCGGCGCCCTGGACGATGCCGTCGGGCGTCAGGTTGCCATTCGCGTTCTCCGCTTCGTCGTAACGCGTCAGGGAGTTCGTGTTGAAGTTGGAAACGATGAGCGTGTCGCTCGCGGTGACAATGGCGTCAGACGGTCCGAGGAGCTGCGTCTGGGCCCCGGCGAGGTTGCCGTCGGGAGCAATGTTGCCGTTCACGGTGCTCGGGTTGGAGTAGTTCACAACATTGTTCGTCGCGAAGTTGGTGATGAACAGGCGGGGCGTCGTGGTGGGGGGCGATGTCGTCGACACGATGACGTTCACGGTGTCAGTTGAAGTCCCGCCGCGGCCGTCGTCAACCGCGAGTTGGAAGGTGAGCGTGCCGGTTGTGGCCGGCGCGGTGAAGGAGGCGGCCGCCTGGTTGGCGTTGTTCAGTGTCACCGTGGTCCCGGCGGTCTGAGTCCAGGAGAATGACAGGGTATCCCCGTCCGGATCCGTTCCGCTGCCGGTCAGCGTCACGGTGGTGTTTGGCGCGACCGTCTGGTCGGCCCCCGCGTTGGCGGTGGGTGCCTGGTTTCCCGCCGGCGTGCAGCCTGCCCCGGTCAGCATGAGGGCTGTGCAGAGCCCCGCCGCGAGCGCAACGACGACGTACCGAGATCCACTTTTGATCCGCATGAGTACTCCCCTTATTGTGGAAAGATGCCCGCTGTGCGCGAACCGCGCAGCGCCAAGCGGAACACCGATGAACCCGACGGAAATTGACTCTGAAGCAGGCCCGCGCAAGCTTCACCGAACGCTAGACCCGGCCCCGGGTGATGTCAACACGGGCTGCGCGCCGATTTCGCTTTTTTGCACAATCGAAGACTGGAGGTGCCAATCATGTATCACCTGTGTACCTCAGCGGTGATCTCTCTTATTCTTCTGGGAGCCGCAAAAGGTGCGGATCAGGTTCCTAAAACTCTGCTGGTGATCGAGCCGAGCGCGCGCTTTCCACGCAATTCCGAGGGCGACCTGATCGAGCTCAGCGACGGGCGACTGCTGCTGGCCTACACGCGTTTCACCGGCGGCGCGGCAGACGAGTCAAAGGCGGACATCTGCGCACGGATCTCGGACGATGCCGGCCGGACGTGGAGCGAGGACCGCGTGCTGGTGGCGAACGAGGGCCGGGAAAACGTGATGTCCGTCTCGCTGCGGCGATCGCGTGCGGGTGAGCTTCTGCTGTTCTACCTGCGTAAGAACAGCTTCGTCGACTGCAACATGTACGTGCGTCGCAGCCGGGACGACGGTGTGACATTCGGCGAACCGGTGCGCGTCACGGTCGCACCCGGTTACCACGTGGTGAACAACGACCGGGTCCTGCGGCTCCGCGACGGGCGGCTGATCGTGCCGGCGGCGCTGCATCCTTCGACCGACAAGCGGTTCGACGAGCACGGCATTCCCCGCGTCTTCATCTCCGACGACGACGGGCGGACCTGGCGGCCGGACGGCACCCGCGTGGAGCCGCCGCCGAAGCGGAGCGTGGTCCTGCAGGAGCCGGGTGCGCTGGAACTCCGCGATGGGCGGATCTGGATGTGGATGCGGACGCACTCCGACTACCAGTACGAGGTTTTCTCGACCGACCGGGGCGACACATGGACACAGCCGGCGCCCTCCGCCCTCGCCTCGCCGTGCTCGCCCGCAACCATCGAGCGGATCCCCTGGTCCGGGCACCTGCTGGCGGTGTGGAATGATCATTCGGGCCGGCACCCGTTCCCGAAGGGCAAGCGGACGCCGCTGTGCGTCGCAGTGTCCAGCGACGAGGGCCGGACGTGGTCCCCGAGCCGCGCCATCGAGTCGTCGCCGGACGGCTGGTACTGCTACACCTCGCTGACCTGGCTGAAGGACCGGGCGATCCTCAGCTACTGCGCCGGAGACTCGAAGGTCGGCGGGCTCAACCGGCTGAAAGTGCTGGAGCTGCCGCGGGCATGGATCGAAGCCGCCCCGGCGAGCCGTCCGCGTTAGATGCCGGTGGATGGGAGCGGGAAGACGGGCCGCTTACAATAGGCAGACGGCCCCGGGCACCGCCCCGGCCCAACATCAGAAGGAACTGCATTGCCGACCCCATTCTGTACCATCTCCGAGGCGCTGACGGATCTGAAGGCGGGGCGCTTCGTCGTCCTGATCGACGACGAACACCGTGAGAACGAGGGTGATCTGGTTTGCGCGGCGGAGATGATCACGCCGGACATGGTCAATTTCATGCTGCGGGAGGCCCGCGGCGTGCTGTGCGTGGCGCTGCCGCGCGACCTGTGCCGCAAGCTCGAACTTCAGCCGCAAGCCGTCGAGAACACGGCCACGCTGCGGACGGCGTTCACGGTGACAATCGATGCGCACCCCCAGCTCGGCGTGACGACCGGCGTGTCCGCATCCGACCGCTGCACGACGATCCGGCGGCTGGCCGCCCCGGACGCCACGGCCGACGACTTCGTGCGCCCCGGGCATATCAACCCGCTCATGGCGCGGGAGGGGGGCGTGCTGGTCCGGGCGGGGCAGACCGAGGGCACGGTGGATCTGCTCCGGCTCGCGGGCATGCGACCCGTGGGCGCGCTGATCGAGATCATGAACGACGACGGGTCGATGGCGCGAGTTCCTGACCTGGCCCGGTTCTGCGAGCGGCACGGCATCCGCATGTGCACGATCGCCGACCTCGTCGAGTACCGCCACCAACGGGAGGCACTGATCCAGCGCGTCCAGACGGTGCAGATGCCCACCCGCTACGGCAACTTCACGCTGCACGCATACAAGTCGTTCGTGGAGCCGGAACTGCACCTGGCGCTCTGCTGCGGCGGGATCGGCGACCTGGACGCCGAGGGCCAGCCGATTCCGCACGAGGAGCCGGTGCTCGTCCGCGTTCACTCGGAGTGCGCGACGGGCGACATTTTCGGCTCGATGCGCTGCGACTGCGGAGACCAGCTGCACGATGCAATGACCCTGATCCAGACGGAGGGCAAGGGAGCGATCATCTACCTCCGGCAGGAGGGTCGCGGCATCGGGCTGCACAACAAGCTCAAGGCCTACGAGCTTCAGGAGCAGGGGCTCGATACGGTCGAGGCGAACGAGAAGCTGGGTTTCGCGCCCGACAAGCGCGACTACGGCATCGGCGCGCAGATCATCCGCGACCTCGGGTTGCGGAGGGTCCGGATCCTTACGAACAACCCGAAAAAGGTGAGCCGGCTCGAGGTGTACGGCCTGCAGGTGGTCGAACAGGTGCCCATTCGAATTCCCGCCAACGAGGTGAACCGCGCATACCTGCGCGTGAAGCGTGAGAAGATGGGGCACCTGCTGGATGAAGCAGATTTCTGAATAAGCTGGCAGCTCATGAGTTGTCAGCTGTCAGCTTTCAGCTCTCAGCCATTCGGTGAGCGGCCACGCTACGACCAGTCACGGAACGCGGATAGCGGAAGCTCCATGCCCGAGAGTGTCTACCGGATTCTCGACGCCAATTTCAACCGCGCGCGCGAGGCGCTGCGTGTGATGGAGGATTACGCGCGCTTCGTGCTGGATGATGCCGCCGGGTCCGAGGCGGTGAAGGTGTTCCGGCACGATCTCGCGGCGTGCCTGCGCCGACTGCCGGCAGAGGACCTGCTCGCGGCACGTGACGTGGGCGGGGACGTCGGAACGGCGATCACGACAGAGGCCGAACGGCAACGGGGCGATGCGCGCGACGTGTTTGTCGCGGCGGCCAAGCGGTTGCCCGAGGCGCTGCGGACGCTCGAAGAGTACGGCAAAACGCTCGACACGCGGTTCGCGGCCGACGTGGAGGCGCTGCGGTACCGTTCCTACGAGCTTGAACAGCGGCTGACGCTCCGGGGAGATCGTGCGGCACGCATATCGCGGGCACGGCTGTACGTGATCGTGACTGAATCGCTCTGCCGGGGCGATTGGCTCGAAGTGGCGTCGCGGGCGATCGACGGCGGGGCCGACTGCATCCAGCTTCGTGAGAAGGGACTGGAGGACGGGGGCCTGCTCACCCGCGCGCGGCGCATCGCGACGCTCTGCCGGAAGCGTGGCGTGCTCTTCATCGTCAACGACCGGCCGGACCTGGCGGTGCTCAGTGACGCTGACGGCGTGCACCTGGGGCAGACGGACATGGGCGTGCGGGATGCGCGCCGGATCGTCGGCCCGGCTCGCCTGATCGGCCTGAGCACGCACACGCCCGAGCAACTGCGGGCGGCCATTGCCGACGTGCCGGACTACATCGCCGTCGGGCCGATGTTCGCCTCGACGACAAAGCCACAGGAGCACGTGCCCGGTCCCGATCTGCTGGCACTTGCGGTGCGCGAGACGCGTATTCCGATCGTGCCGATCGGCGGGATCGACGCGACGCGTGCGGTCACCCTGAGGGCCGCCGGCGCACGGTGCCTCTGCGTCTGTTCGGCGGTGATCGGAGCTGCGGATCCCGCGGACGCGGCACGGGCGCTACTCCCCGATTCTCCAGCCCTTTCAGTCTGACCACCCCTGTCGTACACTCCGCGTCGCCGAGGCCATTGGGCGAACTGCACGGGTGCGAATTTGCACACACAGAAACGGAGCTGCGTGTGCCACCTAAAGATGGTAGGCCGGGCGTGCTCGATGTGGGGACCTGGGGGGGCAGGATCGGGGCGGTGAGGTGAACAACCGGACGAGGCCATGAGCAAAGACATTTACGAAAACCCGCTGGTTTCCCGGAATGCCTCGCGCGAGATGTGCGAGCTCTTCAGCCCGCGCCGGCGGATTCTCACCTGGCGGCGGATCTGGCTGACGCTGGCGGAGTGCGAAGCCGAACTGGGCCTGCCGATCACGCGGACTCAGCTGGCGCAGCTCCGGCGCACGCTCGACAAGATCGACTTCGAAGCCGCGGCCGAGCACGAGAAGCGCCTGCGGCATGATGTCATGGCGCACCTGCACGCGTGGGGCGATGTGGCCCCGCAGGCTCGGGGGATTCTGCACCTGGGCGCGACCAGCATGGATATCGTGGACAACGCCGACGTCATCCTGATGCGGGATGCGCTCGCGCTCATCCGCGACTGGCTCGTGAACGTCGTGGACGCGTTTGCGGCGTTCGCCCGTGCCTGGCGCGACGTGCCGTGCCTGGGGTACACGCATTTTCAGCCCGCGCAGCTCACGACGGTGGGGCGACGGGCATGCCTGTGGTGCTACGACTTCGTGCGTGACCTGGAGGAGGTCGAGTATCGGCTCGCCAGCCTGCGGTTGAGAGGCATCCGCGGGGCGACGGGTACGCAGGCGAGCTTTCTCGCTCTCTTCAAGGGCAACGCGGGCAAGGTGGCGCGGCTCGAAACGCTCGTCGCCCGGCGGCTCGGGTTCAAGGCTTGCGAGCCGGTTACCGGGCAGACGTACACGCGCAAGATTGACGCCCAGGTGGCTGCGGCACTCGCGAATATTGCGGCCGGTGCACACAAGTTCGCCAACGACATCCGGATTCTCGCGGGACTCAAGGAAATCGAGGAGCCGTTCGAGGCCGGGCAGGTCGGCTCGTCGGCCATGGCGTACAAACGCAACCCGATGCGATGCGAGCGCATGACGGGCCTGGCCCGGTACGTGATTTCCATCCTGTCGTCGCCGTTCCAGACGGCCGCCGAGCAGTGGTTCGAACGCACGCTGGACGACTCGTCCAACAAGCGGCTGACGACGCCGGAAAGCTTCCTGGCCACGGATGGGATCCTCCGCCTGGTGACGGACGTCGCCCGGGGGCTCGTCGTCAACGAGCAGGTGATCGCCTCGCGCGTGGACGCGGAGCTGCCGTTCATGGCGACGGAGGAGATCCTGATGGCAGCGACGACCGGGCGCGGACGGAAGGCGGCCGGCGACCGCCAGGAACTGCACGAACGCATCCGGCAGCACTCCATGGCCGCCGCACGGGAGGTCAAGGAGCACGGGCGCCGGAACGACCTGATGCGGCGGCTGATGAACGATCCGGCATTCAAGGGCGTGGACCTCGAGGGAGCCCTGGACGCCCGCCGGTTCGTCGGGCTCGCCCCGCGCCAGGTGGACGCGTTCCTCAAGGACGTGGTCGCGCCCATTCTGCAGCGCCATCGTTCCGTTCGGCGCAAAAAGGTGTCGCTGAGTGTCTGACCATCCCGACCGGCCGCCGCATCCGGGGGAGTTGCCCGCGTGGCCCGCGGCATGGACGCGCAGCGCGTCGGAACTGGCCGGCCCGGTCGCCCTTTCGGTCGCAGGCTTCCCGCTGCAGGTCGAGATCACGCGTCCGTTGCTCGATCGCGTGCTGTCTCCGCTCCTCACCATGCTGCTGCAACGGGCGAAGGGCGAGCGACGTGTGCTGGCGGGCCTGGCAGGGAGCCCCGGGGGCGGAAAATCCACGTTTGCGGCCATTCTGCAGAACGTGGCGGACCGGACGCTCGGAGCGGGCGTGCTCATGGTCGTCGGCATGGACGGCTGGCACTGGGCAAACGCCGTTCTCGACGCGCGGACGACGACGGATGCCGATGGGCGGACCATCCCGCTCCGTCACCGGAAGGGTGGGCCGGGATCCTATGATGTCGCATCGCTCGTCACGGCCCTGGAGCGCCTGCGAGACGCATCCGGTGACGTTCCGCTGCCTGCTTACGATCGCCGCGTGCACGAGCCGGCTGCGGACGCGCTGGTGATCCCGCGCACCGCCCGGATCGTCCTCATCGAAGGCAACTACGTCCTGTGTGATGAGATGACGTGGAAGTCGGTGTGTGATCTGCTCAGTCCCCGGCTCTTCCTGGCAAGCGATCCGGCCGCGGTGCGCGAGCGCATCATCGCCCGGCACGTCCGCGGCGGCGCATCCCCCGACGAGGCGCGGCTGAAATACAACCGGAACGACCGCCTGAACATCGAGTACGTGCTTGGCGGCAGCAAGCGCATCGAGTGGCTGATCCAGCTCGAGCCGGAGCCGCTGCTGAGGACGGACTGATCCCTGCCACCGGCTGTCACAGCCGGTTGAACAGATCGCTGGCGATCTTTGCACATACCTCCTGCACTCTGCGCCAGTCCTGCCATTCCGGGTGCAGGCGACGGTACTCTGAAAGATCCGTCTGCTCCAGATCGTATGGCATTGGATGGGCGAGCTGCACCTGCAACTGTTGGAGCGTCGATTCGCCATTGGGCTGGGGGTACAGGTGATCGAGATCCGCGAGCGCGTCCTGGACCGCGGCAGGCCCAAGGCGCTCGGCGAGAGCAGCAAAATCAAGATAATCACGGGTCGCGTTTCGCTTCAGGATCAGCACACCCTTGATTCGCAGCATTTCCGCCTCGGTGGGGACCCTGAGATGAACGCCGGCGGTATGTACCTCCTGCGTTTGCAGAGGCTGGTCCCGAATCAGCTGCCGCACACCGGTCTCGATGCCATCCAGATTCCCGAGGATCAGCACCGGCCGCTGGACGCGCGCCGTCCTCCAACCAGCGACCGACTCCAACTGTGCCAACACCTCGTCGAAGCGCTTGCGCAGGTCCGATACAACATGGTCAGCGTCGTATGAGACCCGGTGCCGCGCGAAAATGGCAGCAGCGGTTCCGCCGACGAGAGTCGCGCCGGGGACCAGCTGCTGAAGGTGTGCGGCCGCGGAGAGGAGCTGCTCCCACTCAGGCAAGTTGGGTTCGGACATAGTGGTCCCAGAAGTAGTAGCGTTGGGCGTACGGGTCGTGCAGGTGCACGGCACAGACTCGGAGGATCCGCTGACGGACCTCCGGGCGGCTGGCAGCGGCGTCACGGAGTTCCTTCCAGTCGTTCAGCCGGCCGCGGGCGATGCAATCGTCCACCGCCGCAAGGGTCCAATCGGAATGGTTCAAGTGCCG
This sequence comes from uncultured Planctomycetales bacterium, assembly GCA_964548565.1. Classification (GTDB taxonomy): domain Bacteria; phylum Planctomycetota; class Phycisphaerae; order UBA1845; family PWPN01; genus CAYLLT01. The sequence goes on along the minus strand of CAZJTF010000038.1, from coordinate 7,872 downwards.
ATGCAGCATGCAACCCGATTATAACGCCGGGGGCCTTCGGAACTCATCCGGCCTGGAGTCGGGCCGCGACCTGGATGTGGGCGCAGGCGCCGAGGTTGGACAGATCTCGGGAGAGCTGCTTCTCGATGTCGGCCCAGCGGCGCCGGGCGCCGGGGTCCTCGAGCAGTTCGCGATGGCGCCGCATCGGCAGGACCGTCTTACCGATCATCTCGACGACCTCCAGTCCGGCGGCGGCACAGAGCTTCCGGAGTTCGTCCGGCGTGAAGGCATGCAGCTCGAACTGCTCGGAGGGATCGCGCGTGAGCCACCGCGTCTGGCCTGTTCGCAGGAAGCGTTCCATTGCCTGCGGATCGTTCTCGTTCAGGTAGTAGTCGAGGCAGGCGACGCGATTGTCGAACGTCGCGATGAGCATGCCGGCGGGGCGCAGGCAGCGGGCGATCTGACGAAGGGCCTGGCCCGGGTTGCTGGTGCAACCGATCGGTTCGCCCATGGCGAGGATCAGCCCGAAGTGATCCGCCGGCAGGGCGGACAGGTCCAGGATGTCAGCCTGAAGGAAGCTCGCGCGGTCGCCGCCTCCGGCAGTTTCGACCTGGGCTGCCGCCTCGTCCACCATCTTCGCGGAGAGATCCACAAAGGTGACGTGATACCCACTCTTGAGCAGGCGACGTCCCCACTTGCCAGAGCCGCACCCGAGATCGAGCGTGGGCGCCCGCAGGTCGGTTGGAAGATGTCGCTTGAGGTAATCCCACGTCAGGCTGTCGTGCCACTGCCAATAGGCGTCGTCATAGATCTCCTCGTATCGCCCGGCGACGCGATCGTGATAGCGCTGGTTGGCATTTCTGCGGTGACGGGGCATGGGAAAGTGCGAAAGAAAAGGAAAAAGGAAAAAACAGAAAACGAAACGGTTGCCGGCGATGCGTTACGAGGGCACGAGACCCAGACGCTCGAGATACTGGAACTTCTCCATCCGGTTGTAGCGTGTCAGATCGAAATGCAGCGGCGTCACCGAGACGTACCGCTCGCTGAGCGCGTCGAGGTCGCTGTTCGTCGGGTCCGCGTGCGGGAAGCTGCCTCCCGTCAGCCAATAGTAATCCCTTCCGTCGGGCGCTCTGTAGCAGACGAACCGGTCCTCCATTGTCCGCGTGGCCTGCGGCACCACCCGTACGCCGAGGGGCGGACCGGACGACAGATCCGGGATGTTGATGTTCACCAGCTCTCCCGGGCCGATGCCCTGCTCGACGAGGCTGCGAATCAGGGGGAGCGCGATCTGTGCGGCCCGGGGGAAATCCCGCTCGGTCCCCTGCTCGAGCGACACCGCAACGGCCGGAAACCCGAGCAGCGCGCCCTCGGCAGCGGCCGCAACTGTCCCGGAGTAGAGCACGTTGATACTGACGTTCGCGCCATCGTTGATGCCGCTGACGACCAGGTCCGGGGGCGACTCGAGCAACTCGGCGATCGCGAGCTTCACGCAGTCCGCCGGTCGGCCTTCCACGCCAAACCCGAAGAACGCGTCCTTCACGTGGACACGGCGCACAGCCACCGGGCTGCTGACCGTGATTCCGTGGGCGGCGGCGGACTGCGGCGAGTCGGGTGCCACGACCGTGACGCTGCCCAACTCCTCGAGGGCGCCACGGAGCGCGGCGAGCCCCGGCGCCAGGATGCCGTCATCGTTGCTGAGGAGAATCTGCATCGCGGTGATTCTACGGATGCCGTGTGGAGGGGTCCACCGTAACCGGATTCACCCGCAGACGCCGCCTCATCCCTGGGCGGCCCGGTGACGCAGGGCATCCCATTCCAGGCGGCAGCGGTGCAGGCCGTAGACACAGTACTCGAAGCGGTCGCTCAGGCGGCGCAGCACCGTGGCGGGAGGAGATTCGTCGTCGTGCGTCAGCTCGGAGGCGATAGAGTACGACCGCTTGCCCTGCTCCAGGTAATCGTGGAACAGCCCTTCGCCCGGTGTCGTGCGCACACGCCGGAGGCCCTCCGGGAAGACACCGGTCCAGAACAGGGTGACGTCGCCGATGTGGCGATGGATGATGCGCTGCCGCATGCTGTCAGGGGTGTCCGGCGGCAGTGCGGCCTCCGCCACGATGTCTGCCAGATTCTCGAGCCGGACGCCGGCCGCATTGTGGAACGGGTACACGTCGTCCATGTGGATGAAGCTGCTGAGCAGGTCGCTCAGGTACTCGGCAATCTGCGGATCGCACATCCCCATGTCCGCGTACAGAACCTGCTGCACGGTGCCACTGAAGAGACGCCGCAGCGGATGGTCCGGTGCGAGTGGCTGACGCATTACATATCCCCCGGAACCGATCGAAAAGTCCGGATGCCCCAAGGATACGTCGTCCCACCACGACGGGCGCCTTGAGGCCAATCATGGTCAACACGATTGTAGTCAGCTGGGCAGTGGATTTCCGGACTCTGGGCCCGTTAACCGCGGGGCGGCGGCATCAGGGGACCGGGGTGCGCGGCGTGGCGTCGGCCGCCGGCTGGGAGGCGACGACCTCGGGCTGGGTGGCCGGCCGGCGCGCCATGGCCGCCAGCCTGGATAACTTGCCCTCGCGTGCCTGGCGCTGGTCAGAGGTTGGGATTGCCTCCAAGTGGGTTTTGAGGCGATTGAACATGCCGACACTGATCGGGCGATCCAGCTCGCGCCGGCGCTCGGCCATCTTCGCGTTCTCGTCTTTCAGCCGCTTCAACTCGTCGGGATCCGTCTTGGGGCCGGAAGCGGCCACGTGGGCCTCCGCGGCCTCGAGCCGGGCGTATTCGTCCTTATGCGCCTCGCGGTACTTGACAGCCTCCTCGCGCATCTCGCGGAGGACGGAGTAGGCGGTCTGCTTCTGGCCCTCGTCCAGGTCGTACTGCTGGATGAACCACCGGACGTAGTACTGCCAGGCATCCTCGCTCCGGCGGACGGTGCGGGGCTGGGCGCTGACCGCGCCGGGGAAGTCCGTCGCACGAATATCGCCCGACGACCAGCGCTGAAACTTCTCCTCGAGTCGGTCGAACTCTTTGCGCATCTGCTCGAGGTCGCGATCGTGCTGGCGGCGCTGCTCCTCGTTCAGGACCTTGCGCCACTCTTCGTTGCCATCAAACACCTGCTGCCGGATGGCATTGAGCAGGGGCGTGCCGCGTGAACCCCACTCCCGCGCGATCTCGGTCGGGGGCATCTCCCGGCGGACCTGGTAGTCGAACATTTCGGCGGCCAGCCAGCGGACGTCTTTCTCGTAATCATTCAGGAACTGCTTGACCCGCTTGTTCATCAGCGCCCGCGTGTACTCTTCCTGTTCCTTGGTCAGGTTGTAGTACCGGGTCATCTGCTTCAGGTAATTCTCCATGATCGTGTCGACACCCCAGTACAGCGGAGATGTCGTACTGCTCTGCCGGTCGGTGGGGATGTTGGCGGGATTCTGCTGGGCGGTGGCCACCGCTGCGGAGGCCGCGATGACAATTCCCAGTCCGCTGATCAGCTTCTGCATCTGCATGAATCGGTACCTTGGCCCAAAGCCCTGCGGGGCGTAGCGGTTCAGCTTCCGTCGCGAGCGCGACCGCCGGGGTTCCATCGACGTGGAGACAGCCCGGGCGACTCAGGGAATTATACTGACGGAATGGCCGGGAGTTGCAAGGCTGGGCCGCTCCGGGGATGCCTCTGCCGGCAGGGGAGATGTCTCAGCGGCGAACCACGGCAACGAGCGTCCGGCCGAGATGCTGCAGCCGGAGCCGCCAGAGCCGCCTGGACAACGTGCTGAGCCCCGCATGCTCGGGGTCAACGCGAAGGCCCCGCTGGATCGCCTCCCGGGCGTCCTCCCACCTGCCGAGGTGCACGTACGCCAGGGCCAGCTTGTGGATAGCCATCAGGTGGCGGGGGTCGATGCGGAGCGCGTCCTGACAGTGGCGAATTCCCGCTTCGAAATCATTTCCGAGAAAGCGGCAGACGGCCAGGTTGTGGTGTGCCCCGACCATTTCCGGGTCAAGATCGAGGATTCGCTCGTACTGCTCGGCGGCCTCGGCGGGCCGCAGCTTCTCCAACAGGCAATTTCCGTAGGCCATCAGGGCAATGCAGTCTTCGGGATCGTCTTCCAGGGCCGCGGTCAGGTGCCGCATGGCCTCATCGTGGTTGCCGCGACGGAGTTCCGCCTCTCCGATGTGGGAGCGGAGTCCGCTGTACCCCGGGTCGATCTCCAAAGCCGCCCGGAGATGTCGCAGGGCCGTGTCCGGGTCGTTGCGCTGCGACGCGATCAGACCGAGCATGACCATCGCCCGCAGGTACTCGGGATCGAGATCGAGGGCGTGCTGGAACTTGCCGGCGGCCGCCTCGAGCTCGCCGGTCTCGACGAGCAGGTCGCCCAGGTCGGCCAGGAGATCCACGTCACCCGGTTCACGCCGGATGGCTTCCATGTAGTAGAAACGCGCCTGCTCCGGGTTTCCGGAGGCGCGGTAGGCTTCGGCGATGCGCTGGCGGGCTCGCGGGTAATCCGGCTCAATTTCGAGCGCTCGCTGCCAGCAATAGATGGCCTTTTGGAGCAATCCGCGGCAGGCGAGCGATTCCGCGATGTGGTGGTAGCAGTTTCCGCAGTCGTCTCCGAACTCCCGGGCCCGGTAGAACATTTCCTCGGCCAGTTCGTGTTCGCCGAGCCGCGTGTAGGCCGCGATGCGGTGGCAAAAGGCCGGTTCGAAGTCGGGGTGGGCGGCGGCGATTTCCTCGTACAGGGCGACCGCCTCCTGCAGACGCCCGGTGCGGATCAGATCGATGCCCAGAAGGGCGCCGACGTCCGGGCTGCTCTCATCGAGTTCGAGTGCCGCGCGGTAGGCATCGATCGCCTGCTCATGCCGCTCAATCTGGTCCAGGATCTGGCCGCGCTGCACGTGCCAGGAAGGATCGTTGGGATTGATGGCGATGGCGGCGTCGAGCTCGGCGAGGGCCTCGTCCCACTGCTCGGCATCTGTCAGCTGCTGTGCCCGCTCAATGCGGTTCTCGGCATCGATCCAGTCGTTCATAGCCAGACCCCGACGGTTGGCGACATGCTCTCATCAAGTATCGGATACCCTCGGGGTCAATCGGCGTAAAACGGGCGTCAATTCGCTATCCGCGCGCAGGGAGATTATCGGAGCCGTCCCGCGGCGGAAGTTCGTCTCAGCGGGTCCCGATCTGGTAGGCCTTTTCGAACGCCTCGTCGAAGGAAAAGACGTGATTGAAGTCCTCAATCGAGTCGGTGGGTTGTTTCTGGAGCCACCCGTTCTCGACGAGGGCGAAGATAATCGCTCCGATGTCCTCGGTTCGCCGGACATTCCAGCGGTTCAGGACGACACGGGCGAGCAGCCCCCAGCGCTGGAGAGCGGTGTCGCGGATCGCCCCGCAGAGTTGTCGTCCGGTCACGTGGCGGTTCATGGCCTCGGCGCCACCCATCTGCTGCAGGGCCGTTGCGATGTCCGGCGGCAGGTGCCGGGTCTGCTCCATTTCCCGCAGGGTCTCCGGCGTAATCTCGTGCTTGGCCATCCAGTGGGCGACGGCGGTCTGTTCGGGGGTCATGGCGCCGTGGACGTGCTCGGCCGCCACGCCCACGCACTCCTGGACGAAAATGAAGGCATCCATCGGGTACCGCCCGACTTCGCTGACGATTTCCTCGAGTGTTTTCCTGGGTTCTTGCAGGGGCATACTTACTGTCCATCTCCGGGAGGCGTCGGACCGGGCGACCCGCCCGCGTCCCGACCTTGTCCGCGCCGGCGGCGTCGACGGCCGCGTCGAGAGCGGCGGGGCGCCTGGGGATCCTGGGGGGCGTCGGCGGGCGGCTCGCCGGGTTCCTGCCCCTCGGGGCGACCCGGTACACCGGGGGGCGCCTCGGGAGCCTCAAGCGGGGGTGCCGCCCGCGGCGGCTGGCCGGCGGGAGGAGCCGGTCTCGGCGGACGCGATTCGAGACCGCGGCCTCGTCGCCCGCGCGGGCGTGCTTCTTCGCTGTTCTCGCTGCGGGGCGGTAGATTGGGCGCCGGCAGGTTCGTTTCGAGGATGTCTTCGACCACGACGGAGATCAGCTTCTCGTCATCCGTGCGGATCTTCACCAGCTGCGTGAGGACCTGCCGATCGACGATTTGCCCGATGCCGTGGGCCGTCCGGATGCGCATGCCGACGCGGGGCAGCTTCTTGTCGAGCGATTCGTACGTCTCGTGCTCGTATCGCAGGCAGCATTTCAGGCGTCCGCAGCGTCCGCTCACCTTCGAGAGGTCGAGCGTCGTTTTCTGCAGCTTGGCCATGGACATGCTGACCGGCTTGAGCGTCTTGAGAAAGCTGCGGCAGCAGCACTCGCGCCCGCAGGTCTCGTAGTCGGCGACGAGGCGGGCCTCGTCACGCGCACCGACCTGGCGCATTTCGATCCGGGTCTGGAACTCGGAGGCCAGGCGGTGAACGAGCTGCCGGAAGTCGACCCGCTCTTCGGCCATGAAGTAAAAGATGATGCGTTCGCCGCCGAAGAGGTGCTCGCAGTCCACGATCCTCATCTGCAGCCCGAGTTCGACAGAGATGCGCCGGCAGGACTGCAGCTTGTCGAACGCGGCATTCTCGATATGCCGCCACTCGGCGAGATCTTCCGGCGTTGCCTCACGGAGGATGCGCCCGCTCTTGAGACGGTACGATTCGCTGCCGCTCGCCTCGGCGTAGGCGCGCATCTGGTCGCGCGACACGGATTTCTCGCAGCCGAAGCAGGTCAGGCTTACCTGGTGGCCGATCTCGATGCCCCGCTCGGTGGAAATGACCACCCCGGCCCCGCACGTGAAACGCAGGTCGGCGGCGTGCGAAAACTCGCCGATGTGCTTCATGCGTCCGTAACGGACAGCCGTGGTGGGATAGATCTTTTCGAGGCCGTTCCCGCAGCGCTCATTCGCGCTGGCACAGCCGCCACAACCCATAGTGCATCCTGCCCCGGAGGGCTGCTCTTGCGGATTCGATGCCCCGCGGCGACAGCGCCAACGGCGCCGCGCGCCCTGGGCGGGGCAAGGCCATTTTAGCGGAATCCGGCTCTTCGGAATAGCGGGGTGCTGCAGGACTTCGCGTGGGGAGGCTTCGCCCCGGGTTTTTCCCTGCGAGAGGCTGGCAGCGGCGGTATTGGTGCCCGCCGGACCACCCCTGCCGACGGACGGGGACGCTCTTCGCGGGGCGAGACCACGCGGCCGGCAGTGCTGGAACGGCGCCGAACTGAACAGGACAGAGGCAAACAGTCGGGCGCGATTCTGCGTGTGGGAGCAGGCGCGGCGGAGCGGACCAAGCGGGCCGCTCCGAAGCCAGAGGCAACCTGGCGAAGCACGCACCCGCGGCACCTCCGATAAAAAGCCGCATTCCCTCCAACTGGGGCGTACCGCTGGTTGCTCAGAGGAAATCTGCGGAATTTTCGGGGCGTCATTTGCCCGGTGCGGTAAACGTTTCTTATGTTCGAGGTGCTTGCCGGGTCACTCCAAACGGGCCCGCAGGTTGACAACGTCAATGTTCCCGGCAGACGGATCGGCTGGGTGGTCGGGAGGAACCGACGGAACACGAGCTTGGCGCCGCGTGCAGGACAGCGCGGGCCGGCACAGGTGTCCCACTTGGGGAAGCGGGACGAAAGGAAAAGGAGATCACAATGCAGGCACTGTTGAAGCGATTCCTTCAGAGCGAGGATGGCCCGACCGCGACGGAATACGCGGTCATGCTGGCCCTGATTATCGTCGTCGCTCTGACGGCGATCCAGACGCTGGGCACGACCGTGACCGGCATCTTCGGTGACGTGAACAGCGGTATCAGCGGCTCGTAATCGCGTCGTCGCCGGGTGCGCGTGTGCCCGGCGTATCCAGTCTCCAGCGATGCGGGCGCCCCGCCTGGACAGGCAGGGCGCCCGATCTGCTTTT
>CAZJTF010000037.1:0-28617 GCA_964548565.1 uncultured Planctomycetales bacterium | reverse complement strand
GATCGTCACAAAACCCGCCAGCAGCAATAACAATTCAGCATCGCAACCGGCTCGGCGATCGGCCCATTGCGTGCATGTGCTCGCCGGCGGGTGTATCGTCGAGAGCGGTCCGCCGGGAGAGGTGTTTGAGAACTCCCGCGACGCACGAACGCGGGCGTTCCTGGCGCACGTCGAACCCGGATGAAGATTTCACACAGGGATGACACACCATGCGCGTGCTCGTGGTAGAGGACAATCCGAAGATGGCGGGATTCATCCGCCAGGGACTCACGGAGCTCGGGTACACAGTTGACATGAGCGGGGAGGGATTCGAAGGAGAGGAACTGGCCGCCGATGGCAGCTACGACCTCATCATCCTCGATGTCATGTTGCCGGACACCGACGGCGTCCAGGTGTGCCGGAACCTGCGGCGACGGGGAATTCGCTCACCCATCCTGATGCTGACGGCGCTCTCGTCGACGCAGGACAAGGTTACCGGCTTCGAAGCAGGAGCCGACGACTACCTCACGAAGCCGTTCGATTTTGACGAGCTGACCGCGCGGGTGCGAGCGCTGATGCGTCGCGGGCAGGCGCAGGAAGGCACGGTGCTGAAGTACCAGGACGTGGAGATGGACCTGCTCGGACACAAGGTCACGCGGGCAGGGCAGAAAATCAAATTGAGCGGGAAGGAGTATGCGCTCCTGGAGTACCTGCTGCGCAACCCGGACCGCGTTCTGACGCGTACGAACATTGGTGAGCACGTCTGGGACATGAACTTTTCGCCGGAGAGCAATGTCATTGACGTATACGTGGGGATGCTGCGGCGCAAGCTGGACAAAGACTTCGATCGCAAGCTGATTCACACGGTCATCGGGCGGGGCTACATGCTCAGCGCAGAGCCACCGGACGTGTGACGCGGATTCACGGGCGTTTTCGCGCCGGGAGGGGATTTCGGCAGGCGAAGCACCCGGAGCAGCGCGGCGCGACGAGGCGTCCGCTGCCTGCTGCCGGATCAGACGAGGCGAGCCGGGCCCGGCCAGTCCTGAAGGTCTCGAGACATGAAGCGCGCGATCTTCCACAGCCTGAGATTCCGGCTCGCAGCGCTGAACCTGCTGATGGCGGGCTTGATCCTCACCATCGCCTTCATCTTCATCCTCCAGCGAACCGAACGGGAGCTACGCAGAGACTTTGACCGCTGGCTGAACGCGGAAACCGACGAGATCCTGCGTGATCTGCTGGCTGATGCACCCGAGAGTCCACTGGCGGCAAGAACTCCGCTGGAGGTCATGTCCGCGCGCGCCTATTACATTCAGCTCCGGGGGGAAGACGGGCGCGTTGTCAGGAAATCAAGAGCACTGAGAGGGATCGAGGTTCCACTCTCACAACGGGCGCGGCAGGTGCGGGAGTCGGGCGGGCGGTTCCTGGAGACGATCAGCGACACGTCTCCGGAGGACGAGGTCCAGCAGCGGATCCGGCTGCTGACGATGTTCTGGCAGGAGCCCGGCCGCGCGCCGTTCTACCTGCAGGTCGGCTCCAGCCTGGATCGCGTGGAGCACGTCCTGCAGGACCAGCAGGAACTGATCGCGATCACGCTGCCCCTGGTGCTGGTGGCGGTCGGGTTCGGCGCGTGGTTCCTCGCGTCTCGGTCGCTGTCGCCGCTGCAGCGAATCGCGGAGGAGGCCCGGCGTTACACCGTGGAGCGGCTCGGGGAGCGCATCGGGCCGACTTCGGTCAAGGGTGACCTGGCAGAGGTGGTCGAAAGCGTCAACATGATGCTCGAGCGGCTCGAACAGGGCTTCCGGCGACAGGAGCGTTTCCTGGCGGACGTCTCGCACGAGCTGAAAACGCCGGTCGCGGTGCTGCTTGCCCAGGCTCAGGTCCTCAGCCGCAAGGCTCGCACGCCCGAGGAGTACGACGAGTTCGCCGCGAGCGTGGAAGGGGAGATGCAGCGGCTTTCGGAAATCATCAACAGCTTCCTGCTGCTGTCGCGGGCCACGGCCGGTTCACGGACATCGCTGGCGCAGACCGTGTCGCTCAATGATGTGGTGACGCAGGCGATCCAACGGTGTAATGCGCTGGCCAGCCATCGGGAGATCAAGCTGCTTGCACGTCTGTGCATGCCGGGCTCGGAGGGACCGGACCCCGAGGTCGTCGGCGACGAGGAGTTGCTTTGCTCGATGCTGGCGAACCTGATTCTGAATGCGATTCGTTACTCGCCGGTCGGGGAACCGGTGGAGGTCGAACTCGCGGTTCGTGAAGGGCAGGCGATGCTCACCGTACGCGATCGCGGCCCGGGACTGCCGGCGGACCTTCTGCCGCGGCTGTTTGAGCCATTCTCGGCCGCCTCGTGCGGAGGGCCGAAGGGGGTCGGGCTGGGGCTCGCGATCGCGCGGAGCGTTGCGGAGCTGCATGCCGGACGGATCTCGGTGAACAGCGGAAGCGGCGCGGGATGCGAGTTCTGCGTTTCGCTTCCACTGGGCCGGTCCTGATATCGGTAGTCCATTCCTCGCTTTCGGCAGTTCGTCGCGGCCTGTCAAGATCACTTTTGAACGCGCCTTGTCCGATTTCGGACAAGATGAATGCAAAATCATCTTGAAATCATGGTGCGTTCATGCTGCTGGGGCATACTCCCGACGGCGAGAAGGATCCGCAGGAGGATTTTCAACTTGTGCGCGGCATCGGACCAAGCAGTTTTGCGGATTCACCACGTCAAAATACGCGTCAGGAATCTCGAGGAAAGCGCTGCGTTCTACCGGCAGCTCTTCGATTTCGATGTCCAGGGCGACATCGGCTCGCCCACGCGGGAGTGTATGCTGCGGGATGAGAAGGGCGAAGCATTCGGAATCGTGCTGAGCCAGTCCACACAGCAATCGCCCACGGCTCAGACGCTGGATCATATCTGTTTCGAAGTGCCCTCGTACGAGGATGTCGTCCGGGTGTACGAGAAGGCTTCGGTGATCGGCAAGGGCGCGACCGCGCCGCGTTACTACGAGAAACACTGGCAGACATTCGTGTTCGACCCGGACGGACACAAGATCGAGGTGCTCACGACGGCCGGGAAGCCAACCGGCTCACACTCTTCGCAGGAGAAACGCGCCGCCGGAGTCGGACCGGTTTCCTGACCTGAGCCGCCCACGAAGGGGAGGGCGGCTGGTCAGGAGCGCGTCACAGATAACCTGGAGAGGGCGGCCCCGGACACGCATGCGTGGACCGGGGCCGTTTTTGTGCCGTCGGGCCGGGGAACGAAGCAGCATCCGGAAGACCATGCCTCGCGACAGCCTTTCCAGCACGGTCCCTCCACACAGAGCACACAGGTCTCACGATGTCCCTGCGATGCGCGACGCCATCACAAACTGGAGAAACCCGGAAGAAAGGGCATAGAGTTCAAACAATGGGACTGCACTGCGTGACGGTCACGCGGGCTGGTCCCATGGAATTCGAGGAGAACTCTCATGCCACGGGGAGACAAGTCGAAGTACACAGCCAGGCAGAAACGCAAGGCCCGTCACATCGAAGAGGGCTACGAAAAACGCGGCGTCGGCGAAGAAGAGGCCGAGCGTCGGGCCTGGGCGACTGTCAACAAGCAGGAGGGTGGCGGAAAGAAGAGAGGAGGCTCCGGACGCGGAAAGAGCGGACGGAGCTCGAGTTCGCGCGGGCGATCGTCGAGCAGCAGCTCGGGACGCAGCACGAACGGGAGAAGAGGTGGAGGCGGCTCGTCGGGGCGCGGCCGTAAATCCTCCGCTTCACGATCACCGTCGAAGAGCTCGAGCGGACGGCGAAAATCGAGCACGTCGCGTTCGCGGAGCAGCTCCTGACGCGTCCGTTACAGTGTCCATGAGAGCCTGCCGGGCCGCGCCGCCGGTGCACGGCGGCCGCCCGGCGGGCACCTCCAACCGCACCGGAATCCCGTCGAGCTGCCAGCAGAAATCTGCCCATAGGGCACATACCGTATTGCTCGAAAACTCTCGGTTGCCGTATAACTTTTGCGAACTCTTCCTGTCTGGGGAGCGCGTACGGAGAGTGCCCGGCGGAGTGAACGATCGCTTCGTCCGTCTGTGCTTTGTAAGTTGAGCCGGGAGCGGCAATCATCCCGGACCCGCCATAGACGTCGCGCACGGAGGAACCTGCGTGAACGACAAGAAACTCTGTGAGTCAGCCTACCTCGCTGCTTCCGATCCACAACGCGGCCCGTACATGCACGGCGCGGCCATGATCGACCGATCCACGGGTTCGACGCATATCTGGCTCGTGCGCGGGGGTTGCTCGGTCAGCGTGGTGGATGAGCTTCAGCGGCAGCTGATCAAGTCGGGTCGGCTCCATGCCTCGAACACCCCGCGTCGCCCGGGCTACATCTCGTCGATGACTGCCGTTGTCATCGGCCTGATGGCGGCTGGTCTGCAAGCCTTCCTGCTGAGCATCGCGGCACCCCGGTAAAGCAATCCTGGCGATGGTTTGAAATTACAGAACTTCCTGCGGGGCTGCCCTTTGCGCGCCTAGGATCGCCAAAGGCAGGAGGTGCTGTCATGCGAACGCGCCTGAGAGGTATCGGCGGCGAAGCGACCCTGACCCTGCATCCCTCTTTTCTCGACGCCGCTCACCTCGGCCCCGAATCAGAGGTCGAGGTTGAGGTCCATGGGGATGTCTTAACGGTACGCGGGATTCCCGACCCCGAGAGTCCCGTCGAAGAGGCTTTCCATGGTGTGGTGGATCAGCCGGGCACGATCGACTCGGCCGGAGGTTCTCCTGAGCTTCGGCCTCGAGAACGTTGACCGCACCTGGCGCCGACCGGCGGGCCAGGTCAGGGCCGCCGGCAACCGGGGACCACCGGGTGAGGCCGGCTACGCGTCCGCGCCTGGCGGTTTCGGGACTGGCTTCGTCTGACAGCCGGTGACGTTTGCGATCGCCTGGTTACCGATGTAGCCAAGGATGGACACGACAATGATCGTCGTGACGATGCTGACGACGAGGATCCATGGACCTTTTGGCTGCTTGAGGTCGAGAGTGCCGACTGTGGCTCCCAACCAGATGACCGCGGCCGTCCGAGGCGCCACCCCGAGCACGGTGCCCAAAAGGTAAGGGACGGGGCCGACCTTTGCCGCAGCCATGGCCAGATTCGTGATCGAAAACGGCGAGTTCGGCGGAATTCGGAGCAGCGTGACCACCCCGAGCGTTTTTGCGAAACTCCGTCCCACCAGCGCGTCGTACACCGCCCGCCACTTGGGGTGCTCGTCGATGAGCTGGACTACCCGGTCGCCGCTTGCCCGGCGCGCGATGAGATAACCCAGCGTGGCCGCACCCGCGACGCCGGCGAGTGCGGCGGGCAGCCCCAGGGCAAATCCGAACGCCCACCCCGCAACGAATGACTGCGCGTACGTCGGCAGCAACGCCAGTCCTGCCATGACCGTGAAAAACAAGATGTAGAGCAACACGCTTGCCGGCTGATGATCGCGCAGGTACGGCGCGACGGTCGAAACGAGCCCCAGGAGTACAAAACCGCCGAGCGCGGGGAACACTGCCGCAATCAGCGCCAGGGGACCTGCCGGGCCGAGCCGTCGGATCAGGTGGCCCGCGCCGGGTATGACGTTATCCGAGGGTGCACACGTTTCGACTGATGCGTCATGGTCCTGATTCTGCTGCATCTCCCGAGCGTAGATGGGGCGAATCGAGCGGTCAAATGGACGCCCGGAGCGGGGAGGAGCGGCGGATCGACTTGCGTCCGCGAAGGTCCGCGCGGTATGCCTCATGGGACGGCGCGGGCGGGCCGCACCGGACAAGCCTTTCAAAAGCGAGCACGTTATGAGATCGACACTTCGCCTCGCATGCGTGATCGGGCTGGGATGGTGCGCGGTGACGGCGTGGGGGCAGGAGGGTTCCCGGCGCGCCGGGCCTGGTGGCGCCATACCGGGCGGACCGCCCAGCCCGGTGATCCAGGCGCTGGATACCGACCGCGATGGGACCGTCTCGGCCGCAGAACTCGAAAAGTCTGCTTCATCGCTCGCCAAACTCGACCGCAACGGGGACGGCAAGCTATCGCCGGAGGAACTCCGCCCGGAGTTCGCCGGTCGACGTGATCGGGAAGGGCGGGAAGGGCGCGAGGGTGCCCCGGCACGAGGACCGGTGGGCCCCGGCCTGGAAGACGAGGAGTCGATGTTTGTGTCGTCCCCGCTCCCGAAGGACGACGCGGAGAAGAGAATCCTGGGCGTGCTGGACGACATGTCCGGGCGGCGCCGCGGCATGATGAGCGTCCCCCGCGATGACGGACGTTTCCTGCGAATGCTGGTGGAGAGCGTCGCTCCGAAAAACGTCATCGAGATCGGAACGTCCCACGGGTACTCGGCGATCTGGATGTGCCTCGCGCTGCGGCCCATCGGTGGAACACTGACCACGTTCGAAATTGATGCCGGTCGGGCGGCGCAGGCGCGCGAGAACTTCAAGAAAGCGGGCGTCGAGTCGATCGTGACGCTCGTCGAGGGGGATGCCCACAAGGAGGTTGTCAAACTCAAGGAGCCGATCGACCTGCTGTTTCTGGATGCGGACAAGGAAGGTTACATCGATTATCTCGAGAAGTTGATGCCCCTCGTCCGTCCCGGAGGATTGATCGTTGCGCATAACATGAACGCACGCCAGGCGGATCCGCGGTACGTGAAGGCGATCACGACCGATCCAAAACTCGAAACGCTGTTCGTGAACCTGGGGAGCTCGGGGATCGGCTTGACGCTCAAGAAGCGGTGAATCTCCTCCGCCAGCCGGCATAGCCAGGAACGTCGTTTTCCTGCGTTCGGCTCTGAAAGGGTCGCACGGAAAGGGAGGGATTATCGCGCATGGTGCGGGCATTCCGATATCTCTTCAGCCTGTTGGCACGGTTTGTCTTCTGGCTGCGCTATGACGTTCACGTCGAAGGGCGCGAGAAACTCGGCGGGCTGGCCCGCACGCTGATCCTGCCCAATCACCCTGCCTACATCGATCCGCCGCTTGTGCTCAGTGCGCTGTGGGAGACGTTCGAGCCGCGCCCCCTCCTGTTTGTCGGAACATTTCAGAACCCGGTGCTCTTCTGGATCCCCCGTCTCCTGCGGGCGCTCGAGATTCCCAATCTGGAACAGCACAGCGCGGAGGCCCGCGGGCAGGCGGAGCGGGCGATCGCGGGTGTCGTGGAGAGCCTGCGGCGCGGCGAGAACGTGATCCTCTGGCCGTCGGGCCACGTGCAGCGCGGCGGCGGAGTCGAATCGCTCGGGGCGGCCCGCAGCGTTGCGGAGATCCTGCGGCAGGTGCCGGATGCGAACGTGGTGGGCGTGCGAACGTGCGGATTGTCGGGCAGCATGTTCAGCTACGCCCGGACAGGCACGAAACCGCGGCTCGTCCCGCTGCTCTTCAAAGGACTGGGGCTGCTCCTCGCGAATCTGGTGTTTTTCACGCCGCGACGCCGGGTGAACATGACGCTGCGCCGGTTCCGGCCGGAGGAATTGCCCGAACGCACGCGCGAGGCGCTGAACCCGTTCCTGGAACAGTGGTACAACGAGCCGGGGCCGGAGCAACCCGTGCACGTGCCGTATCACTTTCTGTTCGGTGCACGGGCATTCAAATTCCCGGCAATGCCGGAGCGACGCGAGTTGAACCTGCAGCAGGTCAAGCCCGAGGTGAAGACCGCCGTCAGCGACATGCTGGCCGAGAAGGTCGGGGATGACCGACGCGAGGCGCTCCGCACGCCGGAAACGACGCTCGACTCACTGGGTCTCGACAGTCTGGACCGCATGGAGCTGTCGCTGTCCATTGAGCAGCGGTTCGGGTTTTCGAGCGATGTCGTGCCGGCGACCGTCGGGGATTTCTGGGCGCTGGCGCAGGGGCTGATGGAAACCGCACCGCCGAAGCCGGCGCCCGCCGAGTGGTTCGGCGGTGCTGCGACAGACGAGCCGCTGCAGGTGCCGGGTGACACGATTCCTGAAGCCTTCGTGCGACGGGCGCTCGCGAACCCGGGGGATACGGCAGTGGCCGACGACCTCTCCGGCGCGCTGACGTACGAACGCCTGCTCACCGGCGCACTGGTGATGTCCAGACGCTTCGAAGCGATCGGCGTTCCCAACGTCGGGCTCATGCTTCCGGCTTCCGTGGCGGCGGAACTCGTGTTCCTGGGGATCGGGCTCGCGGGCAAGGTGCCGGTCCTTATGAACTGGACGACAGGTCCGGCGAACCTGGCGCATGCGGCGCGGGTGATGGGCCTCACGCACATCGTCACGTCCCGGCGATTCGTTGACCGGCTGGCAATCTCAGTCGAAGACACCGAATACCTGTTCCTCGAGGACCTGCGCGCCGGGATCGGCAAGCTCGAACTGCTGGGAACACTGCTGCGCGTGCGGTACACGGGCAGCGGGCTTGCCTCAAGGCTGCCACGCGTGGAGGCGGATGCGACGGCGGCAGTGCTGTTTACATCGGGCTCGGAAAAGGCCCCCAAAGCAGTACCGCTGACGCATCGGAACATCATCAGCAACATCAAGGCCGCTCTGCAGGCGTATCACCTGACGCGCCAGGACTCGCTGCTCGGCTTCCTGCCGATTTTCCACAGTTTCGGCCTGACGGTGACCGGGCTCCTGCCGATTCTCGGCGGGGCGCGGGTGGTGTATCACCCGGATCCGACGGATGCCTCCGCGCTGGTCCGCAAGATCGCCTCCTACAGGCCGACAATCGTGTGCGGGACGCCGACGTTTATCAGCTACATCGCGGAGCGGGCCGACGCCGGGCAACTCGAGTCTCTCCGGCTGATTGTCGTCGGCGCGGAAAAGTGCCCGCTGCACTTGTTCGAGCGATTGAGAACGCTTGCACCGAACGCCACGCTGATCGAGGGTTTCGGGATCTCGGAGTGCTCGCCGCTCGTCTCGGCGAACCGGATCGAGCGGAATCGGCCGGGTTCGATCGGACTGCCGCTGCCGGGAATCGAGGTGCGCGTCGTCGATCCCGACACGTTCGAACCGAAGCAGAGCGGCGAGTTGGGAATGCTTCTCGTGAGCGGGTCGAACGTGTTCCCCGGCTACATCGGCTTCGAGGGGCCGCCGCCGTTCCGTGAGGTCGACGGGAAGCGATACTACGTCACGGGCGACCTGGCGACGATTGACGAGGAAGGATTCGTGTGGTTTCGCGGACGGCTCAAGCGATTCCTCAAGGCAGGCGGGGAGATGATCTCGCTGCCGGCGCTCGAGGAGCCCCTCGCGCGGAAGTACCCGCCGACGCAGGAGGGAGTGCGTGTGGCGGTGGAGGGCATCGAGACGCCATCCGGGCGTCGGATCGTGCTGTTCACGACGGAGCCTGTCTCGCTCCGCGAGGCGAACGAGCTGCTCGCGTTGCAGGGCCTCCGCGGGATCATGCGGATTGACGAAGTCCGCCGCGTCGAGCACATTCCGGTCCTCGGAACCGGAAAGACCGACTACAAGGTTCTGCGACAATGGATCGAGCACGACGCCGTCACCGCGACCGCCTGAGGAACGACTCGTAGGCATCCACTGCCTGCTCGGGTGTCAGGTTGTGGGCCACGAGGAGCCGCGCGTGTGCGGTGGCGGTCTGGCCGGCGGTGAAATCGCCCCCGAAGAGTGAGAGATACGTCGAGTGGTGCCCCGCGACTCCGTCGGGCGGGTCCATGTTGTACGGCATGTTGATGCCGAAGCAGTCCTGCGGGCGCGACATCAACACACAGGCAATACCGGAACCCTTGTCCACCTGCATTGCGAGCGGCGCGGCGTAGAGTCGCATGATGGACCACTCCACCGGGTTCTTCCCGACCTGCCAACGTCCGTCGTAGAAGAGCTGCGCGGATTGCCAGTCGCGGGGAAACGCGAGATAGGTTCCCACGATGAGCGGGTGTGCGTCGGCGGGCGCAAATGCAGGCTTGCCGGGGGCGTAGAGGGCCGGGCGCAGGTAGACGTGGTTTCGGAAGCGGTCGGCGAAGTAGGAGCCGATGAAAAGCTCGAGGCCGGAGAGCGGCTTCTCCGCCGTGAGAGAGAAGGTCGCGTCCAGCGTGTCGGCGGATGCCCATCGGAGTTCCAGCGTGACGCGGGCCGGGAGTTCGGAGGAACCTGGCCAGTCGATCTGAAGCGCGCCTTCCCGCAGGCTTGCGGATTTCGGCTGTGCCCAGATCGCATCGCCGTAGCGATTCTTCACCGACAGGAGGCGATAGCACTGGAGCAGGCCCATTCCCTTGCCCCGGGTCAGTTCGAGCCCGCTTTTCGCATCGACAAGCGAGAGGAGTCCGGCCGCCCCGGCGTCCACCTGGAATCGCCCGCGGAGTGCGCCGGTATCGAAGGTGAATGCCCCGCCGGACCCTGCTTCAAACGCGGGGCGGGTCGTCTGGGCGGATGCTGGCGAGAGGAACTGGCAAGCGATCGTGGCTGCAAGAGCGAGAAGAACCGAACGGGTCATGCCTGGGCCTCCAATCCTGGTCTTGCGGCACGGCAAGTGACAGGTCACGGTCGTCGAACACCTGCGGATCACGTGCGCGGGCGCATTTTTCCGTTCATCGCCCACAGTGCAGGATCACTGGTGCTGACGGCGGAATAGCCGCTGGCGAGGAGCTGCTGGGCCAACTCGGGCGTCCGGATCAGACCACCGGCGATGCGCGGGATCGAGAGCTGCGAGAACTCGCGAGCCATCTCCAGGGCGGCCACTCCGGGAACAAGTTCGATGGCGTCGGGGCGGGTCTGCTCCGCGACGTGGAGCCCGCGTTCCACTGCGCGCCCGTCCTGCAAAAACAGGAGGAGAACAGAAGCGAATCCCATCCGACGGGCAGCGGCAATGATGTGCGGTCGGACGGTGATGATGCCCGTGATCCGTTTGAGGGTGGAGAGGTGACGCAGGCCGGCCTCATCGCTGGCGAGCCCGGCCAGAAGGTCAATGTGCACCAGAACGGGCAGGCGGGCGAGCGCCGGCGTCGAGAATTCGGAGAGCAGCGTCGGCAGGTCGGCGAGCTCGCAGCCCTGGAGGAAAACCAGGCTGGCATTGGCAAGGTCCTCCTGGCGCGGGCCCTGCCAGAGGACCGGAATCACCGGGCGCGTGAACCAGCTTGCGACGGACGGATGCGGTTCGCGGCCCTCGCCCTGGCCCTTCTGCGGGCGGCGTCCGGCCGGGACCTGGCGGCGAGCGTCTCTCATCGTGTTCTGACGACCTCACGTGCTGGGGAATCCCACTCTTGACAGCCGAGTATGGGAATCGATAGTGTAAGTAGGTCGACAACTTGACGCCAGCACGTATCGCCTGGTGGGCCAGAGATACAGAGAAAGGCCCCTGCGATTGTTCGCAGGGGTTTTTTGCGCGCACAGGGCGTGCGGGCGTCCAGGAGAGCGCGGATGACTGGACCGGTGCTTCTTCGAAGGCTGGGAGCCGTGGCGGTTGTGCTGGGAGTCGGGGCCATGGTCCTGGCCGGCGAGACCGCATCCACGCGGGTCGCTGATCTCCCGCGCGCGGAAATCATCGTTCAGGCACATCGCGGCGCCGGTCGGCACCTGCCGGAAAACACTCTGGAGAGCTTCGAATACACCTGGAAAATCGGCGCCATCCCCGAGGCGGATATCCGCGAGACGAAAGATGGCGTGATTGTCGCGTTCCACGACGCGAATTTCGCGCGCCTCGTCAAGGACATTCCAGCAGATTTGCGGAACAAGGGCATCGTGGACCTGACGTGGGAGGAGGTCGCGCAGCTCGACGTCGGCGCATGGAAGGGGGAACGCTACGCGGGGCAGCGGATTCCGCGCATCGTCCAGGTTTTCGCGGCAATGAAGGACCAGCCGGGCCGTTGCCTGTACCTGGATGTGAAGAAGGTCAGCCTGGACAAGCTTGCGAGCATGGCACGGGAGCACGGCGTCACGAGGCAGCTGATCCTCGCTTCAACGAAATATGACGAACTCCGCCAGTGGAAGGAACTGCTACCAGAGGCGCAGACGCTGCACTGGATGGGCGGCGAGCAGCAGGTTCTCGAGAAGCGTCTGAGCGACCTTCGCAAGGCCGGATTTGCGGACATCACGCAGCTGCAGATTCACGTCAAGCGCGGAGAAGGCACCACGGGCGATCTATTCACACCCTCATCCGAATTCCTCCGCAATGTCGCGCGCGAACTGCGGGAGCGCAGGATCGTCTTCCAGAGTCTGCCGCTCAATTCGAGCGATCCCGACGTCTACCGGAAGCTGCTGGACGTCGGCGTCGTGTCATTCGCGACAGATGACCCCGAGATCGTGCTTGGGGTCATGCGAGAACACGCCGCCCGGAAGAAAGGTGATTGATGCCGGCGAACCAGATGAGCCAGCATATCTCTTCGGCACTCCGGGCAGCGTCAGACACGCGCGAGCTGCGGGTGGGGGAGGGAGCGCTCAACGAGGTGCCGGATGTCTTCCGCCGATGCTTCCAGACGGACTGTGCAATCATCGTGGCAGACGTGAACACGATGGAGGCCGCCGGGCGCCAGGTGCTCGCGATTACGGAATCAGCGGGCCTGAAGATTGCCGAGACGTTCATTTTCCGTGAGACGGACCTGCACGCCCGGATGGAGTACGTCGATCGCCTGCAGAAAGTGCTTGCCCCCGCGCGCGCGCCGGCAATTGCCGTCGGTTCCGGCACGATCAACGACCTGGTCAAGCTGGCGTCGTACCGCTGCGAGCGGCCCTACATGTCGGTCGCGACAGCGGCCTCGATGGATGGCTACACGGCTTTCGGCGCGTCGATCAACCATGAGGGCTCGAAACAGACGTTTTTTTGCCCAGCGCCCCGCGCCGTCGTCGCAGACCTGGACGTCATCTGCAAAGCGCCGGCAGAGATGAACGCGGCCGGGTATGCCGATCTGGCCGCGAAGGTGACGGCGGGGGCGGACTGGATTCTCGCGGACGCGCTGGGCTGTGAAGCAATTGACCTGCAGGCATGGTCAATGGTGCAGCCGAACCTGCGGCAGTGGCTGGCAGACCCCGAAGCGATCCGACGCGGCAAGCGGGCTGCCATCGCGGGCCTGACGGAAGGCCTGATGATGACCGGCCTGGCGATGCAGTGGAGCAAGTCGAGCCGACCGGCGTCGGGCGCGGAGCACCAATTCAGCCATTTGTGGGACATGCAGGATCACCACCACGCCGGTCGCATCCCGTTTCACGGTTTCAAGGTGGCGATCGGGACACTGGCATCCACGATGCTGTACGAACAGCTTCTCTGCCGGGCGCTCGAGACGCTCGACATTGATGCGGCGTGCCGTGCCTGGACGAAACGAGAGGAACTCGACGCGCACGTGCGGGTGATGCATCAGCGGGCGGATCTCCGGACGGTCGCCCTGCGCGAGTTACAGGAGAAATACATCGATCGCGAAGCGCTCGCGGGCATGCTGAAGCGGCTGGCGGCAAGCTGGCCTGTTCTGAAGAATCGCCTGCGCGAGCAGCTCATCCCGTCGATGGCGCTGCGACAAATGCTGCGGCGGGCCGGGGCCCCCGACCGGCCGGAGCAGATCGGCATCGACCTGGCACGGCTTCGACGCAGCTACCTCGAGGGGCAGCAGATCCGGCGGCGGTTCACTGTACTGGATCTCGCCACAATGACGGGGCTGCTGCCGGACTGCCTGGAGCACATCTTCGCTGCCCGCGGGCCCTGGGGCGAGGGGGCGGGATGAGCGCGGGCCTGATAGAGCTCCTGCGGCCTGCTCCGGCGGTGCCGCCGATCGAAGACGCCGAACAGGTGGAGCGGATGTATCCGTACTGGCGCCGGCGCATCCTGGTGGCCAGCCTGGTGGGATACGCGCTCTTCTACTTCGTGCGTAAGAACCTGTCGCTGGCAATGCCGGAGATGGAGCGGACGCTCGGGATCCACAAGAAGGACCTCGGGCTGTTCCTGACGCTGCACGGGCTCCTGTACGGCGTGTCGAAGTTCGCGAACGGCTTCCTTGGAGACCGGACGAACCCGCGGTGGTTCATGCCGCTCGGGCTGCTGTGCTCGGCGGGGATGAATGTTGCGTTCGGATTCAGCAGCGCGGTGGCGACATTCGGCGTGTTCTGGATGCTGAACGGGTGGTTTCAGGGGATGGGCTTCCCGCCCTGCGCCCGGAGCCTGACCCACTGGTTTGCCCCGAGCGAACGTGGGACCAAGTTCGCAGTGTGGAACACCTCACACTCTGTCGGCGCGGCGCTGGTGCTCGTGCTGTGCAGTTTTCTCGTGGGGTACGGTTGGCGCCTGTGTTTACTGGTGCCGGCGGCGATCGCGACCGTGGGCGCAGTGTACCTGGCGCTGCGCCTGCGCGACACGCCGCAGTCACTCGGGCTGCCGCCGGCAGAATCCCTCTACGGGACGGGTGAGTCTGAAGAAACGTCCGGATCCAGCGAAGAGGCGGACCTGCAGTTCGTGACACGGCAGGTGTTCCTCGATCCGATCATCTGGACGGTCAGTATTGCCAACTTCTTCGTGTACACCGTGCGGTACGCACTCCTTGACTGGGGGCCGACGATCCTGAACCAGATGAAGGGTGTGAAGCTTCAGCACGCCGGCTGGACGGTGGCGGCTTACGAGGCGAGCGGAATCGCCGGCATGCTGATCGGCGGCTGGATGACCGACCGGCTGTTTGCGGGACGGGGCGGACGGACGTGCGCGATCTTCATGCTGATGTGCAGCGGATGCATCTGGTTGTTCTGGAAGATGCCGTCGGACTCGGCGGTGGTGTACACGCTGCTGCTGTGCGCGGTGGGCTTTTCGATCTACGGCCCTCAGTGCCTCGTCGGAGTGATTGCCGCGAACCGGGCGACCAAGCGGGCCGCGGCAACGGCAATCGGGCTCACAGGGCTCTTCGGGTACTTGAGCGGCATTCTGTCGGGATGGGGCCTCGGAAAAATGATGGACGTATGGGGATGGGATCCGGTGTTCACGACGCTGATGGGAGCAGCTCTGGCGGCAACGGTGCTGTTCGGGATGTGCTGGGAGGCCGACCGCAGTCGGCGGCGCGTAACGGCCGGATTCCCTGTACTCGAGTCGGAGACCGTATGAGCCTTCAGCGCCTGAGCCAGATCCGACACCTCGCCCTCGACATGGATGGCACAATCTACAAGGGCGGTACCCTCTTCGCCTGCACACTGCCGTTTCTCCAGCGGATGGAGAGGCTCGGAATCGGCTGCACGTTCCTGACGAACAATTCATCAAAGAGCGTGCGAGATTACCTGAGCCATCTGGCGCGCATGGGCATCCAGGCGGAGCCCGAGCAGATGTACACCTCGACGCTCTCGACCATCGACTACCTGAGGGCGGAGTATCCCCGGGTGCGGCGTCTTTACGTTCTGGGGACACCGAGCCTCCGGGGCGAATTTGCGGAGGCCGGCTACGACGTGGTGGAGGACGCCGGTGAGCCCGAGATTGTGGTTGTCGGCTTCGACACCGGGCTGACATTTGCCAGGCTGTGCGCGGCCGCGTGGTGGATCGGCCAGGGCAAGCCGTTCATTGCGACGCACCCCGACCGGATCTGCCCGACGGATCAGCCGACGATCCTCGTGGACTGCGGGGCCGTTTGCGCGGCCCTCACCAGTGCGACCGGGCGGAACCCCACGGCAGTGCTCGGGAAACCGGATCCGTGCATGCTGCGCGGCATTCTGAAGCGGCACGGGCTTGAGGCGCACGAACTCGGGATGGTGGGGGACCGGCTCTACACGGACATGGCAATGGCGCGACGAACCGGCGCGCTTGGCGTACTGGTATTGACGGGAGAGGCAACACGGGAAGATGTGGCGGCTTGTCCGGAGCCGCCGGACCTGGTTCTCGCGAGCCTGCGGGAACTGGGAGATCTGCTGGCGGATGCGAAGGGTGCAACACGTGAACGACAATAGGTCCGAGGGGACACGTGAAGAGGGAATCCGAACACTGCAGGGCGGGTCGCTCGACCTGCTGGTGGTGGGCGGAGGAATCGTGGGCGCGGGCATCGCACGCGACGCCGCAATGCGAGGTCTGCGAGTCGGACTGGTCGAGCAGTACGACTTTGCCTTCGGGACCAGCAGTCGGTCGAGCCGGCTGCTGCATGGCGGGCTCCGGTACCTCGCGCAGGGACGCATCGGGCTGGTGCGCGAGGCGAGCGTCGAGAAGAAGGTCATTCACGGGATTGCACCGCAGCTGGCGGCGCCGCTGGCGTTCGTGTTCCCGACGTACCGTGGAGCGCCGTGGGCGCCCTGGGCTCTGTGGAAACTGCGGATCGGCGTGAAGCTGTACGACCTGCTGTGCGGCGGGCGCAATCTGGGCCGATCGACGTCCATGAACGCCGCCGAAGTGGCCGCGCATCTGCCGGGTATCCAGACGTCTCGGCTGACGGGAGCCGTGCGGTACTTCGATGGCCTGACGAACGACACGCGTCTGGTGATCGACACGCTGCGGTCGGCATCGCGCGCCGGCGCGACAGTCGTGAACTACTGCCGTTTCGAGGTGGCGAATCGACACGCCGACGGCTGGCAATGCGCCCTCCTGGATCGGACCACCGGCGAGAGACTGAGTGTCGCACCGCGCTGCATTGTGAACGCGACCGGCCCGTGGGCGGAACTGCTCGACCAGAGCTCGGTGCGCCTGCGGCTGACGAAGGGCGTGCACCTGGTGATCGATCGTGCGCGGCTGCCGGTCCCCGACGCGGTGGTGATGACGGAGGGCACCCGCATTCTGTTCGCGATCCCCTGGGGAGAGCGTGTGATCCTCGGTACCACTGACACGGATTACCAGGGGGCGATCGAGTCCGTACAGACCGAGCCGGAGGACGTGCGTTACATTCTCGGCGTCGTGAACCAGGCCTTTCCGTCCGCCGCGCTGACAGAACGCGACGTGATCAGCTCCTGGGCGGGCCTGCGACCGCTCATCGCGGATCCCAGCGGCAAACCGTCGGACATCTCACGCTCGCACGAGATCCGCTCGCCGGAACCGGGCTGGTGGGACGTCGCGGGCGGCAAGCTCACGACATACCGGCTGATGGCCGAGCAGACAGTCGATCAGATCGAGAAACACCTCGGACGCACCCTGACCGAATGCCGGACCGCGTTGGAGCCGCTGCTCCCAGAGGAACAAGTCTCCGCGGTCAGCGGACTGACGCCGCCGGAGGTCGCCCGGAGTGTCGTCGAACACTACTGCCGGCGCGAGTGGGCACTGCATCTCGAAGACGTGATGGTGCGGAGAGCGGGTTGGCATTACTATCACCGGGACGCCGCTGACATCGCTGACCGCGTCGCCGGCTGGATGTCGGACGTGCTCGGGTGGGATGCGCAGCAGCGTGAAGACGAGATGAACCGGTACACGGGCAAGGGCCGGACGAAGACTCCTGCCAGGACTACCCGTGACAGGGAGGCGGCCAAGACTTGATGGCCCTGACGTCGATCCGCCGATTCTTTGCCGCCGCTCCCCACAGGCCGCTTCTTCCCGAGGACGAGGTGCGCCGGCTGTACCCGAAGTACCGCTGGCAGGTCCTGCAGGCGACCTTCTTCGGTTACGCGACGTTTTACCTGGTCCGAAACAACCTGTCCGTCGTCTCCAAGGACATCACGGGCGCGCTCGGCTACGACAAGGGGATGATCGGGAGCATCCTCGCCGTGACGGCGATCAGCTACGGGATCGGCAAGTTCCTGATGGGGACAATCTCCGACCGCAGCAACGCCCGCACGTTCATGGCGACGGGGTTGCTGCTCACAGCTGTGTGCAACCTGGCATTCGGCGCGGTGGCGAGCTACCCGCTGCACCTGGGGCTCTGGGCGCTGAACGGTCTCTTCCAGGGTATGGGATGGCCTCCGTGCGGCAGGTGCATGGGGCACTGGTTCGGCGAGAAAGAGCGCGGGCTGACGTTCAGCATCTGGAATACCTCTCATAACCTCGGCGGGGGGATCGCCGGGGCAATTGCTGGCTGGTCGGCGGCGCACTATGGCGGCTGGCATATGGCGTTCTACGTGCCGGCCGTCCTGGCGATTGTCGGAGCCGTGTTCCTCTTCTGGAGGCTTCGTGACACGCCACAGTCGGTCGGCCTGCCGCCGATCGAGCAATACCACGCACACAAACGGCTCGAGTGCTCGCGCTGCGGGTACAGCCTGCGGGGATTGACGGTCGGGCGATGCCCGGAGTGCGGTGAGGCGTTCGACCTCGGCCGGCTCGAGCCCCTGCCGCCCATTCCCCATGAGCGCGAGCTGACGTACCGTGAGCTGCTGCTCGACAACGTGCTGTTCAACAAGGCCATCTGGCTGCTGGCGCTCGCCAATTTCTTCGCGTACATCACGCGCTACAGCATGCTCGACTGGGGGCCGATGTACCTCCGCGAGGTGAAGGGGGCGACGCTCACGGGCGGGGGGATCGCGATCCTGATGACGGAGTTCGGCGGCATCCCCTCGACGATTCTGCTCGGGTGGGTCTCAGACTTGATCGGCGGGCGACGGGGGATGGTCGCGGCGCTGTGCCTCGTGCCGATCATGGGGGCCTTCCTGGTGATTCTGCTGACGCCGGCCGGTTTTCT
This sequence comes from uncultured Planctomycetales bacterium, assembly GCA_964548565.1. Taxonomy (GTDB): domain Bacteria; phylum Planctomycetota; class Phycisphaerae; order UBA1845; family PWPN01; genus CAYLLT01. Next base: position 10,193 of record CAZJTF010000037.1, on the reverse strand, counting down.
GTGGCTGGACATGCTGATGCTGGCGACGGTCGGGTTCTTCATCTACCCCGTGATTAACCTGATTGTGATCCTGGCGCTCGACTTGACCTCAAAGAAAGCGATCGGCTGTGCGGCCGGCTTCATCGGGCTGTTCGGGTACATCGGGCGCACCTGCCAGGCGGCGTTCGGTTGGATCGTCGATCACTACGAGCCGATCTACGGGCATCACCGGGCGTGGCAGATCGTGATCACGGCGATCATCATCTGCACGGGGATTTCCGCGGTCTTGATGGCCCTGACGTGGCGGATGAAGCCCGCTGGTGCGAGCCCTGCGGTCGAGGCGACGGGTGACCGGACGCTGGCGGCCGCTGGTTCCGACCAGGGGTAATACCGCCACCGGCGGAATTGCAGCCTGCCCGCGACTCCTCAGCGCAACACTCCGCCAGCAGGAGTCGTGGGCTTTGCCGGCGCGATGCACTGCGTCTGGTGGTAGCTCTCCGAATGTCGGGCGGTCCAGTGTTCGTTCAGGCGTGCGATTGCCTCGGAAGGCGGTAGTACCAGCAGACGCTCGGGGTCGCGCCAGAGTTCCAGTCGCGCCAGCGTCCGAACGGCGTCCGGCCAATCGAAATCCACATCCACGCGGAAGCGCTCCTTGAGGTACGTCTCGACGCGTGAGCCCAATTCCTCGCCTGAAGAGACCAATGGCTGACCGGGGGCGCACATGAACCAGGCGAGCAGGGCCTCCTTCGCCTCCTCCTGTGCGATCATCGAGACGAGCATGTGAAGTGCGCCGACGTTGTTGGCAACATTCTGGTAGTACAGGTGGCGGGTACGCTGCGAGTCGCGCCGGTTGTGCGCCGAGCGGTAGCCGCTGAACGTTCGCCAGAGCAGCACCGTCATCCCGAAGAGCACAACCCACAAGAGGCGGCTGACCGCCAGGATGCCGGCCGACAGGATCTTGACCACCTGCATTCCCGTCGAGCCGACAGCCCCCGCGCCGCCGCCAAACATGAACAGGCGATCCACCCATGTCATCGTGACGCGCGCGTGGGGAAGGAGCGCCTCGACGTCCTCGTCGGGAATGTCCTTGAACACCTTGAGCAGCACGTGCGGATCGTTTTTCAGACGTGCGATGACCACGAGGCGCCGGTAGACCTGGAGGGGGAAGATCCGTCCGTTCCATGGGGCCCTCCACGAGCGCCTGGTACGCTGGATCTGGCCTTGCCCGCGGACGAAGATGGCGAAGTCGTCGATCTGTGACGGATCCAGCTGCACGCGGACACCATACGAGCACGCCACCCTCAGGACGCGGTCAACCTCCACATCGTCGAGGCGCTCGAAATTCGCCTTGTCCAGGAGGTAGTTCAGGGTTGCGCTCAGGGCAGCGTAGCCGGCCGGTGTCCGTGCGGCGGTGTCGCTGGCCAGCGGCAGTGTGTCGCGGTCGGGATTGAAGAACGAGTACTGGTCGACGAGCTCGCGTTCGAAAGCGGCCGCTTCCTGCTCAATGACGGCGGTCAACGCCTCGACAAACCGGCGGCATGTATCTCTGTCGGCCGCCGCGCAGTCGTCGACGAGGGCGTCCGCCAGGTCGCAAAGCCGCAGGGGGACGAACCGATTGTCGACGCGGTGGCACTCGATCCGCGCGGTGGGGTCCTGTCCGAGCTGGCCGGTCCTGCGACGCATTCCGCGTATCGTACCAAAAAGAGCGCACGGCGGGCACCCACCGCGGGCGGGCCGGTATGCGGGATGGACGCAAGACGATACGGTGCGTTCGGGATGCCTCAGCGCGCCTTGAGCAGGTCACGGATTTCCGAGAGGAGTTCTTGATCCTTGGTAAGCGGCGGTATAGCCGGTACCGCCTCCTGCTGCCGCGCACGCATCATCCAGCCGAGGAACTTCTTGATGAAAATGAAGAGGGCGAGCGCCACGATGATGAAATTGACGACCTCGCCGATGAACAGGCCGTAGGGGATCTCCTGGCCGGCGATCACCCACTTCCAGCCAAGGTAGCCCTGTTCGCCGGGGAGAACCACTGCAATCAGCGGCATGATGAGATGCTTGACCAGCGAGTCGACGATTTTGCCGAACGCGGCTCCGATGATCACACCGACTGCCAGGTCAATCACGTTGCCTTTGAACGCGAAGGCCTTGAACTCGTCCAGCAGCGATGAGACTTTCTTCGTCGGGTGGATCGCGCTCAGGTTCTGCATGGTGCCCATGATCACGTCTCCTTTCAACGTGCGAACCAGATGAGATGCGGCTCCCTGGGAGGGTGCCTCCCCGAGTGGGAGCCCATGTGCGCAGTGCCCGGGAGGCGTCATGCCTGGATCAGCATCGGCCGTCGTGCGGATGCCGGGGAGGTCGATCGATTGTCCCGCGTCCGAATGGCAGTTGAGCAGAGCTTAGCCCAACCTTCGCAGTTTCAGCCAGCCGTCAGCCGTGGCGATAGCGCCGAGGCCATTCTGGGTCAAAGGTCGGCACTACAAGACAGGGGGGGGCGGCCGGGAGGATGACCTCGCCGGGGCGGATGCGAGGCGGCGGCTGAGGCGGGAGCGTCAGATCGAGCTTCTCCAGGACGAGTTGCTGGGATTCGTCCGGCTCGATGTAGCGGGGCATCACCAGAAGGCGGCGGTCGGTGGTCGGGATACACACGTCTACCATGCGGATGGCGGCCAGCTGCTCCAGGACGGCCCGCGCGGTCAGGCCGGGGGCAGCATGCTGCAGCTTCATCCGCAGGCTCGCCAACAGGGCGTAACCCAGAAAGGCAACCAGGATGTGGGCCTCCACCCGCGGTTCGACCTGGTGATGGATGGGCCGCACGGCCAGATCGCTCTTGAGATTCTTGAACGCCTGCTCCACCTGGACGAGCTGCATGTACATCCGCCACAGGCTCACGCCGTCTTCTGCGATTGCAGCCGGCAGGTGGCCGCGTAACAGCCCGCTCCATCTTGCTCAGCCGACTCTTGGGCGTGCCCACCAGATAGTGAATGCCCTCGGCCCGCATCTGCCCCAGGACCTCCTCCGTGGGAATGCCGCGGTCCATCACCCAGATACGGTCGGCCTTGCCGTACAGCGCCTCGATGCGATCCAGGAACGCCTTCAGTGTCGTGCGGTCCGAGGTGTTGCCGGCCATGACCTCGTAGGCCAGCGGCAATCCATCCGGCGTGACCACCAGCGCGATCACCACCTGGCGGCAGTCCGGCCGGCCGTCGCGGCTGTAGCCGTGCCGGGCCTTGGGGATCCCTTCGCACATGCCTTCGAAATACGTGCTGGTCAGGTCGTACAGGAGAACGTCGAACTTCGCGTCGAACAGCGTCCGCCATTGCTCGACCAGGTGACGATTCACAAGCTGAAGCTCCCGCCACAGCGCCAGGCCCAGCCAGCAGTCTCCGAACGCCCGCGACCGGCGAAGTGTCAACTGCTCCATCCGCAGGCTCAGCGCGTTCACGGCGTCCGGCGGAATCTCGCGGTCCTTCGAGGCGGCCGCGAAGTCCACGTCGAGCAGCTCATCGAGCGCGGTCTGCAGGAACCACGGGTGCTCGTCGAAGACCTCCAGCGTCCTGCGCCAGGCCGCTTCCTGCGTGTCGTTGATCTCGCCGAGGTAGAGCACCTGCCGCTGAACCACTCGGTCCCCGGGCAGCCGACGCGACTCCACGACGCTGTAGTAGCGGTGCCACTTGCCGTTCTTGAAGCGCTTCTTGCTGCGGAGGAACATCGGACGTGGTTATAGCAAATCCACCCCCCGCCTCCGCAAGAGGGTAGGTCGGCACTACACGCCCATTCGGCCCGAAATCGGCCCCGGCACCCGCGCCACCGCGGCTCGACGCTCAAAGATTAACCCCGCCTCCTACCCGAGGCGGGCTGGCGACAGGGGCTTACCTGCGATCGCGGATCATCTCATTCAAACGCCGGAGCGCAGACGGCCGGTCCGTGAGCTCGGAGTTGAGCTGCGCGTCGTACAGTTCCGTCAAAATCTGTTTGAAACCCGGCCCCGGCTGCAGACCGGCTGCGATCAGATCCTCGCCCGACACAAACGGCGGGGGGGCGACGTCGACCGGGCGGATCGCGGCGCGACGGGATAGGGCGGCCTCATATCCGGCCAGCGCCCTGCCCTGACTGACCGCGATCGCCCGGTGCAGCGCGAGGAGATCCTCAAAGCGAGGGCTCGCCATGAGTTTCTTGAGGGTGGCGTCCGGCAGGGAGGGGTCCGCCAGGATCCCCTGCGATGCAAGCAGCCAGGTGGCGTCCGCGATCTGCTGATTGCTGCATCGCAGGGCCCGCCCGATTTTCTCGATCTGCGATGCGGAGCATTCGGACAAAAGGGCGCCTAAGCTGAGCACAAAATCGGCATGGGGAGGAAGCTCCCGCAGGATCGCACAGGCGCGCTCGACGCGATCCGGCGGCCAGTCGGAGCCCGGCCAGAGGTGCGGGAGTAAGCCGAGATTCGCGATCATTTTGAGGGATTCGGCCCGCGCGGGGTGCGCGAACATCTTTTCGAGCTCTTCGCGGATGCGTTCGGGGCTGATCCGGGTGATCTGCTGCGCGTGGGCGTTGATGGCGGCGGCGGTCGCCTCATCCAGCCGGAATGCGAACCGGGTCGCGAACCGGACCGCTCGCAGCATCCGCAGGTGGTCCTCGGCAAAGCGGCGTTCGGGCTCGCCGATCGCGCGGACGATTCCTGCACGCAGATCTTCCTGGCCGCGCACGTAGTCGATGACACGGTGTTCGATCGGGTCATAGAAGAGGCCGTTGATCGTGAAGTCCCGACGCTGCGCATCCTCCTCGGCGGTCGTGAAGACGACGGCCTCGGGACGCCTTCCATCGGCATAGCTCAAATCTGTGCGGAAGGTGGCGGTCTCGATCCAGCGGCGTCCCTGGCTGACCAGCACCACGCCAAACTGTATCCCGACGTGGCGCGTCCGCCGGAACAGCTCGACGATGCGCTCCGGTGGGGCATCCGTCGCGACGTCGATGTCGGCGGGGTCGAGCCCCAGCAGCATGTCACGGACGCTGCCGCCCGCCCAGTAGGCCTGGTGGCCGTGCTCGCGCAACCTGCGGACGACCCGCAAAGCCGCTTCCTGGATGGTTATCTCGCCCTTCATGGGCCTCCTGGGCCGTCGGGGACGGTCTGGGTCGGTGGAGTCATGAAGCGGAACATCATCGTACCGACTTCCCGCTCTTCGAGCTGTTCCAGGGGCGCGAGATCGGGACGCGAACCCTCGCCGTGCCGCACGACGATCAGGGCACCGGGTGCGATCACCGGGCTCGTCGCCAGATGGCGGAGGATCATGCGGACAGTGGTTTCCGGTGTCTGGCCCTCGAGGAGCCGGTAGGGCGGATCGAGGAAGACCAGCTCATAGCGGGCCTGCCCCTGCTCATCGGGGGGAGGCGCGCTCCACCGGACGCCGCTGACATCGCCCTCGGTGACTTTGGCCTCGCGGATGATCCCGAGCGCATCGAGATTGCTGCGGATGAGAGCCGCGGTGGGGCGGTGGCGCTCGACGAACAGGCAATACCGCGCCCCCCGGGAGAGCGCCTCGATGCCCAGGGAGCCGCTGCCCGCATACAGATCGAGCACGGCCAGCGGCGGGAGCCGGCCCGGCTCAGCCAGGCGGTGGCCCAGCATGTCGAAGAGGACCGTCTTGGCACGGTCAAGAATGGGCCGCGTCGCATCTCCCGGCGGCGCCGCGATGGTCCTGCCCCGGTATTTCCCAGCAATGATCCGCATGCGACGAGTATAAACGTGCCGGACGGGAAAAGTCGAAGCGATAGCGCGACACCGTACTGCGGCACGGACCCTTGCCGGCCGGTTGCCGCCGACGATGGGCGTCTCTACAATTGCCGCTTTTGAAAGCGCCAAGGTAAGCGAGGCAGACGTGAAACTACCGATTCTCTCCGAGAACGGCAGCCTGTGCGAGCAGTGTGTCGCGCTCTGCTGCCGGTACTTCGCGTTTCAGATCGACAAGCCGACGACGAAACGCGATTTCGAGGACATGCGCTGGTACCTGCTCCACGAGGACTCCCTGATTTTCGTGGAGGACGGCGAGTGGTATATCCAGATCAACCGCAAGTGCCGTGCGCTCCTGCCGGACAACCGCTGCGGAATCTACGAGAATCGCCCGTCGATCTGCCGCGAGTACAAGACCAAGGGCTGCGACTGGCACGCCGACGAGTACAACTACGAACATCTGTTCACCGAGCCGGAGCAGATCGCCGTCTTCGCCCGCGAATATCTGGCGAAACGGCGCAAGCGCAAGACGAAGCCAGCCGCATCGACAAGCCGGCCGGCGGCACGCGCAGCCCGCAAACGCGCTCGGCGACGGACGGCGCACCGTGCGGTGCCGCTGCACCTGCTCAAGAGCGCGTGAGCGAATGCGGTGCTGCTCGCAAGCTTCAAAACGCGACGTGCCGCGCGTGTCTGTGTAACACCCGTGTAGCGGCCTCCCACCACTGCAGGCGACGCTACGGAAAGCCGATCTGATGAAGTTTCAATCTGTCAAAGGAACGAGGGATTTCTACCCCGCGGACATGGCGGTTCGCAACTGGATCTTCGACGCATGGCGGCGCGTGTCGCTCCGCAACGGTTTCGAGGAGTACGACGGGCCGATCTTCGAGTACCTCGACCTGTACCGGGCCAAGAGCGGCGAGGGCATCGTTTCCGAGCTGTTCCATTTCCGCGATCGGGGCGACCGCGAGCTCGCCATCCGCCCCGAGATGACGCCGACGCTCGCCCGCATGGTGGCCGCCCGGGCCCAGGCCCTGCCGCGCCCGATCAAGTGGTTCAGCATGCCGCGACTCTGCCGGGCGGAGCGCCCGCAGCGGGGCCGCCTGCGCGAGTTTTTCCAGTGGAACGTCGACATTGTCGGGGCCGACGACGTGCTCGCCGACGCCGAGTGCATCTTCGTGATGCTCGACTTCCTGCGCGAGGTCGGCCTCACGCCGGACGACGCGGTGATGAAGATCAACTCGCGTTCGCTCCTGGCGGCGCTGCTCGTTGCGAAGGGTTTTCCGCCGGAGCGCCACGAGACGATCTACGCAACGCTCGACAGGCGGGACAAAATCCCGGCGGAGGCGTTCACCGAGATCCTCTCGAAGGTCACGCAGACCACGGCCGAGCTCGCCATGCTCGAGACCATCGGCAACGCGCGCGGTGAATCGGGCCTCCAGCAGCTGGCAGAGGCAGCGGCTGGCAATGAAGCGGCCGAGGGGGAGATGGAACGCCTCAGACTGCTGCTTCGGCATTTGGAGGTGATGGGCGTCGGCGCGTACTGCACCTTCGACATGGGCGTGGTTCGCGGCCTGGCCTACTACACCGGCGTGGTCTTTGAGGGGTTCGGGAAAGGCGGCCTGCAGCGCGCCATCTGCGGCGGCGGACGCTACGACCGACTGCTCGAGGTCGTGGGCGGGCCACCGATGTCGGGTATCGGCTTCGGAACCAGCGACGTGGTGATTTCGGATCTGCTCGTGGACCGCGGGAAGCTTCCGCCCCAGGCCAGCGTCTCGAAGCGGGTCAGCTTCTTCGTGATCGACGCCGACGAAAGCTGCCTGCCCGCGGCCATGGAGATCGTGGCCCGGCTCCGCCAGGCGGGCCACAGCGCCGAGTTCGGCTACCGGCGTCAGCCCATCGGCAAGGGGCTCAAACAGGCGTCCGCGTCCGGAGCAAGTCGCGCCATCCTCGTCGGGGCGGAGTTCACCGCCCGACGTGCGGTGGCCGTCAAAGACCTCGCCACCGGTCGCCAGGCCGAGATGGACCTGGACCGCTTCCTCGCGGATCCGCTCGGCGCGATCTGATCTCCACGATCCTGGCGGCACCACATCTGGTCGCGGCCCCGACTTCTTCAGCACTTCCCGCGCCGCCTCCAGCCGAGGCTTCACCCGGCCATCCGCTCTGGAGAGCCTGTGCTCCAGCAGAACCCGGGCATTGTCGCCGCCCTCGATCTCTCCGACGATCCACGCACCGAGCTCGCGTTCGAGCGGATCATCGGACGTGACCAGCGACCAGGCCTTGTTCAGGGCCGGGTGACCGATCCGCGCGAGGCTGGCCGCCGCGGGGTAGTATGTCCCCATGCTGAGCTGCTGGGCCAGGGTACCCGCGTCGAACTCCACGCGGTACTTCAGGTGTTTGAGCAGAGTCGGAACGGCTTCCTCGGCCCGCAGCTCACCGAGCAGCCGGATCGCCAGTTCCTTCGTGGGGTTTTCAGCCCCCGGCGGCTCGTCAGCGGTTGTTTCGACGATTTCGATCAATCCCCGAATCGTCCGCCGGCGGTCCTCGAGGACCGCACTGTGAGCGGCAAACCGGGCGCGCAAAAGCCAATCGCAAAGCTCTTGACCTAGGCCTAGAGGCATTTAGCGATGACTACGGTATATTCTCAACGAGCGTCAAGGCCTTTTCAAGTCGTTCTCTCCGTAGCCGATCCACCTTAGCAAGCTTGCGTTCAACCAGGAGTCCGACCACTTCGCGACCTTGAATTCGTCCAAGGGTATATGCGCATAACTCTCTCTCCTCCGGATCATCAGACATCTCGACCCGGTACCACGCACGCTCGAGAACCGGATGCCCGATCAAGATGAGGGCAGCAACCGCCGGATGGCTGTTGCCAGGGCTGAGCGCCGCCCCTGTGCTGCCCGCTGAGACCTTAATTTTGTACTTCAGGTTATTCATCAACGCCGGAATAGCCTTTGGGTCACGGAACTCGCCAAGCAGTCCGATGGCAAGTGGCTTCAGTTCTAAGTCAGACCCGAACGGTACGCCGTCGGCTTCCTGGTCAACCATGGCGATCAGGGCATCGACGGTCGCTTTGCGGTCCTCTAGGATCCTTTTGGTCGCGGCAATCCGCGTGTAAGGATCAGGAGAATTTAAGTCGACCACAAGGGACGGCTTAGCGGGGGTGTCTTGCCCAAGACCCACAAGGGTTATGCAGGAGACTGCTCCGATCGCTATTCGGACGGTTCTACATTGCCTTCTCATACAATGCCTCCACATCACTCACGGTGCTTCGGGCTCCACGACTGCGATCCACCCTGCACCAATTAACTGTTTATCAACATCATGGCGCGTTAATATGTTCTGATATCCTTCCTTCTCCTTGACCTGTTACTGTGCGTGCCACCTGTAGTAGTCCGAACACTGATAACTCGTGCCGTCTAGGTTTATGACAGCCCAGTCACGAAAGTCCCCCCGAAAAACGATCGGCAAACTCCCTTCTTTGTGATACCATCCTGGGCCATCAATTTGATAAACGTGCTCTTGTGCTGATGGCGTCACATCTCGATCATCCGCTACGAAATGGTCGTATGTCCAAGCGGGCGGCCAGGGAGCTGTAAACCACTTGCTTTGAGCTGGATTCCAAATCCAAGTCTTGAACCATGCTTCTCGCTGGAGATCGAAGCTGATGGTTCCCACATTTGCAGCGCCAGCCGGAAACACGGTGCCCCTATCCTCCATGCAGTTTGAAAAGTACTGGCACTTATCGTCCAAGTCGCCCTTCTGTCCGTCACCATTGGCATCATCCCAGCTTATCATTCCATTCATATCTGAGCTGTTGTTGTGCGTGCTGTGCCTTGCTTCATTGTCGACCTGTTGCGGCCCAGCAAAGATGCCTGTCAACGTCACCTCAAACACAGTAAGTGCAACAACATCTGAATGGACGACAGCACCCTCGTGGATGTACTCCGTCTTCAGTTTCAGATCGCCGAAGGACGCTGAGTGTGTGATTCCTTCAACGAACATCAGTTGCGGTAGTGAAGACGTTGGGAAGTCTGTTCCTGATTGCACTTCGGTGTTATGCTTTCGGATGTCTCCCCACACTTTAATATCGGATCCGAAAGTAAGTCGGATCTGGGCGCCAGCTAGCCTTGGAGTGGCATCTACTGTAATAAGCCGTAAGTCATTATCGCCGCCCGTCACCAAAGCATCGTCCTTGGTGTAAACTGCTTCAGGCGGTGCCCCGTTGTTTGTCCAACCATCCTGATCGTCGTCATCCCAGTTCACATTGATGTACTTCCCCGGGTTCTCCTCGGTCTCTTCACCGCAACCTATATCAATGTCTGCCTGCACGACCGTGACGAACAGGGAGTCCGAGCAGGATAGTCCTCCTGGCGACGGGTCGTTGCCCGTGAGGGTCAAGATGGCTCTGCCAGCTGCAATGCCCTCAACGTACACCCCTCAGTTGCATAATCGGCGACTGCTTTGACGCAACATGCGCCGCGAAATC
>CAZJTF010000036.1:0-28617 GCA_964548565.1 uncultured Planctomycetales bacterium | reverse complement strand
GCCAAGCAGGATCTCACGCAGTTCACCAATTACAACATCTCGGTGAAGATCACCGACGAATGGATGGAGGGATTCCTCGAAGACGCGGACTCCCCGCATATCGTGCGGAATCCGCGTAACGGCCAGGAATTCCTCCTGCCGCGCGATCTGGGCATCTGGACCTATGACGTGCGGTCGCTGATCCCCGTACGGCGCGGTCAGGATGGCGAGCTGCGGGTTCTCGGAACGGACGGCGCCGAAACCGGTGCGGTCTTCGCCCGTGGCTCGTCTTTCCCTGTCCCGGTCTACACCCGCCGTGAGCTCTGGGACATCATTGTCACCAACGCGCACCGGACGGGCGAGCCCGGCGTCGTCTTTATCGATCGCATCAACGAGTTCAACCCCACTCCGCATCTCGGGCGCATGGAAGCGACCAACCCGTGCGGGGAGCAGCCGCTGTTGCCGTATGAAGCGTGCAACCTCGGCAGCATCAATCTCGCCCGTTTCGTGCGGCGGCCCTGCACGCCCGAAGCGGATGTCGACTGGGAATCGCTGCGTGAGACAGTGTACGAGTCCGTGCGGTTCCTCGATAACGTGATCGACGCCAATAACTACCAGTTGCCGGAGATCGACCGGGTCTGCAAGAGCAACCGCAAGATCGGCCTGGGCATCATGGGGTTTGCCGATGCCCTCTATATGCTGGGGGTGCGGTACTCCTCGGACGAGGGCGTCGCCTGGGGCGAGCGGTTCATGCAGTTCGTCAATGACGAGTCCCACAACTGCAGCGAGCAGCTCGCACGCGAACGCGGCTCCTTCCCCAACTGGAAGGGCAGCCTCTGGGAGACGAAGTACCACCGCCCGATGCGCAACGCATGCTGCACGACGGTCGCCCCGACCGGCACGATCAGCATCATTACCGGGTGCTCGGGCGGCATCGAGCCCATGTTCAGTCTGGCGTTCTTCCGCAACGTTCTGAAGGGTCAGGACGAAGGGAAGGCGCCGATGGTGGAGATCAACGAGATCTTCGAACGTGTGGCGCGTGACCGCGGATTTTACAGCGAGGGTATGATGGACCGGATTGCCAGGGATGGCACCCTCGCTGATATTAATGACATTCCGGATGACGTGAAGCACGTGTTTGTGTGTGCCCACGACATCAGCCCGGAATGGCACGTCAAGATGCAGGCCGCCTTCCAGCGGCACTGCGATGCATCCATCTCCAAGACCATTAACTTCGCGCATGATGCCACGCCCGAGGACGTCGAGACGATCTACCGGATGGCCTATGAGCTCCGGTGCAAAGGCGTGACGGTGTACCGCGATGGCTGCAGGTCCTCGCAGCCAATGGCCCTGAAAGATTCGGAGGCCAAACACAAAGGCGGATCGGCCGAGGCTCCGCCTCCCGCGGCACCGGCGAAGTCTACGCAAAGAGAGGGGACCGTGCCGGCAAAGGACGACGACCAGGAACTGGAGCCGCGGGATATTCCCGAGATCGTCAGCGGATTGCGCATCCGCCAGATGACGCCGTTCGGGAATATGCATGTCAAGATCACTGTCGATCCCAGGCGCGAACGGGAGCTCGAGGTTTTCGCCCAGCTCGGCAAGGGCGGGGATATCGCCAACAGCGACCTCGAAGCGATTTGCCGGCTGATTTCCCTCTGGCTGCGGGCCGGCGGCTCGTTCAAGCATGTGATCCGCCAGCTCAAGGACATCGGCTCGAGCCTGCAGGTACCGACGCGCGACGGCAAGATCATGAGCCTCGGCGACGGCCTGGCGCGGGCCCTCCTGAAATACCAGCGGGCCAAGGAGCGGTTCGGGCTCCGCGACCTGCTGCTGGGTGAGTGCGACCTATCCGCGTTGGACGCTCCCGTGGGTCCCGGCAAGAGTAACGGGAACGGCAACGGCAAAGGGCATGAGCACGGTCCGGAAGTGCGCCACGCTTCGACAGCTCATGCCGGGTCTACCGGGGCGCCTGCACCGGCCGGGAGTGCAGGCGCCGGGAGTCTCTCGCGGCTGGCCTTCAAGGTGGTCTGCCCCGAGTGCGGCGAGTCCCTGGTGTTCGCCGAGGGCTGCAACAAGTGCTATAAGTGCGGCTGGGCTCAATGCTAAGGCGGCTGAGCCGGGAGGGCGGGGCGAGAGTCCGATAAATCGGGCCACCTGCCGAGAGGCCTGTAAATTTAGGGAAATTGTGCTACCTTTTCCGGCCGAAGTGGGTACAATCTTGCGGGCCTAAATTTGTGGGCCGTTGTTGCCGATAACTTATACTGGTCATGCCTATAATGGGGCGTGGCCGACAGGAAATCATCGGAGGGACATACCAGCCGGCAATTGAGCCGGTAACCAGGCTTCTTTCCCCTCCGGAAAGCACCGGGCCGCCTCACGGCACCTGGTGCTTTCTTTTTGCGCTGAGCCGGTCCAGCCCGGGATACAGCCGCTCGGCGAGCGTCCGAATGGATTCCTGGAACTCGGCCACTTTTGGCTCCGGGCCGGGACGCGGCACAACCACCCAGTCGATCCCCGGGCGCAGGTCGCGCCGAATCCGTCGGAACGCTTCACGCAGCAGCCGTTTGATACGATTACGCCGCACCGCCGTCCCGAAGCGCCGCCCCACGGAAATGCCCAGTCGGCTGCTGAGGCCCGCATTCGGAGAGGCATACAGAGTGATCCGGCCGTCCGAGGCGCGCAGGCCTTCACGGAACGCGCGCCGGAAACTGGTGTTGCCGCGCACGCGTGCGGAACGTGGAAATGTCTCCCGTCTCGGGGGAACCATGGGCGCATTATATGCCCTGGTGGCCGATTGCCGGCGCAGAGGGAACCCGCTATCGTGAGGCACGGGCAGTTAAGGCGTCGATCGTCTCTGCAGCGGATCAAGCCATGGACCTTCGTGACTTCCAGCAGCTGATCGAGAAGATGTACTCGCACAAGGACCGTGAGCGCGGCTCCGCGGGCACTTTCCTGTGGCTGATGGAAGAAATCGGCGAGCTGGCCGCGGCCATCGGCGACCGCACGGACGAGGCCAACAAGCGCGAGGAATTCGCCGACGTACTGGCGTGGCTCGTCACGCTGGCCAACGTCGAAGGGATTGACCTGAGCGATGCGGTGCACGAGAAGTACGGCACCGGTTGCCCGGGTTGCGGTCGCATGGTCTGCACCTGCAGCGAGAAGCCCTGAACCCGTTCCGCCCTGCGGAACCACTCCGGGAGGTCAAAGCGCATGAGGCGCATCTGGATTCGAGCCGTCTGGCGGCTGGCACTGATCTGCTCGGGCGCGTCCCTGCTCCAGATTCCGACGTGTGACCGGCTCGTCAACCGCGAGTTCGAGGTGCTTCTCCAGCCGCAGTCGAGCCCGACGCTGATCCGGCAAAGCTTCCTCGTGAACCTGTTTGGCCCGCGGATTTTCAGCCTGTTCTGATTTCCGTTGACCCGCCGATTGGGAACAGGCTAAAATGGCCTTGTGCCTGTCGGCGGAGTCTCCGCTGCCACCTCTTCTCCGCCCGGCCGGCGACGGCACGATTGCCGCACGTCATGTTCAAACTGAGTCTGGGAGGCTGGCCATGAGCGGACCTGCACAGCCGGAACTTGTCCACATCTGCAGCAAGTGCGGTGCAACAATCTACCCCGAGCACCTGCACCGGGGTCTCGCGAGACTTTCGGCCGGCAAGATGCTGTGCCACCATTGCCTGCAGGATGCGGCGGCCGCACCGCCTGCGCCCGCCATTGCCCCCGCGGCAGCGTCAGCCCCGTCTTCCCCATCGGCCTCGGCAAGCGGGCTCAGCATTCCGCCAATCGAACTCGAGGACGAAGACGCTGATTTCGCACCCATCGACGTGCCGGCCCTTTCTGCGACTTCGCTCGCCGGCACCTCGGTCCAGCCGGCCATGCCATCCATGCCTGCGGGCATCAGCGGTCGCAGCGTGAGCCGGGTGCACACCTTCCACTCGAAGCTGTCGGAAGGGGCGGTCCGCCACATGGAAACGCTGATCAATGAGTGGCTCGCCCAGAATCCGCAGGTCGAGGTCAAATTTGCCACGACAACTGTCGGAATGTGGGAAGGCAAGCACGCCGAGCCCAACCTGATCCTGACAATCTTCTACTGAGCGTGCCTGATTCTGCACCGCGCGATCTTCCCAACCACGCGGAAGCGTGGTCCGCTCGCTGCACGTTCTAAAATGCTCAACAGGGTACTGCCGCAGCCTGCGCGAACGGTGCGGGCGCGCAGCCCGGAACTGGCGGGTCTGATGAGTATGGACGGGCGGGACAGCACGCGGTCGGTCGAGCAGGACCCGGTGGAGGTGCTGCGCTCCGCGCTGGAGCGAGACGACCGCCGGGTCGTCTCTTCACTGATTGCCTCGCTACCGCGCGAGGATCTTCGCCGCATGGCTGCCCGGCTGTCCCCGCAAGAGCGGGGCCGGCTGCTCGATGCGCTTGAGCCCGGGGAGGCCGCCGATTTTCTCGAGGATCTGCCGGATGAGGATGCAGCAAGCCTTCTCGAGGAGGCGCATCCCTCCCACGCCGCGGCGATCGTGGATGAACTTGCGAGTGACGACCGCGCCGACGTCCTGGCCGAGATGGACGAGGAGGACGTGGCGACCATCCTCGCGAATGTCTCGCTGGAGCACGCCCGCGAAGCCCGTGAACTGATGGCATACGGCGCCGACACCGCCGGCGGCCTGATGGTCAAGGAGTTCATCGCCTACCCGGTGGACACGACAGTCGAGGACGTGCTCGAGGACCTGCGCCAGAATGCGGAGGAATACGCTGGCTACAGCGCTCAGTACTTCTACGTCACAGATGCGGACGGCAGGCTCCTCGGCGTGCTCGGTCTGCGTGAGCTGGTGCTGTCACCACGTCACAAGCGGATCGGCGAGTTGATGCTTCGCGCGCCCATCGTGCTCCGCGACCACGACCCCCTGGACAAGCTCCAGGAGCAGTTCGAGGTGCACGGGCACATCGCGCTGCCCGTGGTCAGCGCGGACCGCCAACTGCTCGGGGTCGTGCTGGCCGGCGACGTGGCGGAGGCGGCGGGGCGCAGTGCCGGACGAATGATGCTCAAGTTCGCCGGTATTTTCGGCGGAGAGGAAAGCCGGTCGATGCCGCTGGCGGAGCGCGTCTGGAAGCGCTTGTCGTGGCTGGTCGTGAATCTCGGGCTGAACCTCGCAGGAGCGTCGGTGATCGCCATTTTCGAGGAGACCCTCGCCAGCGTCATCGCACTGGCCGTGTTTCTGCCGATCGTCTCCAACATCAGTGGCAACGCCGGCATCCAGTCAATCGCGCTCTCGCTCCGCGAACTGACGCTCGGAACCATTCGGCCGCGTGACGCGATCTATGTCCTATCGCGCGAGGCTGCTCTCGGGGCTGTGAACGCCGCCCTGCTGGGTGTCCTGGTGGCAGGCCTCGGTTACGTCTGGAAGGGCAGTGGCTGGTTGGGACTTGTTGTGGGCCTGGCGCTCGCCGTTAACACCCTGGCGGCGGGGTGCCTGGGGGGAATCCTGCCGCTTCTGTTCCGACGCGTCGGCATCGATCCCGCGACGGCATCCGGACCAATTCTCACCACCATCGCCGACATGTCGGGCTTCTTTCTCGTCCTCGGGACCGCGACGCTGCTCCTGAGCCGGCTGCCGTAGCTCGCGGTACGGAATGGGCGGGTACAATCTGCCCATGGGCAGACGTACGAAGGTCGAACGTTGGCTGCGCGAAGAGCGGCTCCCAACGGTTGAGGAGTTGGAATGGCTCGCATCTCGGGAAGGGCGCGAGGTCTGTGACGCGATGGCTTCCGGCGATGCGGCGGGTACTCCTGCGGAGATCGAGCGTTGGCGCGCCCGGATCGCGCCGTGGCAGGTCGCGGCCGCCTGGAACCAGGTTTCCCTCCGGGTCACGGCGGCACGCAAGTTCGCCTGTGCGAAGATGATGCTGTTCGACCGCATTGGTCTCGAACAGTCTTCGGATGAAGTGATTGCCGCCCACAAGGCTCGGCGGTTCCAGCCTTTTGGTGATGTTGCCGACCTCTGCTGCGGAGTGGGGGGGGACGCCATTGCTCTGGCGGCTGGGCGGCGACTGATCGCTGCAGACTGGTCGGCCCCACGAACATTCATGTGTGCGCACAACTGCTCCGTGTATGGCAGCACGATCAAAATAGAGGTCACGGACGTCGGCTTTCAGCGTCCGGCTGCCGCTGCGGCACACATTGACCCCGATCGCCGTGCCGAGGGGATTCGCCGTCACGATGCGGCGTTCGCCTCACCGGGACCGGGCGTGCTTTCCCGAGTCATTGACCAGTACCGGCACGTTGCGGTAAAGCTGTCGCCGGGCGCGGATCTTCGTGAGCTTCCCGCGGCGGGCGAGATCGAGCTGGTCAGCCATGGCGGCGAGTGCCGGCAGGCGGTCCTTTGGACAGGCTCGCTGCAGAGCGCCAGTCGACGGGCGACGGTGCTGCCCTGGGGTGAGACAATCGCCTCGGAGTCGGGCGAGCCGCCTGCCTGGCCTGAGCCGGAGGAGCCGCTCCCGGGTCTGTACCTGCTGGAACCGGATGCCGCGGTGATCCGTGCTGACCTCGTTGGCGCGCTGGCGGCCCGGCACAACCTGGCGCCCGTGGATCCCCGGATCGCGTGGCTCGTCGGGTCCGAGGTGCCGCCGACGTCAATGCTGACGGGATTCCGGATTCTTGACATCGCGCCGTGGTCCTTGAGCCAGGCCCGCGGCTGGCTTGCGGGTCACGAGATCGGCCGGCTGGAGATCAAGACGCGCGGGTTCGCCGCCACCCCGGAGGAGGTCATCCGGAGGCTGCACCTCAAGGGAACGCGCCAGGCGGTGCTGTTTCTGACACGGATTCGCTCGCGTCCGATGGCCATCCTTGCTGAACGCGAGGGCCGTGCGTCTACTTGAACTGCTCACGGAGAGATCGGGCATGCCCCATCCCATCGACCTGTTCGACAGGTACGCCCAGTGGCTTCCACTCCTCATTTTCTGCGCGCGCGTTGCTGACGTGTCGCTGGGGACATTCCGGACGATCTGCGTCGTGCGCGGACAGCGCCTGCTGGCCGCCGTTGTGGGTTTTTTCGAAGTGCTCATCTGGCTGGGTGCGATCTCGAGCGTCGTGTCGCATTTGGATCGCCCGCTGAACGTGCTTGCGTACGCCTGTGGATTCGCGACGGGGAATTACGTGGGCATGTGGCTCGAGGCGAAGCTCGCACTTGGCATGCAGATCGTGCGTTGCATTTCCCGGAAGGAGACGCGGATGGCGCAGCAACTGCGCCAGGCCGGCTACGTGGTCACGGAACTGGAAGGGGAAGGGCGCGACGGCACGATCAGCATCTGCTTCGTCGCCGCATACCGCCGCGATGTACCCGCGCTGATCAAGGCTGCAAACCAGATCGATCCGGACATGCTGTCGACGGTCGAAGACGTGCGTCAGACAAACTTCCTCCCCTATCACTACGTGCCGCAGAAGAGCGGCCTCGGTGGCGTGCTGAAGATGAAGTAGGAGGTCGCCCGTCAGGCTCTACTCAAGGCGGGGGAGGTCGCGTTCGGGGCGGTCATGCGCCGATTTCGCTTCCACGTCGATCAAGTCATCGTCCGCCGGGCCGCCCCGAAGAACAATGAACCGGGACTGGAAGCTCCGCTTGAGTCCGGTTCGCAGGAGCGCCCGCACCGGCGGCAGGAGAAGCAGGACGCCGCCGACGTCCGTCAGCACGCCGGGCAGAATCAGCAGGATGCCGGCAGCCAGGATCATGACAGCGTCCAGGAGCCGGTCGGCGGGCATGCGTCCCGCCTCAAGATCCGTTTGAATCGCCCGGATCGTTCGCAGCCCCTCGCGCCTGGCCAGCCACGCACCCAGGAGACCATTCAGGATCACCAGAAGAAGCGTCCATCCCCAGCCGATGGAGTTGCCGAGCTTGAACAGAACGTACAACTCGGCGCACACGAACAGCAGGAATGCGACCAGCAGCAGTCGAAGCAGATTCACCGACGAGGCTCCTGGTTCAGTGTCTGCGGCCATGATCCCGGCTGGAGGAAGCGCTGCATCGTCGCGGCTCAGGCAGTTGACGGGTGGTACGCGGAGTGTCACTGCTGCCGCTGCTTGGCTTCCTGCTGCTCACGCTGCTTCTGGCGGGCGACGTCCTCGACCTGCGTTGGCCTCGGATTGGCCCTGCGGTATTCCGCCATGCCGGGTGGGGTGGGGAACGCCTTCTCGACGTCAAAGCCTTCCTCGCGGCACTGCTCGGCCAGCCCGCCGATCACGTCGTCGTAGGCCATCTGTCGTATGTCGGGCTGCTCGCTCCGCCAGACCATTGAACGCAGGGGGATCGGGAAATCCGGCGTCAGCAGGAAGTCGGCGAGAGCGTTGGCTCGTACGCGCGCAAAGGGCGGCATGGCCCGACGACCCTGGGGATCGTCCACCTTATCCTTCTGGTAGAAGTCGTACACGAGCTTCGCCTTCTGGACGGCCGAAGCAAACTCGTCCGCCGATCCGGAAGACAAGGCCAGGTATCCGTTGGTCAGGAGGGAGTAGATGAGCAGTGATGCGTCGTTGAAACTGCCCGCCATCTCCTTGAGCTGGCTCTGAACAAAGACGTCGACGCTCTGCAGATACTGCTCCTGGATCTGCTGCGTGACCATGTCCTTGTAGTTGGCCGCCAGGTACTCGAGGTAGTACTGCGCTTTCTGTTCCTGCCCGGCGAAGTAGAGCGCGACGATCGCCGCGTGCAGGTTGTTGACGTGGCCGCTCCGCAGCGTCTCGCCCGCGGTCATGCCGACGTTCTCGCCCTCCTCGGCGTGCTTCTTGCCGAGCTCGAGGTACTTGCGGTGCATGGCGTCGATGTAGCGCAGGTCGGGCAGCGTATTCAGGAACGAGTCCATCGGAAACTGGGGATCGATCCGGAAGACGTAGCGTCCCGCCTTGGAGAGCGTCGCCAGCGAGAAGAGCATGATGCGGTCGGTGTTGAGGAGGTCGAACTCCTTGACGTTCTTCGCCTCGCTGCCTTTCTGCGTTCCGTACATCGCCCAGTACATCGACTGCGACCATGGCGTCCGCCAGTCGATCGGAATCGGTTCGTCTGTCCCGAACTTGCCGGTCATCTCGAGCATGAACTTCGGGTCCATCTTGTACTGCTCGCGCAGCACCTTGGCCCGCAGCGATGCGAGCAGCGCGTTCCATGCATCGCCGCTGGCGCTCGCAAAGAACTCGTCGAGCTTACGCTGCCCCTCCGTCTCCTCGGGCGGCTTGGCACGGAGTGCCGCAAGCTGTGCGTTCTTCTGCCAGATGGTGTAGGGCTTGAAGAGCGTCTCCTCCAGCGGGTGGAACAGTCGCTGGCTGTTGGTCGATGCGTCGACGTCGATTCCCAGACCTTTCAGACGCGACACGAGCTCGGCGACCTCCGGCTTGCTGGCGACGAGCTCGCCGACCGGCGGCGCTTCCGCCACGGGACGGAACCAGTCGATCGTCACGTTGTTCGGGGCGCCGGCCGGCGGTGCACCGAGCAGCGTTTCGATGGTGGCCGCCCATGCCCGCTTGTAGACCCAGTGGAAATCGTCCATCCGGTCGCCGACCTTGTGGAACCAGGTCCAGGCGAGCTGGTGGTACAGTGGAACAACGCGCTCGTTGTTGGGGATTCCCTCGTCGCGGAGCAGCCGGATGCCGTTGTAGACCCACTGCCAGCGTTCCAGCGCTGTGTGCGTCGCAACGGAGATGTTGTACGACATGTTCCACGCCTGGAAGCTCCAGACGGCAGGGAACCGCGGGTACAGCAGGCAAATCCACTTGGCGAGCTGGTGCGCCTCGTAGTACTTACCCTCCTCCTTGAGCTTGTCGGCCCGCATCCACAGGTAATCAGCCGCGATGCCGCGGAACGCGCCGCCGGCCGCGCTCACCCAGGCGTACTCCGGCGGCAGCTCCTTGTAGATGTTCGACTGCATGACGAGCTGGAGGTCTTTGCGCTGCGTGTTGATCGGCGTCTGAAGCAGGGCGGCCAGCGCGATGCAGACGACCGCCGCCGCCAGCGCACCGAGCTGGATCATCGTGGACGTCCGCTGCGATTCGAGGCGGGCCTCGAGCGCCTGGACGACTTCGTGTTCGGTACTCGTTGCGATACGGCTCATGGACGGTCCGATGCTGCCTGCCTACGTGGTGACCTGCGCGAGTTCGCGCTTGGTCAGAACAATGCTGCCGATGATCCCGAGGATCAGCCCCTGCACGAAGACAAGGACGATCATCGAAATCCCCACCCATTTCAGCGGGACGACACGTCCCGACACGATCGTGCTCACCGGGTCAAACTTCGAAAAATCCGGTACCAGCCAGAGGAACGCATGCGCCAGGGGGCGCAGCACCGGGCCGACGATCCACAGTGGATCCTCACCGGAGGGTTTCACGGCCGCCGCCGCGACCGCTTCGGTCAGGAAACCCGAACTCGACGCGACCATCAGGACCAGGAAACTCGCCATGCACGCGACCGGAAAGGACAGGAAGCTGGAGACGAGCAGCCCGAAGACCGCCAGGAACGCCAGGCGGCACCAGATGATCGCCAGTCCCCGGAACAGGTTCCAGTGGAAGGTGCCGATGTCGTAGAGCAGTTCGAAGCTGTCGTTGCCTTCGAAGGTGAACGTATCCTTCGGACTCATGTTCGCCATCCGCAGGTGGAGCTCACCCTTGCTGTTTACCGCCTGCACAGGAATCGGGATGGAGTCGAACCGGCCGCCGATGTGTTCGGTCTGCTGCACGTTCGTGAGCGTGTTGACGTCGGAGCGGTCTCCGGCCTGCCAGGCGGCCGGGAAGACGAGGTCCTCGACACCGGACGTCGGGGTTGGCTTGAAGTGCAGGTGCAGCCAGCCTTCCTTCTCACGATCCACGATCAAACCGCTGAACACGAATTCCTTCATTTCGCCGGGCTGGAGCGTCCGCCAGCGCGTGCGTTCTTCGGTCAGGATCTGCTCACGGATCGTCGCCTCGCCGCTCGCGCTCAGACCCGCGGCCTTTCCCTGCTCCCGCAGCTCGCGGAGGCGGCTGTCCACGATGGCGTCCCAGTTGGGCTCGTCCAGTTTGGCCCCGTAGCGAGCGTTCAGCACCTCGTTGTTGACGGCCTCGCGGTCGCCGGGGACGTTGGTCGGCCGGGTCCGCAGATACGCGGAAAAGCCCCACACCGCCAGGCCGGTCACGAGCAGCAGCATCGCGTTCAGCGTCGCGATCCCCAGCCACTTGCCTGCGAAAAACTGCCAGCGCGGAATGGGCTTGCTTACCACCATGAAGATCTGGCGGGTGCGGATCTCGCTCGCCAGCGCCGAACAGGACAGGAATACCGTCAGCATGCTGAGAATGAGGCTGACCGCGCCCAGCGAGTAGGCAAGGAAGCTCTGGATCCTGCTCTTGAGCGTGAGGCCGTCACCGGCCACGGTAAACGGCAGGATCGGCACCAGCAGCACGATCAGGACGATGAAGACGAGTGCCACCTTCATCCGGATGCCTTCG
The DNA here is from genome assembly GCA_964548565.1 of uncultured Planctomycetales bacterium. Taxonomy (GTDB): domain Bacteria; phylum Planctomycetota; class Phycisphaerae; order UBA1845; family PWPN01; genus CAYLLT01. Next base: position 17,178 of record CAZJTF010000036.1, on the reverse strand, counting down.
GCGATCATGTGTCGGGCAACCGCCCAGATGCGTGCCATGATGCCTTACTCCCGGGGGGCCTTGCGATCGGCGCGCTGCACGAGGTCGTCGATGAGGGACTCGTCCGGGCGGTGCTCGGGCGCCGCGATCGGCGCTTGCACGGCTTCTGTCGCGGGTGCCGCCCCCGGGGTGACGAGGCTCTCGATCAGCCCGGCGTCCGGAGCGCCGGACATCGGGCGTTCAACAGCCTGGGGACGCTCGACATGCGGCCTGGACTCCGCTGCCTGGATCAGTGAATCGACGACCGACTCACCCTGTGCGGAACTGCCCAGGAACTCGGCGATCTGTCCGCCGGCTGTTACGCCGGAGGTGAGCTGCCGCGTGGCCTGCGCCTCCCGCACGATGCGGAGGAAGACGTTTTCCAACTTGTCCGTCGGCGTCGAAACCTGGACGACCCGCTTATTCTCTTCTTCCTCGATGAGCCGCTTGATCCGGTTGATCGTCTGCTCGCTCAGCCGCTCGGCGGTGATTTGCGTCATGTCCTGCTGGCTGAGGAGCTCGTGAATGTTGCCGAGCGCCTGGCGTTTGCCGCCGTAGAGGATGACGACGCGCTGGCAGACGTCCTCGACGTCCGCGAGCAGGTGGCTGCAGAGCAGGATGGTCTTCTTCTTCTCGCGGTTGAGGAACAGGATCAGGTCCTTCATCTCGCGCGTGCCGATCGGATCGAGGCCGGTGGTCGGCTCGTCCAGGATCAGCAGATCGGGGTCATTGATGAGGGCCTGCGCCAGGCCGATGCGGCGCGCCATGCCCTTGGAGTACTCGCCGACGCGCCGGCGCGCCTCACGGGTCAGACCAACCATTTCCAGGAGCTGCTCGACGCGCCGGTTGCGGTCTGCGCGAGGGATCTGGAACAGCCGCCCGTAGTAGTCGAGTGTTTCACGGGCGTTCAGGAAGCGGTACAGGTACGACTCTTCCGGCAGGTAGCCGATGCGCGTCTTGATCGCGACATCGGTCGGTGGGTATCCCAGCACCCGGATCCGTCCGCGGGTCGGATAGAGGAGGCCCAGGAGCATCTTGATGGTGGTGCTCTTGCCCGATCCGTTCGGTCCGAGCAGGCCGAACACCTCGTTGCGGTGGACGTCCAGGTCGAGCCGATCGACGGCGATCACCCGCTGGCGATGCCAGAAATCCCGGAAGACCTTCGTGAGGCCGACGGTTTGAATGACGGAGTTGTCTAGCTGCTGCATGCTGTACCAGGAAGCGGTGACAGGCGGGCACAGAGCCGCGCGGCTCCGGCGAACCGGCTGATCACGACCATGGTTTTTCGATTCCGGCCGGCCCTCGCCTTTCACGCCTTCCGTGGACGGGCCGGCTCACCGATTGGCGCCTTCCGCCTTGGCCCGGATGGCCGCCTCCGCCTGCGCCCGGATTTCATCCGGATCCTTGTTCAACCAGATGTTACGGACGCCTTCCGGCAGAACCCAGCGGGAAATGCCCGCGGGGGTGAAAACCTGACTGATCACGTCCTGGCGGAGCCGCTGGCGCACCAGTTCGGGATTTTTGCGGTATGCCTCGAGCAGCGCCTTGAACCGCTCCGAGCGGGCCACGGCGTCGGCGACGATTCGGTCGCTCTCCGCGCGAGCCTTCTGGATCCGGCTGCTCGCCTCGCCGGTCGCCTGTGTCGTCAGGGCCGTGTTGATCTGCTGCAGGATCTTTTCCCGCTCGGCGTCCGTGGCTCCATCAAGCCGCCCGATGAGCTGCATGAGTTCTTCCCATGCGGGGCCGGCCACGCCCTTGACCTTCTCCTCCCACTTCTTGTTCGCATCCTGGATGGCCTGGAGCATGCCGTTTTCGGCCTCGGACACCCGGATGAAATCATCCTTGACCTGCAGCGGGTAGTGCGATGCATCCGCCGCCATGTTGTCAATGGTGATGCCGCTCTCGAGGGCGTTCAGTCGCTCCTGCACGCGCTTACCGATGGCGGCAGCGAGAAGGCCGGGCTTCTTCCAGACGACGTCGGCTGTCGTGCGGGCCGCCTCCGCGATGGCGGCCTGCTGGATGATGGTTTGCAGGAACGGTTCGGTTTCCTTGACGTTTCGCACGAATGCATTGGCATCGGTGACGCGATACGTCGCCTCCAGCAGCAGATGCATGATCGCGCGATCACCCGTGAGCAGGGCGCCGTCCACCGCCGGATCGAGCCCGCCGCCGCGCGCACTGAGAGAGTCCAGCGGCTTGGTCTTGTCCGCATCGCTCAATCTGAGCCAGAACGCGTCCACCTCGATGGTGCGGGCCGATGTGGGCACCCGCACCGTCGAATCGATCGGGTAGGGGAGGGCGAAGTGCAGACCCGGCTCGAGCGGGGCGCCGTGCTGCCGCCCGAACCGTGAGAGGACGACCACTTCCTTGTTATCCACCCGCACCATCCCGCTGAAGACGAACGCGATCAGCAGGAACAGCATGACCCACTTGAGGACCCGGAAACTCGCGCGTAGTGCGTCCGCGAGCGACTGGTTCGCCGGATCGAGCGGTTCCTCGATCACCTCGAGGGCATGGTCGTGCCCATGGTGGTCGGGATCGTGGTCGAACGGATGATCATGTCCATCTGGCAAGGCAGTATGCTCCGATCGCTTGTGCGCCGACTCCTGACGTCAGCTCCACTCCGTGTCGACTAAGGCTTGACCATGTCCGGCGGCGCCACCGCGGGCTGCTGGCCGGCCGGGCGTGTCGTCGGACCCTGCTGCCGCGGCTTTTCGAAGAGCAGGTCGAGCAGCGGCGACTGCTGGTCGAGTACAACCGTCGTGTACCGCTCCTTCAGCAGCTTCGGCAGGTTCTCCACTTTCAGCAGGAACATCGCGAGTTCCTGGTCCTGGCCGAACACCTCGTTGTAGCTGTTCGCCCGGCGGAGGCCTTCGCTGATGATCTCGGCCGCCTGCCGTTCGGCAAAAGCCAGGATCGTGCTGACGATCGAATCCGCGGTGGATTCAATGGTTTTGGCCTGAGATTGACCCTCGCTCGTGTAGCGGGCGACGAGGGTCTGGCGTTCCTTCTTCATTGCCTCGAATACCGTGTCGCTGATCCGCTGCGGCAGGGCAAACTTCTCGATCCCCGCGGTCTCAACAGCAATGCCCAGCAACTCGCTCGCCCGGGCCTGCACGCCTTCGAGGATGCCCTTTTCAATCGCGTCGTACTGCAGTTCCTTCGGATCAGTCGAGACGAAGCTATGGAACGCGAACCGGCTCACCACGCTCTTCTGGATGTCGCGAACCAGCGTTCGGAGCCGGTTCTCGGCTTCCTTGAGGTGCTGCTGCTCATTCATTCCCACGCCGCACGTCCGGTTGAACTTGTACGGGTCGTCGATCCGCCAGCCGATCGACGTGGTGACGATGATCGGCTTGTTGTCGCTCGTCGTCATCTCTTCGCCGGTCGTGGCGGTGATCTGGATGCGCTTGTCGTACACGTCCACGCTCTGGATCGGCCATGGCCACTTCCAGTAGAGGCCGGGCTCCTTGATGACGTCCGTGGTAGGGTCGGCCTTGCCGAAGGTCTTACGCACGGCCAGCTCAGTGAACCGTACCTGGTACGTCACCATGTACAGCCCGAGGACCAGGACGAGCAGAGCGCCCGCGATCATGGAGGGAAGTCCACGCTTCATGTCGATGTAGTCTCCGTCAGACGAAATCCGCACACGCGTCCCGGTTCGTCGCCGCCGGCTTCGGCGCGGCGATCCGGACCCGCGGTCACTGGTTCTCCTTCAGCCCCGTGTCGAACGGCGCCGCCATCGGGTCCTGCAGGTTCAGCTGGAGAGTCGGCGCGTCGGCGCCGCTCCCGCCCGGCACGATGTATTTCCGCACGTTTCCAAGGCTCTGTGTCACCGCCTCGAGCACCTTCCGCAGCCTGTACGCCGCGGGAGCCATGTTCTTGGCGACCATTTCCTGGCGGAAAGCGAGCGCCTGTGCGTGGGCGGCGTTCTCCAGTTCCCATCGCCGGGCCCGTGCCTTGGTAATCGCCTCGGCCGCGCGCCCGCCGATGCCGCGGAGGGCCTGTTCCACCTTCACCTTCGCGGCCTCACGTTCTTCCTGGGTTGCGCCCGCCCGGGTGACCAACGCGTTCTGAGTGCGGATCGCATCGGCAAGGGATTTGGCACGCGTCTCGTCGCCCGCAACTTCGGAGAGCCGCTTTTTCGCCTCCGCTTCGGCGGCGCGGATGGCGGCCGTCATCTTCTGCTCGGCGCCGACGACGTCCTGGAAGGACTCCGCCGTCGGCTCCGGCGGGTGTACGCCCTGAAGACCGAAGAAGACGATCTCGACGTCCAGACCTGCGCGGTCCGCCGACTCCTGAATCGTCTTCCAGAGCTGCTTTTCGAGCGCCGTCCGCTGAGAACCCAGAAGGCCCCCCACGTCCACGCTGGCGGAGTACCGCATGATCTCGCGATCGGCGAGGCTCCGGAGCATGGCCTCGGGGTCGGAATAGGTCTCGATCCAGCGCTTCGCGTCGCGGATGTGGTACTGAAGCGAGACGGCGACGCGCAGGATGCTCACCGCCACCGCTTCGGCCGGCCGAATCGACGGCTGTGTCGTGGCGGCCGTCCCGGCCGGGCTCGTCGTCGTCGCCAGGCTTCGGACGAAGCTCTCCAGCTTCGGCGTCGCCACGATCACCTCGAGGTGTGGCTCCTGGCTGTGCTTGTTGGTCCAGAGAATGAGCTCTTCGCGATCCGGCCTCTGCTCCTCGGGCTGCGCCTCCGGCTTGATGCCGATCTTGAGCTCGTGGATGGTGGATGTGGCCACTTTCCGGACGACATCGATCGGCCACGGATACTTGACGTGAAGACCCGGCTGGAGGACCTCCGGCAGGGGACGCCCGTACCGTTCGACGATGCCCTCTTCATTCGCCTCGATAAAAACCAGGCTGCTGATCGCGAGCATGGCGGCGACGGCGAACCCGAGGAGGGGCACGACGGACCGCTGCAGGAGCTTGTAGAACCAGGTCGACGAGACCTCAAACCCGAACTGGTAGTTGATGGCATCGGCGATCGACCGGGCGATGCCGCCGGGCTCGCTGAACAGCCCCAGGAGCCGGCTGTCGAAGGCAGGGCGTGGCTCCTCGTCCACCGATCGCGGGCGGTAGAAGTCAAGGACGAAGTTGAGCGTGAATTCCGCCGCGAGGACGAGCAGCAGAATCCGCAACACGTACGCCAGGACGCGTTCGGGGACCGGCGAGACCGCAAAGTGCACTGCCGCCAGGGTCGCGGTCAGGGCCACCGCCCCGAGCGTCACGCCCATCAGGAAGCTCGCCCCCGCCCGCAGCATCCGCCATTCTGCCTGCCGGGCCATGCCGGTCGCGTAGCGGGAGAACAGGAACGCCAGGAAGGCCGTCCCACCGACAAACCACGTGAGCAGGCCGGTGTTTTCGATCGTTTTCCAGCTCTCGGTCCTGACGCCGACGCCGAGAGTCCACGGCCACCGGAAGAGGGCGGCCGCGACGAGCAGGACGATGATCAGCACCGTAAATCCCGGCAGGACCCAGCGGTACATCCACCGCAGCCGACGCCGGGCGAGCAGCAGCTGCTCATCGTCCACGTCGAAGATGGCGCCGCCCCCGGCTGCTCTTTCCTTACGGAGCTGCTCCGACTCGAACGCCTCCTCCTGGACGAGCACGCGCTGGTGGTAGATCAGGACAAGGAACACCCAGATCAGCGTTCCAACGGATGTCAGCAGGGTCAGCCCGCGCATCGCCTCCGAGCCACTCCACACCGTCAGGACGATGTAGAATGCGGACAGGAGCAGCTGAAAAATCAGCCCCAGGAGGGCGACGGTTCGGGCGCGTCGATCGGGCCTGTGCTGGGTCATCGTATCATGTTCTCTTCAAGCGGACGGGTCACGGTGAGATGGTCACCCGGCTGGCGTCCCTTCACCGTCTTGGCAAAAAAGGCCGACCAGTGGACGGCTGAGCGGCGTACTTTACAATAAGCTCCGGGTGATGCCAAGCCGCTCTCCCGTGGACGCCGGACACTCTCGGCACACCCGCAACATACGGAACGCACTGGTTTTCCATGCTCAACAAACTTTGGGGCATCACCGTCAACAGTTTCACGGAGACGATCCGGCAGCCGATCTACGGGATCGTGCTGCTCGTGACTGCCGCCGTGCTGGTCCTGAACCTGGCGATTGCCGGGTATACGCTGGAGGACGACAACAAGCTCCTCAAGGATCTCGGTCTTTCTACGTTGCTGCTGTCCGGATTGTTTTTGGCCGCGTTCAGCGCCGCAGGAATCATCTCCCAGGAGATCGAGAACAAAACCGTCCTGACGGTCGTCAGCAAGCCGGTCAGCCGGCCGCTGTTCCTGCTCGGGAAGTTCACGGGCCTGGCGGGGGCACTCCTGGTGGGGTTCTACCTGTGCGGAATCGTGTTCCTGATGATGATGCGGCACAAGGTGATGGAGCGGTCCAGTCAGGACTTCGACCTGCCGGTGATCCTCTTCGGCACGGGTGCCCTCCTGCTGACGGTCCTGGTGGCGGCTTTCTGTAACTATCTGTACGACATGCAGTTCACGTCGACGTCGGTCGCGTTGTCCGTGCCGTTGATGACGGTGGCGCTCGCCCTGGTCTCCCTGATCGCGCCGGACTGGAAGTTCCAGCAGTTCGGCAAAGACTTTCTCGACGGGCAGCTGATTGCGGCGGTGGTGCTCGTCTTCGCCATGGTCATGATCCTGACGGCCGTCGCGGTTGCCGTCTCGACACGGCTTGGGCAGGTGATGACCCTGACGATCACCCTGGCGATCCTGCTCATCGGACTGGTTTCCGACGCCATGTTCGGTCAGTACCGCGAGACGAACTTGTTCGCACGACTCGCTTACTGGGTTTCCCCCAATCTGGCATTCCTCTGGGTGACCGATGCCCTGACGCAGGGAAACCACATTACTGCACAGTACGTGTTCACCGCGCTGGGCTACGCCGGGCTGCTCGTGGTGGCAACGCTCTGCATCGGAGTCGCACTCTTCCAGAAACGCGAAGTGGGTTGACGGCATTCCGTCTGTCCGTGGTTGTGCCGAGGCGAAGAGCGATGGCCAGGAGCTTTGACCCGCAGACGTATGGTCCGGTCGTCGCCGAGATCCTGGCGGAGGAGCGGATTCCTCCGCTCGGCCCCGGCAGCCCGAATGCTGTGGTTCGGTCAAAGCTCGCGGCGGCGACGGCGGATCGTCTCCCGGGCGGCCTCACTGTCAACAACGACGCCATGGCCGACGCCTGCCGTAGCGGACTGTGGCTGTATCACGACTACCTGGACGAGGCCCACACCATCGCGCAGGGCATCGACACGCCGGAGGGATCGTACTGGCACGGCATCATGCACCGGCGGGAGCCGGATTTCGCCAACGCGAAGTACTGGTTCCGCCGGGTAGGTCGCCATCCGGTGTTCGAGCCCCTCGCCCGCCAGGCTCGCGAGCTGGCGGGGCAATTCGGTGGGATCGGGCGAGCCGGATGGCTGCGGGAGGTCTCGACATGGGACCCCATGGCCTTCGTTGACCTCTGCCAAGACTGCTATCCCACTGCTGGTCCGGACCCCGATCTCTGCCGGATGATCGCTCTGCGTGAGTGGGAACTCCTCTTCGACTTTTGCTGGCGTCAGGCCACCGGCTCCTGAACGTACGCCGGGCGACGCCGATGCCCACACGCGCGATTCGGTTGCCCCCCTTGCGTCTTCCGCGTCCAACCCTCATCCTTCCCGCGACATGACAGCGAGGCCGTGTCTGGTTTGTGGGCACAGCGCGTTCGAGCCCCACCTCGACATCCTGCTTCGCTGCGCAGACTGCGGCTTCGTCACCGCCCGCCTTGACGCCCCCGTTGACGCCCGGAGCCTGTACGAGGGGGACTACTTCACCGGCGAGGAGTACCTCGACTACGCGGCCGACGAGGCGTTCTTTCGGCGAAATTTTCAGCGGCGGCTCGCGGGCATCCTCCGGCGGCGGCAGGGGGGGCGTCTGCTCGAGATCGGGGCCGCGTACGGGTTCTTTCTCGACCTGGCGCGCGCCCATTTCGACGTCCTCGGCTTCGAGGTGAACCCGGCGGCCGTCCGGCATGCACGGGAGGTGCTGCATCTGGACGTGCGGGCGGATGACTTTCTGCAGCTCGCACCGGGCGCGATCGAACCGGTGGATGTGGCCGTCCTGTGGGACGTCATCGAGCACCTCGAGCGGCCCGATCTGTTTCTTGACCGGATCGCCGAGGTGTCACGTCCGGGTGCACTCCTGTACATCACGACGGGAGACATCGGCAGCCGCCTGGCCCGGTGGAGGGGACGTCGGTGGCGTCTGATCCACCCGCCATCGCACCTGCACTACTTTGACCGCGCCACGATCAGCCGCCTGCTCGAGAAGCACGGCTACAGGGTGCTTGACATTCACTCCGTCGGCGTCGCCAGGAGCCTCCTGCAGGTGTTGTACTCGGTGCTGGTGCTCGGGCTCCGCCGGCCGGCCCTGTACCGCATGGCAGAGCGGGTGATTCCCCGGACGCTGGGGTTCACGCTGAACACGGGCGACATCATGCAGGTGGTGGCGCAGCGCGGTTGAGCAGGCACGCGCCGAAGCTCATCGGCATTCCGTTCACGCCCGTTGCAGTGCTGGCATTGCCCCTTCCGCGTCGGTACGATGAAGTCAATCCGTTGAAACGCGCCCAACGTGGGTGACCGCGGCAGCTTCGGTTCACACCTGCGAGAGGAGCGTGTCATGGAGCTCGAGACCATCCTGCGGGAACGCCGGATCCCGTTTGAGATGCACCGTCACCGGCCCGTCTACACGGCCCAGCAGCTCGCCCAGGCCGAGCATGTCCCGGGTCAGAACGTCGCCAAGCCTGTCATCGTGAAGGGCTCGCGGGGATTCACCATGTGCGTGCTGCCCGCGCCGCGCCACCTCGACATGCAGAGGGTGTCGGAGGTCCTGCACGACTCGAACGTGCGGCTGGCGATGGAGTATGAGCTCGCGCAGCTGTTCCCGGACTGCGAGGTGGGGGCGGAGCCGCCGATCGGCTCGCTGTACAACCTCCCGACGATCATCGACCGGCATCTCGAAGAGGACGAGGAGATCGTCCTGGCCGCCGGGAGCCACGAGCGGTCGGTCAGCATGCGCCGCGCGGACTGGGAAAAACTCTGCAACGCGGTGGTGGCCGACATCGCAATCGAGTGAGTGCCGGCACAGTGTGAGGAGGCCTTGCGGAACCCCGGCTCCGCTGTCAGAATCTGTCTGCGCAGGTTAATCAACCGGGAGGCAGATCATGGCGGATGACTTCGGCTCCAACGTACCCCTCACGCCCACCCGTCTCATTGTGCTGGCGATGATTGCCGGGATTGTCATCTTCGCGGGTGTGTCACTGGTGCTCGCCCCGCTGGTACCGAATCCCGGCTCGATGGAGAAGATGCTCCTGCTGGCGCTGGGAGCCGTCGGGCTTGCGCAGATCTCCGGGTACTTCGCGCTCCGCACGGTGACGCTGTCGCGCGTCCGGCAACAGTTCGCCGACAATCCTTCCGCTCAGCCGGCGGAGGCCATTCCTGCGTACAACACGCTCACGTTGATTCGCTCGGCGATGTCAGAATCATTCGGCCTGTTCGGCGTGGTGATTTTTCTGTTGACGGGCAATTACACGGGTCTGGCGGCGGGCGCGGTTTCCGTGATTCTGCTGGTTGCCGGCATGCCGACTCTGGACGGCTTCCATCGGTTCCGCGAGAACGCTACCGGGGCAAATCCGTTCACTTCCTGAGCAGGCGCCGTTCCATCCCGCAGGGCGACCCACGTCGCCAGGACGGCTCCAGGAAGTGCATCAGGAGCACTGTCAGCGGTGCAATGGCGGCCGTCCCGCACCCGCACAGACAGAACCGCGGTCCGGGGTCGCGGGTTGCTCACATGCACGCCGTCCTGGTCGGTATCTACGACGCCCCATCGCGCCAGGTGGGCCGATACCGCGCCGCCGGCGACCGTGAAGTCACCGCCCGCGACAAGCTGTCCCTTGTATGTGGTGAGCGGGTAGACGATATCGTTCACACCGCTGGCCATCGCCACGGCCGCACCGACATCCCGAATCCCATTGGCACCAAGCGGTTGTATCGCATGTTGCTGTCTCCAATCTGCCTCCGCGTTTCATTGTAAGGTTTGATGGGTGCCCGCGCAATTCCAGGTAAGGTCAGGCCGCGCGCGGCTTGGCGCCTCCTACGCAACGGGAGAATCCTATGACCTGCAAGGGCCGCTTTCTGGCCGGTATCGGCGCGGCACTTCTTGTTGCCTGTGGGTCGGTGAGAGGGGCTGAGACGGCTGATGCCCCGATGCTCCGCCTCGCCCGCTCGAACGATGGGTCGACCTTCATGGATGCGGGTCTGTTTGCCGAACATTCGGCATCTCCCGCAATCCTCGCAGTGCCGAACGGCCCGGTGCTCGCTGCCTTCAACGCCGTGTCGTCCAGGCCTTCCATCCTCGTTTCCCGCTCGCGGGATAGCGGACGCACCTGGCTGGCTGCCCAGCCCGTCGTGCTGGGTGAGGCGGGTGCGAGACTGCAGCCGTCGAATCCCGCGCTCGTCGCAGGGCCGCTTGGAACTGTCCGCATGTACTTCTACAGTCGCGATGATCGAAGTGCGGGAAGGGGGCAGGGCTTTGTCGGCGCAGCGGTGACGCGCGATGGGCTGCACTACGAATGGGACCGCCGTGTGCGTATTCCCTGCCGTGAGCCCGGAGACGTCCGCCCCGTGGCCGTGCGTCTCGGCCGGTCGATTCACCTCTACCTGACCCCGGTCAAAGCACCTGTCGAGCGCCGCGAGCCTGTCCGGCACATGGTCAGTGGCGATGGCCGGGTGTTTCGCGAGTTCCATGAAGCCCTCGACGTCCCGCGTGTGGAATGCCTCGTCGACGCCGGCGGTGGCCTGATCCGCCTTTTCGCGGGCACGGAGGGCGGCATTACTGCGTACAGCTCGCGTGATCTCACCAGCTGGCACAAGGAGGGTGTCTGTATTGATCATGGTGCGTCCCCGACCGTCGCCCGGACGGCCGAGGGCGATTACCTCATGGTGTACGCGGTCACGCCGGGTGCCCGCTTTGGAACCAGCGAGCCCTCTCTGGTCAGTCGCTCGCAGAGCGTAACCGGCGAGCCCGCTTCGGCGGACGAACCGCAGCCGACCGGCTGGGACGCGCTCGCGTTCGGTGCGGAGCAGGCTCCGTCTGACGCGGTCGCCGCAAACGGCGGTGATGCGATTGCCGTTGCCGTCGACAACGCCGCGACGGCCACCGCATTCGCTCCGGCTCCCGATTGGGATCAGCCCGTCGATTACCTCGCTTGGCTCAACGAGCAGATCGTCCTGCCCACAGAGGGAAACGCCTACGATGCATACGCGGGATTCCTGGCAATGCCGGACGACCCCCCGGGTGCGAAACCCTGGTGGCCGGACACGATCGACAGCATGTTCAACGGTGAGTACAAGGGCGACCCGTACCCGTGGGACCCGGCGACTCACCCGCAGTGGGAGGCGGCCGCGCAGTCCACGGCCAATCTCCTCGAGTGGTTCCGCGAGGCTGCCCGACTCGAGCAGTACGTGATGCCGCTGGGGTTCACCGAACGGCAGATCGCTGAGGCACCAGGCGGCCGACCGATGCTGTACGAGATTCTGCTGCCGGGGCTTGCTCAGCACCGCGCGCTCGTGAAGCTTGCGATGGATGACGCATGGCGGGCCGAGGGCGGACAGCTCGTTCCGGAGCGGATGATCGGGAACGTGGAGACCTCGCTGCGGGGGGCCTCGCACCTGCTGCAGGGTCCGACGCTGATTCACCATCTGGTCGGTGTCGCCGAGCAAAGCATGGCCAGAGACTCGATCCGGCAGGCGCTCGGCCACGGCGCCTGGACGGCGGAGCAACTGCAGGCCGGCCTTGATGTTCTCCGGGGCTACGATCGCCCGCCGGACCAGCCCGACGGCTGGTTGGGCGGTGAAACAGCAATGGGCCTGGATGTGATTCAGCGACTGTTCGTCAAGAACGCCGATGGGAAAATGCTGGTCAACGACACGGTCGCGAAACAGCTCGTGAGCGCGACGTCCGGCCAGAGCGGTTCGGACACCCTGAACCTCTGGTCGCTCCGACTCATGAAGCCTGAGGATGGGATGAAAACGGCGCAGGCATACCGTGAATTCGCGAAGCAGTTCGACACATTGTGGCGTACCGGCTATCCACAGGTCCGTGCCGCCGACCTGGAGAAACTGACGAAGAAATACCACTCCGTCAGTCCCATTACGCGACTCCTGCTGCCGGATCTCAGCCGGGCGTACAAGCTGATGGCGCGTAACGAGGCCTCGCGCCAGGCGACGCAGCTGACCTACTCCGTTCATCTGTTCCATGCGGCAAACGGACGCTGGCCGGCAACCCTCGACGAGCTGCCGGAGGAGTGCGCGACGATGCGTAAAGATCCGTTCACGGGAGGCGACTTCAACTACCGCCTGACCCCGGCCGGGCCAACCATTTACTCGTCCTCAGAGAACGCGATCGATGATGGCGGCGTGCATGCGGCGCGCTGGGATGATTCGGATTCGGCAAAGCAGGGCGGCTCCGACGATTACGTTTTCTGGCCGGTTCAGCCGAAACAGAAGTGAGGGCGGGCAGAGCGCGAGGGAGGCAGAGGGTTGGTGCCTCATTCGGGGGAGCGAGGAATCTGCCGGCTGCGTAACTCGCCCGCCCCGCGCCCCCTGCAATGACATATGTTCTCGCGGAATCTCTACCGCTTCGTCACTGCGCCGGTCCTTCCCATCGCGAAGTCGGCATCGGTGAGCCGCACGTCTGTGCGTACGTTGGTGTAGCGGTACAGCGCGTCGAGTTTGCCGTTGGGCGTGTAGAGGTCCGTACCGGATGGAAGAAGCGTCTCGGTGTCGACGTAGAAATCCTGGCGCGTGTAGCGGATGTCCTTGACCGCGGGCCGCTCGACCCGCAGGTGGTGCGCCGGCCGGTTGATCGGCTCGAGGTTCACGATCCCCCTGTACCCGATGGTCATCACGCGGGCGATATCCGGGTCCTGGAACGGGAGCAGGCTCCGCCGCGCGACCTGGGCGAGCCCGAAGTCGGTGATCGGGTTCTTGCCGCGCCCGAGTTTGACGGGATCGTTCACGTCCAGCGTGCGCGTGACCGGCGGCAGACCGAGCACGCCTTTGCGCTCGCGCACAATCAGCTTGTTGTTGTTCCTGGCCTCGACATACACCGACTCCCAGTAGTCGGGATCCTCGTTCTCCCAGACGAACTTCACGCTGAAGGGCGTTTTTCGGAAGGCGGCTTCGATCTTTTCCATTGGACCCAGTCGCGGAATGAGCCCGAGCCGCTCCTGGCGGTAGAAGGTCAGGCGGTACTGATCGAGCGCATTTGCCCGCTGGTAGACGTCTTCCAGGAACGCCACGGGATCATCGGCGATGCGTTCAGCGGCCGGGCGCTGCGGCGCGGTGGCTTCGCGCGTCTGCGGGACCGGCGCCGGCGAGGGGAGCGGCGTCTGCTCCGTGCGGGCCGGCTCCGCGCGATCGGCCGCACAACCGGCAGTGGCCGCCAATGCCGCGACAAGCGTCAGTAGCAGGAGCTCAGCGTGCGGTGATGCTGTACGGCGACATCGGCATCGTGGGAACGTGCCCATAGGTATTCGTCCAGTCTCCAGGCGGGAACGGCTGCGTGTTTTCGCGAACCGAGGGCTCTGCACATCAGCTCCACGGCATGGATGCTGCAGGCGCGAATCTCGACTTCCTCGGGGCTCGATCGCTCGACCAACTGCCGTGCTTCGATTGCCGCCTCCAAGGCGCTTTCCAACCGCAGGATGTGCAGGTGCCTGAGAACCTGCGGGATACGATAGTCCGCGAACGCGGTGAGGGATGCAAGCCCATCCATGGCGGGTCCGCGTGATGCTCCCCACGTCTCTGCGAGATCTGCCGCCAGGATCTGCGCGCGCTTGAGCAGGGGCGTGGGGACACCTCCATACGTCGGCACGTCACGAAATGATGGGAAACTCTCGACCACGAGGAACACGAGCCGAGATGCGTCGAATTGTGCCTCCTCGGCCAGCCGGATCGGCTCGCCGTGCCAGCGATCCAGCGCAACGCAGCCGGTTTCGTTCAGGATTCGACGACGCTCCTCAAGCAGTGGAATCCGCCCACCCCCGGCGAACAGCCGCTCGAGATCGTCTGCGGTCGCGTCGGCCCAGCGGCCGGGCTGGAGCCAGCGGCGATCCTCGGCGACCGCGCGATGCAGCGCTGCGACAAGCGCGCCGTAGCGCGACCAGGTGCGACGGCGGTAGTCAATCGACCAGGCCGGTTCCGCGTCGCTCCAGAAGCAGAAATTCAGCGCATCGAGCAGGAGCACCCAACGCGCGATCTCGTCCGGTGAGCCCTGGAAGCGCAGTTCCGCGGGACGTGGCGCCGGTTGAATCCGCGCGGGATCGACCGCCTCCGCCCAGGCGTCGATGGCGGCGGTATTGATATGCACGCGCTGCGCCGTGCGCGCCACGTACTCGGCGGCCGTACGGACATCCCGGGGCCCGAAGCCGGTGGACATCGGCTGCACCGTCCTGAGTTGGCAGGCGCTGTGCCGCCCGTGCGCCGCCGAGGGGCAGTGGACATCGCGCGCTGACTGTGCGGCTACTCTCTCCCGACCGCCTCGGCGACGGCACGGCACTCGCGCACAGTCTTCGCGAAGACCTCCGGCGTGATGGACTGGCCGCCATCCGTCAGCGCGTGCGCCGGGTCCTGGTGGACCTCGACGATGATACCGTCAGCGCCGGCCGCGACCGATGCCCGGCACATTGACGGCACCATGTAGGCGTGACCGGTGCCCTGCGACGGGTCCACGATGATCGGCAGGTGCGATTCGCGCTTCACCGCCGGGACGATCGCCAGCGGCAGCGTATTGCGTACGTAATCCTCGTGCGTGCGGATGCCGCGCTCACAAAGGATGACGTTTTCGTTGCCCGCGTTGATGATGTACTCGGCCGCCAGGAGAAACTCGTTCAGCGTGGCGCTCCAGCCGCGCTTGAGGAGCACGGGCTTTTTGACCTTGCCGCACGCGACGAGCAGGTTGAAATTGTGCATGTTCCGCGTGCCGACCTGCAGCACGTCCGCGTATTTCGCGACGAGTTCCACCTGGTCGATGCTCATGACCTCGGTGACGACGGCCAGGCCGGTCTCCTCGCGCGCCTCGGCCAGGATTTCGAGGCCCTTCTCGCCGAGCCCCTGGAACTGGTAGGGATCCGTCCGCGGCTTGTAGGCTCCGCCCCGCAGGCAGGTGGCGCCGGCCTCGCGGACGGCATGGGCGCACTCCAGCAGCTTCGGTCGGTCTTCGACGCTGCACGGGCCGGCCGTGTAGCAGATCTTCTTGCCGCCGACGCTGGCGCCGAGCGCTCCGCCAAGCTTGATGACGGTCGGCTCCGGGTGCGCCTGCTTGCTTGCGATTTTGTACGGGGCGAGGATCGGCACGACACGATCGACACCGGGGCACGTCCCCAGCGCGTCGCGATCCTTGAAACGGTCGTCGCCGATCACCGCGACGACGGTGCGTTCCGTTCCGACGATGACGTGATCCTTGAGGCCCATCTCGCGAACGAGCTTGACCACGTGATCGACCTGGTCCTTTGTACAACCTTCCTGCATGACGACGATCATGTCTGACTCCAATTCTGTCCGGGCGTTCACGACGCCGTTAAGTGGTCCTGTTTCCGATCCGAACACGACGCTGCGGGGTGCCACCGGCTCTCCGGCGGCTCGCGAAAGATGAACACATGCCGGCCGGCGCGCTCCACGCGTCGGCCCGTCGCGTTCACTCGGATGTCGTGAACGACCGTCATCGGCATCAGTTGGCGCGACGCCAACCCTCCTCCGAGGCCTCGCCGTCCACCCGGTACTCCCGGGCGAGCGTCCGCATCACGCCGTCCAGGCGCATGCGGGCCCGCCGGAGCGAGCCGCCTGCCTGGCGGACCAGGTTTTCGAGCCGGTCGAATGTCTCTTCCTGTGTGCGGGCCATGTCACGAACCTCCGATCACTTCTCGGCCGCCCATGTATGGCCGCAGGGCTGCCGGAATCCGGATCGTCCCGTCCGCCTGCTGATGGTTCTCCACCAGCGGGATGAGGATGCGCGGACTGGCAATCACGGTGTTATTGAGCGTGTGGCAATACTGAATGTTCTTGCGGGCGTCGCGGTAGCGGAGCATCAGGCGTCGCGCCTGGTACTCGTGGAACCGCGAAGCGGAGTGCGTCTCGCCGTAGCCCTTCCGGGACGGCATCCACGTTTCGATGTCAAATTTCTGCACCTGGCCCTGCCCGAGATCACCCGTGCAGACATTCATCACACGGTAAGGAAGTTCCAGTTTCGCCAGCAGGTCTTCGGCGTTCTGCACGATTTCCGCGTGATGCTGCTTCGAGAGCTGCTCGTCGTTGCGGCAGACGATGACCTGCTCGACCTTCTCGAACAGGTGAATGCGGTAAAGGCCGTACGTGTCCTTGCCGGCTGCTCCCGCCTCGCGTCGGAAGCATGTGCTCAGGGCGACGTACTTTTTGGGCAGTTCATCCTCGCGAAGAATTTCTTCGCTGTGGTACGCGGTCAGCGGCACTTCTGCGGTGCCGACGAGACTCATCTCGTCGCGTTCGCAGCGGTAGGCCTGCTCCTCGCCGCCGGGGAAGTACCCGGTTCCGACCATCATCGCATCGCGGACGAGCACCGGTACGCCGAGTTGCACGAACCCGCGCTGGACCATCATGTCCACCGCCAGCCGGAGCACCGCCTGGTGCAGCGCCACACCCTCTCCGCGCAGGACGTAGTTGCGTGCACCGGCCAGCTTCACGCCGCGCTCGATGTCGAGCATACCGAGCTGCGTCATGAGGGTGACGTGGTCCTTTGGCTCGAAGCCGAACTGCGGCACCTCACCCACACGCCGGATCTCGACATTTTCGGATTCGTCCCTGCCGACGGGCACCTCGTCCGCCGGCGGTTGGGGGACGGTGAGCATCGCCTGCTCGAACTTCTCGGTGACGTCCTTGAACTCGCCGTCGAGCTCCTTCATCCGGCTCTTGAGGGCGGCCACCTCGGCAACGAGCTTCTCGCCCTCGGCCCGGATCTCCGCCTCGGGCCTGCCCTCCGCGAGCGCCTGCTGAAACCAGCGGCTCTTGGGGTTCTTGTAGTGGGCGATCTGGCCGCTGATCTCGTTCTGCTGGTGCTTGAGC
>CAZJTF010000035.1:0-28659 GCA_964548565.1 uncultured Planctomycetales bacterium | reverse complement strand
TCGGCTGCGAGCTCAAAGATTATCGGGTGGGGCTCGTGGATTTCGCCTGCCTGCACGAAGGCCGCGAGGTCTGCCTGTGCTGGAAGCTCGGCGAGGAGCGCGTGAGCTGCTGGCACGAGCTGGATCAGGGCTACGCCGGGCGTAAGCCGATCACCGAAGCGTTCGAATAGGCATACCCGACGCGCGGCAGGATCCCGCGTCGCACTGCTTCATCATCGGAGCGGGTGCACGCGGGCGCATGCGCTGCCTACCGCAATCGTTCCCCCCGATCCGGTAAAGCCCCTACAAACCGTACTTGTCGCGCCCGTGGCTGTCCCCGATGACCGCTGGGGGCAGTGCCGTGGGTTATCGGAAGCGTGACGGACTCCCTGGGTTCGACGGCATGACGGCTGCAAGGAGGACCCCTCCAGGCGGCCCGCAACGCCGTTCGACGATTGCGAGGGGTCAAGATGCGCCAGAGCCTGTGTGTGTGTGCCGGTATGCTGATCGGACTCGTGGGCGGGTGCGCCTGCGGCGGGCGCACCGCGGAGCAGGGGATGGAGTACGGCCCCGTGGCGGCTGCGTCGGCGCCACGGAGCTCGGTCCTGCTGTTCGACGCGCAGCCGGGTTCCTGGTCGGCGACCGACTTTGCTTACCGCAGTGACTGGCCGTCCACCGATGCCTACTACACACCCGGCCAGCTGATCCTCTATCGCCAGCGGTTCACCGACTACCAGGGGCCGCAGTTCGGAAACCAGAACGGCTGGACCTACCGGCGGTCGGACAGCTACCGCTACTCGGTCGGATACCGCTGAGAAACCGCGGGATTCGGCGTTCTTTTCGGCGCGCCGAAAAGGCTGTTGCACCGGTGCGCTGCTGTCCGATGAAAGAGGCAGGACAGGTGGGCTCGCAGCGCCCGCTGCGCGGTGCGGGCGCCCGCTGTTTTGCTTGACGCTTCCCGCGCGGGGATATACTCTCAGCCGTCAACTCTCAGGGCTCCGCACGCGACACGCCTTGAGGTCCTCAGCAGCTATCGCGGAACAGGGATGGTACCGGGCACGAAGGCATCTGCACGTCCGGCATTCAACGAGGGATCGACTCATGCGGCAGGGAATCAAGGTTCTGGCAGTGGTCGGCGTTGTCGCGGTTGGCCTGGGGGCCTGGTACGTCGGCTCGCGCGGAAGTTCTGAAAAGAGTAATAAGCCCGCGAGGCCGGCCGAGCCGGTCTCGCCCATCGGCGACAACGCGACCGTCCACCTGACGGACACCAGACCGCCGGCCGGCGAGACGCGCGCCACGCCTTCTTCCACCGACATCAACAGCGGGGTTGTCGCCTCTCCGCCGCCCGTGGGACCGCACGGGGATGAAGAGCGATCGTTCCGGCCACCGGCAATTGGCACGACGGACCCGGTCCGGCCCCTCACGCCGGAGCCGCCGTCGGAGCCGATCACAGCCGCGCCGCCTCAGCCCGCGGACACGACGCCACCACTCGCCCCGACCACGCCGGGTGAGCCGGTGAAGCACGATCCCGCCGATCACGCACGGACGGCGGCCGAGATCGCAGCCACCGTCCTGCCGGAGCCTCCGAAGAGCAGCGAGGAGACGCCCGCCACCCGTCCGGCGAGCGGCACACCCAAAATACGGGAGCACGTCATCCAGGCGGGCGAGACGTACAGCTCGCTGGCGGTCAAGTACTTCGGCAGCGCCAAATACGTGTCGCTGATCACGAAGGCGAACCCGGGGAAGGATCCGCGTCGGCTTTTCGTCGGCGCGAAGGTCAAGATCCCCGAGGCGCCCGCCGGAGCGACGGTTACGTCGCGGCCCGAGACCGCGGAAGCGCCAACACCGAAGCCGGCTCTGGAGACCGTGACGGAGCCGCTGCCGCCGATTCCTGACGGGCACGCATACAAGGTGCAGGCCGGCGAGGGCTGGTACGACCTTGCGAAGCGTTTCCTGGGCGACGGCAACCGCTGGCCCGAGCTCTACGAGCTGAATCGGGAGCGTGTGGCGCACAATCCACACGCCCTGCGGGTCGGGACAGTGATCGAGGTGCCGAAGCCGGTCACAAGCAAGCCTTCCTGATCCACGTTCATTGCAGCTTCAGCGGCGGCGCTCGATGGGCGCCGCCGCTTTCTTGCGCGCCCCGTGCGGCTGCAGGTTTCGCCGCCCGCCTGACGATACATACGAAGGGCAAAAGCGCGGAGGACAGGCCGTGCATTCGCGGATCTCGGTCAGCCGTGTGCTCTTCCACGTGGGACTCGTCACCGTGCTCGGCGCCGGGATTCTCTCCGGCACCAGCTGGTCTCCCGGGGCCACCCCGATCGCCGTCTTGATGGCGGGCGGTGCACTCCTGGCGGTGCTCGCCCGGGTGGGCTATGCCCTTGCACGCCGAACGGCGGTTGTCGATGTCGTGCCGGGGCTGACCGGTGCCGATCGAAGCATCCTGCGGCAGGCCGGCTTCTTCCGTCGTCGCCCCGCGGCCTGATCCACACCCCTGCACCACCCCAGCCACGAGTTGTCGAATTCTGTCCTGCGGGCACCTCGCCTGCGGGCCGATCCCGGTTACCATGTCGGGTCATGGCCCTGAACCTGACACCGGATTACCTCGAGGCAGACCGCCGCTATCGCCAGGCGCAGACGCCGGAGGAGAAACTGGCCGCGCTGGAGGAGATGCTGCGGACGATCCCCAAGCACAAGGCCAGCGAGAAGAAGCAATCCGACCTGAAGCGGCGGATCAGTGAACTTCGGCACGCAGGGGAGACCCGTAAGAAAGGCGCGGTACTCGACCCGTACCACATCCCGGCGCAAGGCGGGGGACAGGTGCTGCTGCTGGGGCTGCCGAACAGCGGAAAGTCCTCGATTGTCGGATCCCTGACGAAGGCGCCGGTGAAGGTGACGGAGTTCCCCTACGGGACCGCGCTGCCGGTGCCGGGGATCGGCTATCACGAGGACGTGCCGATCGAACTCGTGGACCTGCCGCCGGTCACGCCGGAGCACGTGCCGCCGGGGATGCTCAACGCACTGCGCAATACGGATCTGCTGCTGCTCGTCGCGGATCTCATGTCTCCCAGCGTGCTGGAGGACATTGAAGCGCTCCTGTCGCTGCTGCGCGACAACGGGATTGAGTTCGAGACTCCGGCGGAGGACGAGGAAGAGCGGCAGCTTCAGTCGGGGGCCAGGGGGCTGATCGCCTGCACCAAATGCGACCTGCCCGGCGCGATGGATACGTTTGCCGTGCTCCGCGACCTGCGCCCGCCGCCGCCGGAGATGATCGCCGTCTCCGCGGTGACGGGAGAGGGACTCGCAGAGATGATGAAACGGCTGTTCGGAATGCTGGGCGTGGTCCGCGTCTACGCCAAGCGCCCGGGTCAGCCCGCGGACAAGGAGAAACCGTTCATTCTGCCGGCGGGGAGCACCGTCCAGGAGCTCGCGCGGACGATCCACAAAGATCTGGCGGACAAGCTCAAATTCGCGCGGGTGTGGGGAGAGAAAGTCTTCGCTGGCCAGCAGGTCCACGGGCAGCACGTGCTGCATGACCGCGACACGGTCGAACTGCACGCCTGAAACGAAGAGCGGCCGGCGCACACAGCCGGCCGCTCATGCCGAGAGTCGTCCAGGAGCTTACAGTCCGTCGGCCGCGGAAACCCAGGGGTTGCCCGAGTATCCCAGTGCCTTGAAATCCATGCGGCGGTGGACGCTGATGTGGCAATCAAAGCAGGTGAGCGCCTGCTCCTTGGGCGCGATTTCGTGGTTGATGGTCAGGTACATGACCGTGTCGACCCACTCGTAGCTGCCGCTGTATGCCTGGCCGGCCGCCGCGGTTCCCTCGGCAAGCGCTGCGCTCCAGTTGAACTTGCCCCAGTAGGGGTTCGGCCCGGCTGCCGTTCCGAACAGGTGCGGGACGAGGAGCACCTTATTGACGGCGTCGCCCGGCTGATTTCCGACCATTTTCTTAAACGGGTAGATCTTCGCGCCAGCATCGGCGATGCTGCCGTCGGGGGCGGCGATGGTGACAGGCTGGGCAGCGGTTGAATCGTTGCTGTCGAGCATGTACCGCCGCGTCTTGCCATTGTACCACATGTAGGTGGGTACCACATCCTTCGACCAGACGAAGCGGCCCTTCTTCTTGTCGTAGGTTTGCTTGCCGTACTCGTCCGTCGGGATCGGGTTGATGTTCTGCCCTGCTTCCTTCCAGTACCATTCAGTGACGGTTGGCATCGAGCGGCTGAAGGTCGGGATGTGGCAGGTCTGGCACGCGATGCGGTCGAGGTGGCTGTCGATGATCTCGTCCTCGTGCAGGCCAGCTGGATTGTGGCAGTCGGTGCAGGCGGTGTGCCCTTCCGTTTCGACCGAATGCAGGTACGCGCCGGCGATGCGGTGATCCGCGGTCTTGTGACACTGCTGGCACGTGAAACCGCCACCCATGTGAACGTCCTGTGCACGGGTGGGGGCGACCAGCGTACTGGCGAGGTCACCGTGCTTCACGTTGTCGCCGCCGCCGGCGTAGAAGTGACAGGCGCCGCAATTTGCCCGGGTCGGCGAGCCCACGCTGCGGGCAGCCGCCTGGAGGTCGGCGGTCGGCTTGGGCATCCCCGCGTTCGTTTGTTCCTTGCCGTATTGGCCCGAGTTGTCATGGCAGACGAG
Source organism: uncultured Planctomycetales bacterium (assembly GCA_964548565.1). Classification (GTDB taxonomy): domain Bacteria; phylum Planctomycetota; class Phycisphaerae; order UBA1845; family PWPN01; genus CAYLLT01. Next base: position 24,036 of record CAZJTF010000035.1, on the reverse strand, counting down.
GCAGTCGATTTTCGTCGCGTCGGTGAAATCGAACGTGCCGTCCTTCCAGCCGTACCCGGCGTGGCACTCGGAGCAGCGTCCCTCGTTCGAAGCGATCGCAATGCAGAAGTTATTGATCAGATCGGTCTTGCCGTGGATGTGGTCTTCGTGTCCGACAATATTGGATGGTCCTTGCCAGTTCCAGTGGTAGGTCTGCATGAACTCCTGTGCGTGCTCGTCGTGGCACTCGAGGCAGCTCGAAGTGCCGTTGTACGGCTTATCGGCAGTGAAGATGGTGGCATGATCGGGTGCCTCGGTGTCCTGCTGGTGGTCCTGCTGGGCGGCCGGGCAGCCTGCGAGCAGGGCGGCGCCGGCGAGGACGAAGACAAGGCGAACGCTGGCGGTGCGGGTCATCGGTGCGGCTCCTCGTGTGACGGGCATCAGTCACCTGCGTGCCGGCCCGTGCACAGACATGGCTCCGGGTTTCCGCGGCGCGCGGAAACCTCACGCATCGTGGAGCAGAAGGCGTGCCAGACTCTGTTGGGAACTCGAACTGCGCGGTCGGTGCGGTCAGACCGCAGAAATCGGCGGATTTCAGGCTCGAGGTGGCCACCGCCTGCCAGCAGTTGCGCCAAAACACGCAGGCGGCTGGGCGACATCGCGCGTCCCATCGCCTGGGGATGTGGTGCTCCTTATACCACTGAAACACGCATGTTTGTTTGATATCAGAAAACTATGGGCATGAATGCTTGATATGAGGAAGACTGCAGCCGGCCTACGGGCGCTCACGTTCCATGGTGATGCAGTACTCCTCGAAGCCGATTCCTCTCCAAAACGCGCGTCCCGTCGCGTTGCCGGCCAGCACGTCGATTCGGATGCGGGGAGCGTCCGACCAGCGGTTGCGGATCAGCCACTCCATGGCTTCCCGGCCGAGTCCCTGGCGACGGTCTGCCGGACACACGTAGAACTGCCGCACATACACGAACTCCGGCTCGCGGCGGAAGAGCGCGTACCCGGAGTCCCGGCCAGCGCGGGTGAAGATAACAGCCTCATACTCGCCCGCGAGCCAGCCCTTCATACGCTTTGCGAGATCGTCGATGGTCATGTGCCGGTTGCGGTGGCCTTCATCGCGGATGAGGGCGTGGTTCATCTCCGCGAGGAGGAGAACATCCTGCGGACCGGCGGTGCGACAGGTGAAATCGTTCAAGGCAGCGCCTCCCGGTGCAAGGGCGAGCCGAGTGTACCGGCGCACCGGGCCGCTCGGCCAGTTTTATCCGGTCGCTGCGGGCTGAAGGTCGGCCTCGGCCAGATCTTCCTCCGCGCGGCTTGTCGAAGAGGCCGGTGCGAGGCCGGTGCCGACGAGAAGGTAGATAGACGGCAGGACCAGTAGCGTCAGGGCAGTGCTGCTGAGGACCCCGCCGATGACGACGGTCGCGAGCGGTCGCTGAACTTCGGCTCCCATGCCGGTACTGAGCGCCATGGGCAGGAAGCCGAGGCTCGCGACGAGGGATGTCATCAGCACGGGTCGAAGCCGGGTGATGGCGGCAGCGTGCACAGCATCGTTGAGCGGCAGGCCGCGCATCAGGTTCTGGCGAACGGAGGAGACGAGCACCATGTCGCCGAGGACGGCCACGCCGGAGAGCGCGATGAATCCGACGGCCGCCGAAATCGAGAAGGGCATCTCGCGCATCCAGAGTGCCACCACGCCGCCGACGGCGGCGAACGGAACTCCGGTAAAGACGCGGGCAGCATCGATGAACCGGTGGTACGTCAGGTACAGGAGCGAAAAGATGAGCAGCAGGACGCCGGGCACGACGAACATGAGCCGTCGGCGTGCACGTTCGAGATTCTCGAACTGGCCACCCCATTCGATGCGGTAGCGGGGTCCCGGCAGCTTCACTTTTTCCGCGACTGCGCGGCGGGCCTCCGCGACAAAGCTCCCGACGTCACGCCCGCGGACGTTGACCTGCACGGTCGCCCGGCGCTGCCCCCACTCGCGCGTGATGGTGGACGGGCCTTCGACGATTTCGATGGAAGCGAGCTGGGCGAGCTGGATCCGCTGGCCGCCGGGCATGGTGACGAGCATCGCCCCGATCGCGGCGGGGTCATGGCGGAAACGCTCCGGCAGGCGTGCGGTCAGGGGAAACCGCAGTTCGCCTTCGATCACCTCGCCGAGATGGCGGCTGCCGAGCGACTCGATCAGGGCCATCGCGGTACGGGCGGAGACGCCGTAGCGAGCGAGCGCCTCCTGTTTGAGGCGGATCTGCAGGACGGGCTGGCCGGTGATCTGCTCCGTGCCGACGTCGACCGCGCCGGGAACGGCCCCGATGACCTCCGCGACCTGTCCCGCGGCCTCGGTCAACGCGTGCAGATCGTCGCCATAGACTTTGACGGCGACGTCTCCGCGGACGCCGGCGATCAGCTCGTTGAGCCGCATCTCGATGGGCTGGGAGAGCGCGATCTTCTGGCCGGGCATGTCACGCAGGGTGCGCTGGATCTCGGCAACGAGTTCGGGTTGCGTGCGGGCGCGCTTCCACTGCTCGCGCGGGTGCAGCGAGAGGAAGATGTCGGAGAGCTCGATGCCCATCGGGTCGGTCGCGACCTCGGCGGTCCCGATGCGGCCCCAGGCGTGGCGGATCTCGTCGGGGAATTCGGCGAGAAGCACCTGTTCAATGCGCGTGTTGTAGCGGATGGACTCATCGATGTTGGTGCCGGCGAGCCGCGCGATCGTGACGACGCTCGCGCCCTCCCAGAGGCGGGGCACGAACTCCGACCCCAGGCCGCGGGCGATGATAGTGGCGCCGGCGAGTACGCAGACGGCGAACCCGACCGTCACGCCAGGGCGGCGCATCACCACACCGAGAACGGGTGCATACATCCATCTGGCGAGACGTACGAGGATGGGCTCGCGTTCCTTGAGCTTGCGCGGGAGAACGAGGCTGGCCAGCACCGGCATCAGCGTGAGCGACAGGATCAGCGAGCCGGCGAGGGCGAAGATGACCGTCAGGGCCATCGGGCGGAACAGCTTGCCTTCGATCCCCTCGAGCGTGAGGATCGGGACGTAGACGAGCATGATGATCAGCTCGCCGAACATGGTGGGGCGACGCACTTCGATGACCGCGTCGCGCACCACGTCGACCAGGCGGCGCCGGGTGCGGTCGTGGGCCGCGTGGCGGACGCAGTTCTCGATCTGGATCACGGAGCTGTCGACGATCAACCCGAAGTCGATCGCACCCAGGCTCATGAGGCTTCCCGCGATCGCGAAGCGGAGCATCCCGAAAGACGCGAAGAGCATCGACAGCGGGATCGCGATCGCAACGATCAGGCCGGCCCGCAGGTTGCCCAGGAACATGAACAGCACGGCGATGACCAGCAGCCCGCCTTCGAAAAGATTGCGCCGGACGGTGTCGAGAACCTGGTCGACGAGCTCCGTGCGATCGTAGACCGTCTCGACGTGCACGCCGGCGGGCAACTGCGCGCGAAGCTCCTCGAGCCTGGTCTTGAGGCGCGAGGTCACCTCGTGGGAGTTCTCGCCCATGAGCATGAAGCCAAGACCAAGCAGGGCCTCTCCCCGGCCGCCGTACGTCACCGCGCCGCGGCGAATTTCGGCGCCGATCTCGACGTCGGCGACATCGCGGACGAGCACCGGCACGCCGTGCTCGCTGCGAATCACGATGTTGCGGATCTCCTCAATGCCCGCGACGCGTCCGATGCCCTGGACGATGATCGCCGAACCGCCGGAAGAGATCGTGCCGCCGCCCGCGTTGAGGTTATTGGCTTCGATCGCGTCGAGCACTTCGTCGTAGGTCAGGCCGTACGGGACGAGCTTGTCCGGGTCGATCCGGACCTGGTACTGCTTCTCGTACCCACCCCAGGTGTTGATTTCGGCCACGCCGGGCACGCTGCGGAGCGCGGGCTTGATGACCCAGTCGTGAATCGTACGCAACTCCGTCAGGTCGCGGGTGTCGGATGTGACGATGTAGTGGAACACCTCGCCGAGCCCGCTGGAGACGGGGCCCATCTCCGGGCGCCCGATGCCTGCCGGCAGCTCGACGGCGCTGAGGCGTTCACTTACGAGTTGGCGCGCGAAGTAGATATCGGTGCCGTCGGCGAAGGTGATAACGACCTGGGAGAGCCCGAACTTCGAGACCGAGCGGACGTTCTGCAGGTCGGGCAGGCCTCCGATCGCCTGCTCGACGGGGAACGTGATCTGGCGCTCGACCTCCTCCGGTCCGAGCGCCGGCGCGACGGTGTTCACCTGCACCTGCACCGGCGTGGTGTCGGGGAAGGCGTCGATCTCGAGATGGCTCAGCGCCGCTCCGCCAGCGATCACCAGCAGGATCGCACCGGCGACGACGAGCCAGCGGTGCTGCAGCGACCATGTAATGATGGCGTTGATCATGGATGTGTCACTTGTCCGCTCAGTGGTCCGCTGTCAGTCATGGCCGCCGCAGGTGTCGCCGAGCTTGCCTTTCAGCAGCTCCGACTTGAGCACGTGACTGCCGGCGGTTGCGACCAGTTCGCCGGGCAGCAGTCCGACGGTGACCTCGGTCCAGCCGCTGCCGGTCGCGCCCGGGCGAACCTTGCGGGGGATGAAGACATCCTCCGACGCCCGCACGAAGGCGACGTTGCAGCAGCCCTCCCAGTGGATGGCCGACGAGGGCACGGCGGCGGCTGACGCATTTCCGCGGAGTTCGATGGTCGCGCGACCGAAGATGTTGGCGAGCAGCCGGCCATCGGGGTTGTCGACCTCGGCGCGAATCTGCACGGTGCGGGTCTGGTCGCTGGCCTCGGTGCTGATCCAGTTGATGGTGCCGGTGACACGCTCAGTGACTCCGCCGTCGGGGACGAAGGTGACAGACTGGCCGCGGGTGACGCGTGCGAACTGCGTCTGAGGGACCTGGGCGACGATCCACATGTGACTTGTGTCCGCGATGACGAACATCGGGCGGGCGGGCTCGACGGCCTCCCCGATCACAACGCGACGCTCGGTGACGAGGCCATCGAACGGAGCAACGACGGGAACCAGGTTGGCCGTCGTGGCGGAGGCGTCGAGCGTGTCGCGCACCGCCTGCGGGATGCCGAGCAGACGGATGACTTCGTGCGGCGAGTCGGCGGCATCGGCTTCGGCCACCGGGAGCCCGAGGTTGACCAGCGTCTGACGCGCGTTGAAGAGCCCGACATTGGCTTCGTCCAGCGCCGCCTCGGCTTCGTCGAGCCTGGCGCGGCTGCCGACGTCCTGGGAGACGAGCTTGCGGGTGCGCTCGAGGAGTTTCGACTTCGACTGAACCTGCACGCGGGCCTGGAGGTACTCGGCCTTTGCCTTGCCGACTTCCGCGGCATCGACAAGGGCGAGGAGCTGACCTTTCCTGACGGGCGAGCCGACCGCGGCTTCGACGCGCCAGGCGGCGCCGGCGACGCGGGGTGAGACCTGCGCAACGCGCGTCTGGTCGTACTGGATCTCGGCGTTGACGACCAGAGTTTCGACCATCGGACGAGCCGCTACCGGTTCGACAGCGATGCCGGCCTTGGCGATGGCGTCCGGGGAGGCGAACTGCACCTTGCGGGTGTGGGTCTGGCAGGTTGTCGGGTCGGGCTTCGCGGGACCGTGCGCGTGACCGGCGTGGCTATCGGTACTGGCTTTTGCAGCACCGGTTCCGGCGACGGTGCACGTGTCGTTTGCGCCGTTGTCGCGTCCGTGCCCGTCGTCCTCGTGTATGGGCGTCGCTCCCGCTTTTGGCGCGGGGCAGCACGCGTCCGCGGGTGCCGGGCTGGTTGTCGGCTTCTTCGCCTGGGGCGCGGGGCAGCAATCGTCGCCGTGGGCATCACTGTGCGCGGAGGCGAGCACGACATTTGCACCGGACGCCGGTAACGCGGATGCTGCCCGGCGGGCGATGTCGGGGTGACAAATCGTGCAGCCGCTCTCGGGGACCCCGTGTTCCGCGCACCAGTCTGCTGCCACGCCTGTGGTGAGCAACTCGGGGTGGCAAATCGTGCACTTGGACTCGGCGACTCCGTGCTCGCGGCACCAGTCGTTCGGGTCAGCCCCCGCGAGCTGCGGGTTACAGGTGATGCATCTGGATTCCGGTACGTTGTGCTCGCCGCACCAGTCCTCTTTTTCTGCTGTCTCGACGGGCGACCCCCAGAGGTTGGAGAACTGGGGGGCCTTCCAGCCCGTACGGTGTCCCCAAACGGCCACCACTCCCAGCGTCAGCAGGACGAGAGCCGTCGGCACCTGTCCGACAACGAATCCGATTGCACGTTTCATATGATGCGCTCCGCCGGCGCGTGCCGGTCGCAAGGTCAATCCATCGCGGTCTGCCCGAAGGGTCGGGCGGACATCCCATCAGCGAGGTCAAGAACGGGTGGGGGCCGGCGCAACAGCCGGCGGTCAGCGAAGCGCGCAGGTCAGCAGAGGAGAACGACGCTGGCGAGGCAGGTGAGCCCGACGTCGGGCGGGGGGATCGTATCGCACTCCGTCAATGCGAGCGCCGTCTTGGGCTCGGGAGCAGCCAGGGACGCGAGGGCCGGGGCCGGCACCGCGGCCAGGGGTCTCAGGTCGGGCGTCCCGCCGGATCGCGGCTGCACGTGGACATCTGCGAGCGGGATGTCGAGGCAGGGGCCGCATGGGTCGGATTCGCACGACGCGAGTGTGCAGTGCACGTCCGCGCAGTCGGCATGTGCCTCGATGATCTGCGGCTCGCAGCAGGGAGCGGACTCGGACTCGAGGGCAACGTGGTCGCGTCCGACGCAGAGAATCCCCTCCGTGCCCGCCATGCTGGTGAGCACGTAGCAGGCGATCGCCGGGATCAGCAGCCACGAGGGGGTCCGGACCATACTCCCGTATTATATCGGCTTGGCGGCCGTGGGGAACAGTTGACTGCCCGCTGCCGATGGAGCGGGGGATCCGGGGACACGGCCGCGATCTGCGGTCGTGGCCACCGGGCGGACGATTCGGTTATCGGCTGCCTTACGGATAGCAGTATGGGTCAGCGGGGACGTCCGGGCCCCGGAAGCAGCGTTGCAGTGCGCCGAAATCGTCGGCATCGACGTCGCTGTCCGCGTCGAGGTCCTTTTCGCCGCAGCCGCCAGGTACCGGGACGCGCGGACCCGCGTCACAGGCTATGAACGCAAGAACATCCGCCCGGTCCACCCGCAGATCCTTGTTGAAGTCGCCCGGGGCCTGGCAGATGTCGGGTACTCCGTCGTGATTGCGGTCCTCCACGGTGCCGCCCGCGATGTCGCAGGAGTCGGGAACCAGGTTGCCGTTGCAGTCGGGGCTGGCCGGCGGAAGCGGATCACTCAGCAGGACAGAGAGGTTGTCAGAGTTCACGTTCGCCGTCGCCACGTCGCGGAGGCCATCACCGCTGAGGTCCCACGCGACGAGACCGACGGGGGCATCGCCTGTGGGGAACTGGACGGCGGGGAGGAATGTGCCGTTCCCGTAGTTCAGCAGGACGGAAATGTCATCCGAGCCGCGGTTGGCGGTGACGATGTCCACGTCGCCATCCTTGTCCATGTCGACCGCGGCGATTCCCTGCGGGTTGGCCGGAGAGATCCCCCTTCGGACGGAGAAGGACCGTGCTTCCGAAAAGGTGGCATCTCCCGCGTTATAGAGGACAGTCGTGTCGGACGTGTCGGCGTTCGGCACCGCCAGGTCCTGGTCGCCGTCGGCGTCAAGGTCCTGGATGGCGAAGTCGCGCGGGCCGTTGCCGGCCGGGTAGGTGCCGACAGTGGTGAAACTGCCGAGGCCGTTGTTCCGCAGGATGGTGACGCTGTCGCCCAGGAAATTGGCCACGGCGATGTCACGCGCGCTGCCGGCATCGAGCCGCGCGATGGCCACCGCGACCGGGCGGCTGCCGACGCTATAGCTGACCGGGCTTCCGAACGTGCCGGCGCCCAGGTTCTTGAGCACCGAGACCGAGTCCTTCAGGTACTCGGCGACGACGATGTCCGCCTTGCCATCTCCGGTGACATCTCCCGTTGCGACGGCAAACGGTCCGGAGCCGACGGTATAGGTTGTCGCCGTCGAGTACCCACCGCCCTTCTTGCTCAGGAACACCGAAATGCTGGCGTCGTTGTAGTTGCAGACCACGAGATCGGGGAAGAGATCCGCGTTCAGCAGGGCGGCGGCGACGTCGTAGGGCGTATCGCCGGACGGCAGCGTACCGCCGGACGTGAACGCGCCTTTCCCGTTGTTGTAGAACAGCGTGATGCTGTCGGCCGCATAGTTCGAGGTCACCAGGTCGGGGTCCGAGTCGAGATCCAGATCCGTCATGACCAGGCCGTGAGCGCCGTTGCCGGCGGGGGAGTTGACGGGTGCTGCGAACGAGAGGGTGACGCTGATATCACATGCGTCGGGGATGCCGTTCCCGTTGCAGTCCTCTTCCGTCCCTGCGGCGATGTCGCAGGAGTCGGGGATCGCGTTCTGGTTGCAGTCCCGCGACGTGCCGCCCGCGATGTCACACTCGTCGGGTCGGTTATTGCGGTTGCAGTCGCTGCTGTAGGGCGGTTGCGTCGTGTTGATCAGCACCGACACGTTGTCGGTGGACGTGTTGCTCACCGCGAGATCGGGGATGCCGTCGCCATCGAGGTCGGCTGCCGCCGCGCAGGCCGGCACGCCGGCGGTCGCGAAGTTGACGCGGGCGGCGAAGGTGCCATCGCCGTTGTTCCGCAGGACGGAGACGTTGTCGTCCAGCGAGTTCGGCACCGCGAGATCGAGGTCGCCGTCGGCATCGACGTCGGCGATCGCGAGCGTCTCGGGGCCGTCGCCGGTGGCATAATTTACGGGGCTGCCGAACCAGGCGGTTCCATTGTTGAAGAGCACGGAGACCTCGTCCGTCCAGTACCTGGTCACAGCGAGGTCGCGGTCGCCATCGCCGTCGAGATCACCGGCGACGATTCGCCCGCCGCCCGGCGCCGGGTAGTACAGGGGAGCATGGAAGCCGTCCACCCCGTTATGCCGGAGCAGTGCGATGTTGTTGTACACGCCCGTGGTGGCGGCGACGTCGGGCGCGCCATCGCCATTGAAGTCCGCGACGACCAGCGAGTCGGGCATCCCCGCCACGTAGGTGTTCTCGGAAGCGCCGAAGGTCGCGTTACCGTTGTTCCGCAGAATCGACACATAGTGATGCGAGCCGCCCCCGGCCACAGTGACCACGAGGTCGATGTCACCGTCGAGGTCGAGCTCGACAGCGGCGATGCCCATGGGTGGACTCGGCCAGGTGGGTGCATCGCCGACGCGGTAGTTCACGGCCGCGCCAAAGGTGCCGTCCCCGTTATTCTTGAGGATCGAGACGTTGTCCGTGCCGTAGTTCGCGACGGCGAGGTCGACGTCGCTGTCGGCGTCGAGGCGTGCGGCGGCGATCCACACCGGCAGGCCGCCCACGGTGTAATGCGAGGCGGCGGCGAACGTGCCGTTCCCGTTGTTCTTACGGACGGTGATGGTATCGGCGTCCTGGTTGGCGGTGACGAGGTCGCGATCGCCGTCGCCGTCCACGTCGACCGTCAGTACGAACTTCGGGTAATCGCCCGCAGTGTAGTTGACCGCGGTGGCGAAACCGAAGCCCGACGGGAGAAGGTCGAGGGCATCGTCGATCCCATTCTCGTTACAGTCCACCGCCAGCGCTGCGGGTGGCGCGAACGGCAGGAGGAGCAGGAGCGGCAAAATCTTGCGGAGCGTGCAGCGGCTTCGTGGTTGCATGGCAGGTCTCCTTCGGCTGGGACTTTGGGCCTGCCGCACGCCTGCGACGAGGCCTTCGCGACAACGACTTGGAGAGAGCGGCGGGAGAGGTGACAGGGCTTTTCCCGCCCCCCGCGATCAGCGCCCCTCAGGAGCAACAGATCTGCATCAAACTCGGGGCGCTCTGCAAGTTTACAGGCTCCTTTGGGGAATCAGAACGGAATCTGCCGAGGTTCTCGATGGGGCGATCCGAATTGCGGGCGGCTCTGCTGCCGCTTCAGGCGTGGAGTGCGCGAATTTGCCTGAGGTCCGGTTCATCACGGCGGCGTTGCCGGGGTACGCACACGCCCGAGCGGGTTGGGTCGCGAAAACCGCTATGATCGACGTGCGGCTGGCGAAGGAAGATGGACTCCGCCAGCCGATCGTGCGGCCGGAGATTCAGACTGCATGCGCATGCGCGAGAGTGGAATGCCCGAAGAGGGCTACTGGGAGTCGCTCTTTGACGTGCCCCTGATTCTGGATCGGCTCCGTATCGACCCAGAGGTGGGGGATGTCGTCGAACTGGGCTGCGGCTACGGCACGTTCACCATCCCGGTGGCGCGGCGTGTATCCGGCCGCGTCATCAGTTTCGACATCAATCCGGGGATGGTCGAGCGGACTCGGCGACGGGCGGAGTCGGAGGGGCTGGTGAACGTGAGCTGTATCCTGCGCGACGTGGCGGCGGAGGGGTACGGCCTTGCTGCCGGCAGCGTGGACGGCTGCCTGCTCTTCAACATTCTCCACTGCGAGGCTCCGGTGGACCTGCTCGCCAGATCGGCCGAGGTCGTTCGGGAGGGCGGCTCGGTGTGGGTGATCCACTGGCGGTGCGATCCGTCCACGCCGCGCGGGCCGTCGATGGACATCCGCCCGCGTCCCGGCCAGATCATCAAGTGGGCGGAGCAGACGGGCCTCCTCGAAGCGGAGTCCGAGCCGCTGGACCTGCCGCCGTGGCATTACGGCCTGCGGCTGCGCCGCACGGACGCCAGGTGATTAGGTTCTGGCGAACCCCATAGGCGAGTGACCGCGCGCAAAAAAAGGCCGCGGGAGCAGCGGCCTCGTCGCTTCTTCAAACTCGAAATCACGCTGGCTGTGGTTCCAGTTCATCCGTCGGCAAGGTCCGCCGATCAGCGGTGTCTACCGCGGCGGCATACGCCTTGCGTCGCCTGAGCGTGCGTGGGCCCTCCTCGTATGCCGCAAGCAGCAATGCCGTTATCGAAATACTCTTGACCCCACCGGTGTCCGCTTCCGACCGTATCACAAGACCGTCAATTCCCAGTTTCCGAGTGATGGCGGTGACGCCCTTGATTTGAAAACCAATGGGTCGATCATCTAAAGCGGAGTTATACACCGTCAGTAGCTCGTCGATCCTTTGAGCGACTGTGGCTTCGTTCGCCATCAGGTAGATGATGCAATCACCGGGAGGGTTGTACCATGGCTCTGCCCGGAACCCAGGCTCTCCACTCATCATATCTGCTAAGAAGTGCTTGTCCATACCAAACCTCTGTAACGCTCTTGCCAATTCTCCGGAGAGAACGGGTCGTCGGTAGCGGCATATTCCGCCCTGCACTCGTACACGTGCATCTGAGGGTTCAGGTACACCGCGAACACCTTTCCATCTGGAAAGGGTGCGGTAGTTCGCTCCCTGATGTACCATTGAGCGGGGCGAGCCGTGTAACACCACCCACCCTCGTTGTACTCGCGTACACCAAAGAAAATCCGCTTTGGATTCTCCAATACGTACTTCGCCGCACGTAAGTTCTCGTACCCGACAGGGTAGTACTTGTACAGCCGGGTCGTATAAAAACCGGGGAAGATCGCATCAATCTTGGCCCCGGCGGGACTGTTGGGGTCCAGCGTCTTGCAGGCGAAGTTGTCCGCCACGGCCCCTTCCTTTGCCCTTTAATCATAGCAGGGCGACAACAGGAGAATATCGCAGCAGATGCGGGGCCGCAACCATGCCGCAGCCTGAGGAGCCTGAGGTGTTTATCGGCCGTAATGCCGCCGACGCTTGCGTCGGCTGGCGACAGTATCGTCTTCACTGGACTGTAGACGGGCACTTCGATCTTCGGAGGCCACAATTCGCCGGCAGCGTTCCGGACTACCGGGCGGAGCATCCTACTGCGTGAACACCTCGGCCGGGTCGAGCTTTTTGAAGAGGATTGCCGGTTCGCCGAGGGTGTGGGCGGGGGGGAGCTCCTCCGTGGCGCTCTGCCAGGGCAGGGCGGGGTCAATCCGGAGCATGGCGGCCGCCTTCTCCGCTGAAAACGGCAGGAAGGGGGCCATCAGCGTCGTAAGCGCCCTGGCCGTCTGGATGCAGGCGTTGATCGTCGTTCCGCAGGCGGCCATGTCGTCCTTGCGCTGCTTCCAGGGCTGTTTGGCGTCGAAGTAGGCGTTGGAGGTCCGCGCCAGAGTCATGATCTCACCGAGGGCGGCCTTGAACCGGAAGGCCTCGAGGTGTTCGGTGGTCCGCTCGGCGCATTCGGCAATGGCACGGAGCTGCGCCTGGTCGGCGTCGACGCGTGTGCCCGGGTCGGGCACCTTGCCTTCGAAGTAGCGGGCGGCGAAAGTCAGGGTGCGGTTGATGAAGTTACCCAGCGCGTTGAGCAGCTCGGAGTTGTTGCGCGTGATGAAGTCGTCCACGTCAAACGCCGTCCGCTGGCCTTCCGGCGCGATGGCAGTCAGGTAATAGCGGAGCGGGTCCGGGTCGAACGTCTTGAGGTACTCCTCGATCCAGACGGCCGTGCCGCGGCTCTTGGAGATCTTCTGTTCTTCCTGGCCGGGAAACTTGATGTTCAGGAACGCGTTGGCCACCACCTGCCAGGGGAGCTGGTAGGAACCTTCGGCCATGAGCATCGCGGGCCACGTCAGGGCGTGAAAGACGGTGTTGTCTTCTCCGATGAAGTGGACGATGCGGCAGTCCGGGTCCTTCCACCACTTCGCGTAGGCCTGCCAGTCACCCTCCGTCTGCTCGCACAGCTTTGCAGTGAACGAGACGTAGCCGATCGGGGCGTCGAACCAGACGTAGAGCACTTTTCCCTGTGCATCGGGATCGTCGAGCGGCACGGGGACGCCCCAGTCGAGATCGCGAGTCATCGCCCGCTCAGGCAAGCCTCCCTTGATCTGGCCAAGCGAAAAGTTGAGCACAGTGTCGCGCCACGCGGGCTCACCGGGCCCGGCCTCGCGCTTGCTCTCGAGCCACTTCTGAAGGGGCGCCTCGAACTGGTGGAGGCGGAGGTACCAGTGTGTCGTCTCGCGCGGTTCCGGGCGCGAACCGGTGATGGTGCTGACGGGGTCGATCAGGCGCATCGGGTCGATTGAGATGCCGCAGGACTCACACTGGTCGCCGTAGGCCTCCTTGTAGCCGCACTCGTAGCAGGTGCCCTTGACGTAGCGGTCGGGCAGGAACTGCCGGGCCTGGACATCGTAGAGCTGCGTCGTTTTGCTCTTGGTGAAGAAGCCCTTCTCATGAATGACCCGGAAGAAGTCCTGGCTGATGCGGTTGTGGAGATCGACGAACTCCGGCTGGTGTGTGCCGCCGTAGATATCGAAGCGGATGCCCAAACCGACGAAATCGGCCGCCTGGCGCGCGTTGTAGTGCGCGGTCAGTTCCTGGACCGTCCTGCCCTCCTTGCGAGCGGAAATCAGGGAAGCGACGCCGTTGTCATCGCTTCCACAGATGAACCGCACGTCCTCGCCCCGCGCGCGGAGGTAACGCACGTACGTGTCCGCCGGCAGGTAGGCGCCGGCGATATGCCCGACGTGCAGGCGCCCGTTGGAATAAGGGAGGGCCGAAGTCACCAGGAATCGTCGCTTGCTCATGACTGCTCACTTGCCAGGAAGGTCTGCCACCCGCCGGAGCGGCAGGGCGGCGGATATCATCGCGTCGAACGTCGGTTTTGAACAGGGAGAGTGCCGTCGGAGAGGGGGCCCGGCTATGCGGGCCGGCGCATCGCCATCCGGGGTCCGGGGATTGTGCGGGGAACCGCTTTCATCACCGGAATTCTACGATCATCCCGGGGCGAAGCCAAGCCGATCGTGCGGAAGCGGCCGCCCTGGTTGACCGGCGACAGCACGCGGCCGTCTCGTCAGTTCTGGCAGCCGGGCTGAACGGGCAGCCCCGGCCCGGTGTAACAGCGTTGAAACACGCCGAAATCATCCATGTCGATGTCGGCATCTGCGTCGAAGTTCAACACCGCGCAGTCCGGCGCCACCGTCCCGCGGGAGGGGCCCGTCGCGCAGTTGCGGAAGGCGGCGGCATCCGCGCTGTCGACGTCCCCGTCGTGGTCAAGATCGGCGGGGTGGTGGATCGACGGTGAGAATCCGACGCCGTCCAGCCAGAGCGTGAAACCACCGCCCCAGGTATCGGCGTGGATCTCGATGGAGCTGACCGTTGTGAGCGAGGGCGAACCCACGGAGGTGCGGCGCCAGCCGTTCTGCACGTCGCCGCCGGCGTTCAGCGGGACCTGGTATGTCCGCCAGGTGGTGAGCGCGTTGTTGAGCAGATCGACCGGATTGCCGCCCGTGTAGTATTGATACTGGAAGTAGTCTGTGTCGGATGTGTACAGCCGGATCCACGGGCTGCCGTTCTGGAACTGGGGTGAGTTCGTGTTCTGTGCGCGCACACGCATGTTGAGGTGGGTCGCGGAACTCACATCCCACTGCGCGATGAAGCTGCGCGGATACTTCACCCAGGCGTCGAAGCCACCGTCGGTGACGAACTTCAGCGACGCCTGGCCGACCTGCTTGTACGAGGGGTCGTCCTGCACGTACGTGTTCTGCGGGTTCGAGCCGTCGGCGTAGGCGCTCCAGTCCGCCGCGTTGAGCTCCGTCAGGTCGTCGGCGGGGTAGTAATGGACCCGTCCGCCGAGATTGAGCTGGCGGTCCAGGGTGGCGACCGTCGTCTGACCCTTCCAATAAGCGACGTTGCATTCCGTGATGTCGAGCCACGCGTAATCCGTGCGACCCTGGTACTGCACCTTGAAGAGCAGAACGCCATTGGTGCCGACGACGGCCACGTAGCCGAAGGGGTTGGCCTGCAGGGTGTCGCCGTTGTACGCGGGCGGGACGAGGCCCGGATCGATCGGCACGTTGGGCAGTGGGAATACGCCGGAGGCATCGGTGGTTCCCTGGGCCTTGACCTGGTTGGTGATGACCTTGCCGAGACCCGGCCGCTCGCAGATCTGAAACATCTGGACCTGTGCGCCGGGCAGCGGCTGGCCGTCGATGTCCAGGACGCGCAGGCGCACCTCCTGCGGAAGCTGGTACATGTACTGGCCGTAGTAGCCGTGGGCGACGTTCTGCCAGTGCGTCATCGCGAGCGCACTGTGCTCGGAGAGGAAGTGGCTGACGCCATGCATCAGGCAGGCCGGAGCCCCGAAATAGCTCCGCCCGTTCACCTGGTTGGCTTCGGCCGAAATGTCGAGCTGATACAGGTCGATGATGCCGAGCTGATGCCCCATTTCGTGGAGCAGGCCGAAGTCGATGTCCTCCGAGGGGTCGTAATAGCCGGAATGCCGTAGCGTCCCCTCCCCCGCGCGATAACGGAAGGGGAAGATCGCGAATTCGATCGTGTTCACGTTCGGGTCGGGGGTGGAGTCGGGGAGCACCTGCAGGATGTCGAAATGCACACGCTTGGGCGAATTGGCCTCGGCGAACATCTGGTTGAACCGCACCATGCACCGGTTCAGCCAGTCAATGAAGTCGTCGGTAGCGGCCTGGGGATAGCTGGCGGTCTCTTCGCGGAAGGCGGACAGGTAGGAGGCGTCGACGTAGCTGAGGAACGCGACCGAGCGGGTGTGGATCGTGAACGCGTTGTTGCCCGGGCGAGCATCGGCATTCGTGATCGTGAACGTCAGGTCGTGCAGCGCGCCGTCCCAGTTCAGCACGTATGAGAAGTCCGCGGTGGCGCCCGGGTTGAGGCTGACCGCCCGTGATTCCTGGGCGGCGGGCGCCCCGTCGTTCTGCCACGTGATGTCGAGCGTACCTGACCAGGGATTGCTGCCGCGGTTGCGGACGGTTGCGGTGTAGGTGACCGGGTCGCCGAGGTTCGGAAAGCGCTGCGTCGAAGGAGTCTGCCCGCCGCCCAGTGAGGTCGCGGCGGAGAACCAGTAGGGGCCGAAACCCGACGGTTCGGTCACGAGGCTGTACGTGTACTCGGGCCAGTACCGCGGATAGCGGGGCGTGCGGGCGATCGCGACCACCTGGAGGTCCGTTTCGTTCCACGGCGTGAGCGGTCCGATCCCCTGGATCTCGGTGACTTCGCCGCCGCCCACGGTGACGCTGGTGACCGCGTAGTAGTAGCGCGTCCCGTTGAGCGCGGTGGCGTCGGTATAGGTTGCGGTGGTGCGTCCGGTCAGCGTCGTGATCGGCGTCATTCCTGCGACGGATGTGAACGGTGCGGTGGAACGGTACACCGCGTAGTGATCGAAGACGCCGGACGGATCGGGGACCGGCGTCCACGTGAGGACCACCTGGTGGTTTCCGGGGATGCCAGACTGGTCTGCGGGGGGCCAGAGCTTCGGCGTCGCGCCGGAGTTCAGGTTGATCGCAGTGAAAAGGTTGTGGACCTGGTTATCGGGCACTTCGGCGTCGCCATTGCCGGCGGTCCAGACCGTCCGCAGGGGCAGATAGAGCAGGCCGTCGGGTGAGAGCGTGGCGCTGGATCGTGCGTTTCCGGCGGCGTCCACCGCGAGCGTGTCCAGCAAGGTGGCCGAGGTGCCGTTGTCCTTGATCGCGTAGTAGGTGTCTCCGTCGTTGTTGCCGACGATGATGACGCCGTTGGGGGTGACGATGGGCGACGAAGACCGCATTTCCCAGCCGGCGCTTCGGGTGCCGTATGTCCACCGGACGGATCCATTCGCCGTGTTGATGGCGAAGAGCAGGCCATCCGCCTGCTGGCTGTTCGTCTGGAAGTAGTAGGTTGAGCCGTCATGGTTCAGGCAGCCGGCGCCCTGGGCGCGATGCGGGATCCCATCCGCCATGTGGTCGAGCAGCAGCATCGCATCAGACGACCAGAGGGGCTGGCCGTTCTTGTTCAGCCCGGCCACCCAGATCGAGTCGCCGCCGCAGCCGACGTAGATGTTGCCGTTTGCGGGGTCGATGCTCACGGCGGCGTCCATGGAGCGGGCGATATTCCTGCTCCAGAGTTCGGCCCCGGTCTGGCCATGGTAGCAGCGGATCCAGCCGCTCCGCCCCGCGGCGACGACCTTCAGCGTGGAGCCGTCCATGTAGAGCGAGGGCTCGGCGAGGCCGCAGTCCGCCTGCGTGGCGGCCGCCCAGGTCTCGGTGATGGTGCTGCCGTTGTCCGTGCCCGCGTAGGGGCGGTCGACCCACGCGTGGACGAACACGCGGCCGTCCGGTGCGATGGTGGGGGACCCGGCGCTCAAATGCCAGGGGCTTGGGTTCGCGCCGTTGTGCCAGAACGAGGCCGGGCCACTGGTGCTGGCGAACGCCATGAGCGGGAACCCGTTCGGGTACTGGCTGCTGCCGGTGGCATCGTTCACGACGTAAATGGTGGAGCCGTTCGGGGAAAACGCAGGGGTCAGCGTTCCGATGCTCTCGCCGCCGGACGGGAGTCCATACCAGAGGCGCCGGCCGGTGTGGCGGTCCATGCCCTGGACACCCTTGGGCCAGTGATAGCCTCCGACAACAATGTCGGTGCCGTACGGGCCGGCCCCGTCGAAGAACGTCATCGTGGTGGAGCTGAGATTGCCCTCGCCGGGCGAGCCGGGGGAGCGTTTCTGCCAGGCGAATACGCTCAAAAGCGAGCCGTTCAGGCGATCGGGGGGGATGCTGAAATCGGCGCGTCCGGTGTGCTGCATGTCGCGCTGGCGCATCGGCCAACTGGCCGCCGAGGCCGCCTGGGAGATGAATCCGGCCAGGACGAGACCCGTCATCAGCCCCGCCTGACCCCACGACAAACCGTTCCCGCTTCTTCCGCGACCTCGCATGGCGAGCCTCCTGTGAGGCCTGCATTTTAACAGAAATGACGGGTTGCGTCAGTGGTCGGGGGTCTGGTTCTCGAGCCGATAACGAAAGTCGCAGTGGTCTGTGCCTTCGAGAAGGGTCTGCGTACGCGTGAGGTGCAGGGAGGGGCTGAAGCCCTCGGAGACGGCAAAATCGCGCCCGCAGCTGAGGATCCGGCCGAGTTCCGGAATGCCGAGTCGCTGATACATCTCCGCGTACCGGCAGCGGGTCACATCAAAGTCGAGATGTCCTTCGTCCTGGCGCAGAACCTTCATCTCGAGCGCGCCCGCCTCCTGCCACTTCTGCGTGAGGCCGGCGAATGCGGGCAGATCGGCGCGATCACAGCTGGAGGCAAAAGTCGCTCCCTGCTGGTGCGCGATGGCCTGGATGGTGTCGCGGAGCGCCTCGATGACGGGCTGCCGCCCGAACCGGGCACTCAGCGACTCGACGAAGGGGGCGATGATCCTGGCTTCGATCTCGCGCCGGACGATCAGCGGGACCTCGTCCATTGATTCGATCATGCGGCTTGTCTCCGTGGGCGTTCGTCGGGGCGATTGTAGCCGGCGTGCGTTCCGTCCGGCACACCGTGCTGCTGGATGCTGCGGAATCCCGGCTGCGGTTGTCTGCCGGCAAAGCGTCGCGCGGAGCCACTGGTCGGTGCCCGGGCGAAGGACAGGTTCCCTGCCCGCGCCGGATGAGGTTCGGCCTTCCTCCGGGAAGTGCAGCACGGTTGGACGCGCCGGGACTGGATTCACATCGCAGGGTCCTCTATCATTTTGTCCCGCGCCCCAACACTGAGCGTCAGCGGTTGAGGCTCAGTCACACTGCGATTATGGTCCCGAATGCTGAAGCACCTTTCGAATGTCCTCGTGACGGGAGTCACCGGCCTGATCGGAGGAGAGTTCGTCCGGCGCCTGCTCGACACGGATGTTGGGAGCGTCTACTGTCTGATCCGGCCGAAAGCAGGGTCAGACGCGCGGACCCGCTTGAAGGAGCGGCTGCGTCGGAGCGGTGACGCCCGCGGCGATGATCCGCGGCTGCGCGCCATCGCCGGGGACGTGACCCAGGAACGATTCGGGATGTCGGACGTGGACTACGCGGACGTGACCCGGTCCGTGGACGTGGTCGTTCACTGCGCGTCCGAGTTGTCGTTCATTCGCGACCGCAACTGCCGCCAGACGAACATCGTCGGCATGCATAACCTGGTGCAACTGGTCCGTTCGTGCAGGCGCCATCCCCCGGTCGTTCATCTGGGGACCGTGGCGAGCTGCGGGGCCGTCTCGCACCGCTGCATGTCGGAGGACGACGGCAGCAACCCCGATAGCGAGCATCACAACGAGTACACACGCACCAAGGCGGTGGCGGAGCGCGTGCTGCGTGACTCCGGCCTGCCCGCGCTGGTGCTGCGGCCTTCGATCACGTTGAGCGCGGGCGTTCCGGCCCGCAAGTTTGCCCGGGCGATTGCCTGGTTCGTGCCCCTGCTGCGGGAATTCGCCGCGATTCCCATCGACCCGGCGTCGCGCGTGGACGTCGTCCCGGTGTCATTCGTGGTGGACGCGATGATGGGCCTGCTCCGAAAGCCGTCCCTGCGGTACGACTGCTACAACCTGTCCGCCGGGGTGGAACACGCGATGATCTGCGGGCACGTCTCGCAGTTCCTCGACGGCTTCTACGAGCGGACCCGGCCGCTGGAAATGGTTGCCCCGGTCGAATGGAGCCGCGAAAAACACCGCCAGCACGTGGGCACACGAGAACTGCGGCGGCTGTTCTCGACGCTGAAGTACTACCTGCCGTTCCTCAACATGGACGTCGTGTACAGCAATCAGCGCCTGCGCGAGGAACTCGGCGATTCGATGCCCGAGATCACACCGGTCCAGCGGTATCTGGGCGTGCTTCTGAACCTCGTCGGCGAGCAGCAGCCTTCCCACCTCGCGACCAGTTGAGGCATGCCCGGTGGGGCTGTTCAACCCCGGCGGCCGAGATCTGGTGCATCTACTCTCAGCACATCGGACAGGTTCGCCAGCCGGTACAGCAGCGTGCGGTGATGCCGGTGGGATGTGCAGCAGCGGAGGGCGATCGTTTCGGTGTCGCTTCCCGGCTCGATGTTCCAGCTGTCCTGTTTGGCGTGGTAGCGATCGAGGAGCTCCAGGACACGCAGGCGGGTCTTTCCGTTCGCTGTCCGGTAGGTCAGCCGGCAGGTTGTCCATTCACAGGGGTCGACGTACTGGCGTTCGACCCGTCTTCCCAGCGTGAGCATCACGAGAACGAGGCCGGTGACCGCGATACCGCCGGCCGCGTAGCCGGAGCCGATCAGCAGCCCGATGGCGGCTGAGGTCCAGACGGTCGCACCGGTGGTCATGCCAAGCACGGTGCCGCGATGACGGATGATCGTGCCGGCGCCCAGGAAGCCGACGCCGGTGACGATCTGCGCCGCGATGCGCGTGTGGTCCGCGACCGGGCCGGTCGCCAGCAGCAGCGAACCGAGCGTGAACACGGTGCTCCCCACGCAAATGAGGGAAAGTGTCCGCATTCCCGCCGGTTTTCGCTTGCGTTCGCGCTCATAACCAAGCGCGATGCCGCAGATTGCCGAACACAGGAGCAGCAGGCCGGCTGCGACTCGGGGATGCTCCGGCAGCGCCCGATAAAGATCACCGAAGTACTGCCCGAGCTGATCCATCGTCCGAGAACCCTGTCTTTGAGCCGGCGACCGGTGCAGACGTTATTCGCGTCGGCGACGGCTTTCAAGTGAAGCAGGAGAGTGTGTCGTGCTGTCTGCGGGGGTTGACCCTGCCCGCGCGCTGGCGCAAGATGGAGTCTGTTTTCTGTGGAATCGATGGCGAAACTCCGCGCACTGACGAGGGACATAAGGGAGTCGGCCGCCTCGATGACGGGAACCGGCATGAGTGAGAATCCCACCGACCGCGTGGTCCCCACCGACGATCCCATGACGACCGCTGCTCCGACCTCGGAAGCGCCCGTCCACGATGAGCGTCCGCCCGCAGGTGAGAGCCCCGTTCCGGATGCCTCCGCGGCGCCCGAGTCGGTCCCGTCGCCCGAGTCGGCGGAAAGCTCTGAGGCACCCGAGGGCGTCCAGGAGGCAGCTCCTCCAGCGCCGCCCATTCCCGTCCTGGTGACGCATCGCGCCCGGGTCACGCGCGTGACGGCTGAGGAAGTGCTGGCCGAAATCGACGGTCGCCAGGGCAGCGTCCCGATCATTGAATTCATCGGCCAGCCGCTGCCGAAGGAAGGCGACGAGTTTTCCGTCATCATCGAGCGCGACGACCCCGAAACCGGGCAGCTTCTGCTCAGCAAACGCCAGGCGGACGAGCAGACCTTCTGGGATTCGGTGAAACCGGGTGAGATCCTCGAAGGCGTCGTCACGGGGATGAACAAGGGCGGGCTGGACATCGATATCGGCGGGGCCCGCGCGTTCCTGCCGGCTTCTCAGGTGGACACGCATCGCCTGCGGGATATCTCCACGTTGATCGGCGAGCACGTGCGGTGCGTGGTCACGCAGGTGGACCGCACGACGCGCGACCTGATCGTCAGTCGTCGCAAACTGATCGACCGCGAGCGGAAGGCGCGGCGGACGGAGCTGCTCAAGAGCCTCCAGGAAGGCGAAGTCCGGACCGGTACCGTGTCCAACATCATGGATTACGGCGCGTTCGTCGACCTCGGCGGTGTGGACGGGTTGCTGCACATCACGGACATGAGCTGGGCCCGGCTCAAGCACCCGAGCGAGATGGTGCAGGTCGGCCAGGAACTGCAGGTCCGCGTGCTCAAGGTGGACCGGTCGGGCGGCAAGGTATCGCTCGGCCTCAAACAGATCGCGCCGGACCCGTGGGAGGGTGTCGAGACGCGTTACCCCGAGGGATCTCGGCTGCGGGCGAGGGTGGTGCGACTGGCGGACTTCGGCGCGTTTCTCGAACTCGAGCCGGGCGTAGACGCGCTCCTGCCGGCGAGTGAGATCAGCTGGTCGCGCCGGACCGCGCCGCTGTCGGAACTCGTGCATGTCGGGGACGAGCCGGAAGTGGTCGTGCTGAAGGTGGACCCGGCCCGCAAACGGATCTCCGTGGGGATGAAGCAGATCGAGGAGAACCCGTGGGCGTCGGCGGAGACGCGGTTCGCGGTGGACACCGTGCATCGCGGCAAGGTCTCCAAAATCGTCGACTATGGCGCGTTCGTGGAAGTCACCCCGGGCATCGAGGGCCTCGTCCACATCTCCGAGCTTTCCAACCAGCGTGTCCGCAGTGTCGGGGACGTGGTGAAGGAAGGCCAGGACGTCGAGGTGCGCGTGGTCAAGCTGGATCTGAAGGCCCAGCGGATTTCGCTCTCGATGCGTCCAAAACCGGAGCCGATGCGTCACGTCGAAGAGTCTGCGAAGCGTAAGACGGCGCGCAAGCGTCCGCTTCGAGGCGGGCTCGCATCGCATTTCGAGTGGTGATCCCGCCGCGGCCGTACACGCATCTGCTCATGGGCCCGCAGGCCTGTACGCATCATCCGGGATGGGAACGCGGGTCCTCTCCGTACGTCCACTCGGTTTCGAACCTTCCTGATGCGTCGTGGACTTTGACCTGGCGAGCGGGTGACGCCTTGCCCGCCGGCGGGCGTCTTCGATGGCGACATCCTTGTGCGGCTGCTCGGCCACGATGCCGCCGTCGTCCTGCCTAACGACCCAGCCTGCTTCCCTGCCCGGCCCGGGCTCGGCGGTAAACCATACGCTCAGGCGTGGACGGGGCCGCCGCGCACTACTCCTTGATCGTCTCGGCTCGCCCTCCATGGCTAGGCGATCAGAGCACAAGACTCTCCGGCTTCGCGCGCTGGTTGACCTGGTCAGTGGCTGCATCCGGGGCTGCAGCCGCCGTGCGTCCTGGTGTTATTCCCGCCGTGTCCGGCAGCGCGGTGACTGCGGTGCGAGTCCTCTACCGCGGGTCCATGGGCGGCATGGTCCGGGGAATCCGTCCCCACGGGGCTCGCGGCGGGCCGTCCGGATCCACCCTGTGAAGCTCCCGGTTTTGAGGCCTCCGCCGCGCGCGTGATGTACAACTCCGGGTCGGCTCGGAACCGATTGACGCAGTCGGAGCTGTGGGCGAAGTAAACCTTGTCTCGGTAGACGACCGGCTGCATGAGGCCGCGTTTGCCGATCCGGCCCGTGACGATACAACTCGCGAGATCTTCCTGGGTGGTCGGTCCCGCCGCCAGCACTCCGACCGCTGGCAGCGCGGAGGGCGCATACTTGCTGTCTGCCTGGAACTTCTTCCGGCACTGTTCGGAGCAGAAGTAGGTTGTCCCCTGCTTACCCGGAAGCCCGATCGCGGCATCGACGGCTTTCCCGTCGATCGGGCAGTGGACCTGCCTGGTGAAGGAGTCTTTCAGCCTGCTCTCATACTTCGCCGGGTCCTTCTTGAACTTGCCGTCACAACCAGGGCAGCAGAAGTACACCTTTTGCCCTTTGTGCTCGACGAACACATCCGGATCGACATCGCCGCCCATCACCGGGCAGGTGACCTGGATGCTCTGGGGGTAGATCTGCCTGTAAACTGCCGGCAGGTATTGCTCGGGCGACTTCTCGAATTTGCCGACGCAGCCGGGGCAGCAGAAGAAGACCTTTCGGCCTTCGTACGTTGTGGAGACCGCCGGGTCGACCTTTCCGCCCATCACCGGGCAGGTGACTTGCCTGCCCGGGCCCTGCTGGGAGGCGGTCGTCGGCAACACGCCGGCAGCCCGGGCTCCGGCGTGATGCCCGGCCGGGCGCTCATGCTCGGACGGCGCTGCCACCGGCCCGGCGGCCGGTGGCTTGTGATCGTGCCCGCTGTGCTGGGCGAAAGCGGCAAGCGGCAGCAAGGCGTAAAGGGATGCGACGGCAGTTGTAAGAGTCCGCATGGTGGTCCTTTCCGGCGGTTTATGCGCGGGTCAACCGACCCACCTTCAGGAGATTGGATGCCGCAAGTGCGGGAGTTCTTCACCTGTCACGCGAGCGACCGCCAGGTCGTGCCGGGAGTCTGACGAACTCTCACAGCAGCACTCCGTGCACAACGGACAGCACGTCTGTCAGTTCTCCTGGACAAGCGGAGTTGAAAGGTAGCGTTCCCCGGCACTGGGCAGGATGACGACGATCACCTTTCCGCTGTTCTCAGGCCGGTTCGCCACACGACTGGCCGCACAGAAAGCAGCGCCAGAGGAGATCCCGCACAGGATCCCCTCCTCGCGGGCCGCGGCGAGGGACCAGCGGAAGGCATCCTCGTTCGAGACACAGATCACGTCATCGATCACGTCGAGCTTGAGGACCTCCGGGATGAAGCCCGCGCCGACGCCCCGCCAAGAAGACGGGAGTTGTTGATCAGCATGCGGGCATGCCGCCCACTTCACTG
>CAZJTF010000034.1:0-28717 GCA_964548565.1 uncultured Planctomycetales bacterium | reverse complement strand
GCGGTAAACGCACGAAACGCCTCGATGATCGCGTCGAGCCCGCTGTAGCAGTCGAGATGGTCTTCCTCAATGTTGAGGATGGTGGCCATCCGCGGGCGCAGATTCAGGAACGAACGGTCGAACTCACACGCCTCTACCACGAAGTGTTTGCCGTCTCCCACGCCCGAGCCGCCGCCGAGTTGCTCGACGCCCGCGCCGATGACGAAGGAGGGATCGAGCCCGGCCTGGCGGAGGACGAAGGCGATCATCGCGGTGGTCGTACTCTTGCCGTGCGTGCCGGCGACGGCGATGCCGCGCCGCTGCGACATGAGCAGCCCCAGCAGCTGCGAGTACTTCATCACCGGGAGGCCGCGTTTGCGCGCGGCAATGAGCTCAGGGTTTTCATCGTGGATGGCCGCCGAGCGCACGACCATATCGCACTGCTCGGGCAGGTTGTTTTCGGACTGGCCGATGCGAATCGTCGCGCCGCTGTCGGCGAGGAGTCGCAGCGCGCCCGACTCGGCACGGTCGGAGCCGCTCACGATGGCGCCTCCCCGCATGAGGACGGCAGCCGCGCCCCGCATGCCGCACCCGCCGATGCCGATCAAGTGGACCCGCTTATCCTTGGAGCTCCAGGTTCCGCCGGCCACCAGGTCAATTGTCTCCATCCGGGTCTGGGTAGCGAGTGATCCCGGTGCCGTCTGGCCGCGCTTCCCTGCGCCCCTGGACATATACGGGTGACCTCCGTGAAGTGAAATCCATTCGATGCAATGACTGCGGCCAGACGTCCTGCCCGACACGCAACCAACCGGCGATCAACCGGACTCGAGGCTCCGCCAGGCGCCCGGCACGCGTCTTTCCCGATGGCACCAGCGTCGCGCCGTCGCCGGTGCCGGACACATTGTAGCTGAACGTGGAATTACTTCCAAGAACTGCGGTGCAGGCGACCGCACTCCACAGGTCGCTCTGATCGCCCCGCTGACACTTAACTATCGGGAGCCCCGAAGGAAATCCTTGAGGCGATCAGGCACAGGCGCGGGTGGCGTAGCGGGCGAATCGGACACCCGCCCCGCCATCGCCCTGGGAGAGCCGAAACACGCTGCCGGCGGGGGCTTCGGCGACGCAGGCGAGCAGGTGCGCGATGACCCGCGCGGCCTCCGGATGCCCCAGTTCGGCGGCGGCCCGGGCCATGTCCTCACGCTCATGATCGTTGGCCATCAGCGAACGGAGCACCGGACGCAGATCCCGCGCATTGGCGGCCCCGTCCTTGTGATCTTCCAGCATCACGGCGGCCCCCTGCCGCACGAGGACGTCGCCGTTATGCCACTGGTGGCGGTCGCGATGGAACGGGTACGGAAGAAGGATGGATGGGCGACCGAGGGCAAGGATCTCGGCGAGGCTGGACGCGCCGGCCCGCGAGATAATCAAATCAGACGCAACCATGGCATCCGACATGCGGTCCGTGAAGGCGAGCACCACCGCAGGGGTCCGGGCGGACGCATACGCGTCCGCGATGCGCTGGTGATCCGCCGCGCCGGTCAGGTGGAGGGCCTGCCAGCCGCTCTCGCGAACGTCACCCGCCAGTTTCAGCATCGCGTCGTTGATGGTGCGGGCTCCCTGCGAGGCGCCGGTCACGAGGAGCGTGCAGCGGTCGGGATCGAGGCCGAACGACTCCCGCGCACTCGCTGCGCTGGGGCGTTCCACAGGCACGAGGCTGCGCATGAGCGGGGAGTTGCCGGCGACGATGCCGTTTCCAGGGCGTTCCAGCGCGAAATCACTGCGAACCGGGCAGCCGGTCACGACAACCGGAGCCCGCGGCGGCAGGTGATCACGCGTCACGCCCCACTGGGCAAATACCCCCGTCAGTCCCTTGTCGGTCGCGAAATGCCGATTGGCACGGCCGGGCACGGCGTCGGGGTTGAGGAGGAAGGCCGGAATCCCCATTTTCAGTGCTGCGTGCATGGGGGGCCCGGAGGCATATCCACCCGCCCCCACAACGGCCGCCGGACGGCGCTCGGTGAACGCGCGCATGCAGTGCGCGACGGAACGGCGCCAGTTCAGCCAGAAGCCGGGAACCTGCCACGGTCGCGATGGAAACGGGCGCACCGGTAATGGCTCGCCCGGAATGCCTGCCTTATCGAGAATGTCGCGATCGATGGGACGCTTCGTGCAGTAGAACGTCACGTCGACTGCTTCGCCGGTTCGAAGCCACTCAACAACGCTGAGAGCGGGGAAGAGATGGCCGCCGGTCCCCCCGCCGCCGAACACAATCCAGGGTCTGTCACTCACGTCATCTTCTCCGCTGCCGCCGCCGGGTTCGACGGGCGGCGGGCAATACTGGCGAGTATGCCGACCGAGGCTCCGAGGAAGATTGCGCCGGAGCCGCCGGCCGACACGAAGGGCAAAGCGATTCCCTTCGTCGGTACAGACACGGTGACGACCGCAACGTTAATGGCCGCTTGCATCCCGAGCGTCAGCGTGATGCCGAACGCCAGGAGCCGGCCGACAGGATCATCACAGCGGCGCACGACCGCGAGACCCTGCCAGACAAGCGTAATCAACAGCGCGACGACAGCGATGCCGCCGATGATGCCCAGTTCCTCGCAGATCACCGCGAAGATGAAGTCGGTGCGCGACTCGGGCAGGTAGGTTTTCACGAAACCGCGTCCAAGCCCCCTGCCCCACCATCCGCCGCTGGCAATCGTGCACAGCGACTGGATGGCCTGGTAGCCGCTCCGCTCGGGATCACGCCAGATGTCGAGGAATGTCATCAGGCGTTCCATGCGGTGCGAGCGGCTCAAGAGCAGGTAGATGAACACCGGCACCGCCGGCAGCGACATGAGAGCGAGATGCCACCACCGCGCGCCGGCGACGAGGAGCATCGCCGCCGCGACGAGGGCAATCAGCGCGCCGGTGCCGAAATCCTCGATTCCGACGCCGCCAAGGCAGATGCCGATCACCCCAATCACTGGAACGAGTCCGCGCCAGAACTCCCGGATATCAAGCCGGTACGTCATCCATGTCGCAAGGAACAGCGGCAGGACTGCCTTGACCAATTCGGAGGGCTGAAAACGAAGACCGAGGCTGCTCGGCCCGATCTGCACCCAGCGCCGGGCATTATTGACCTCGACCCCGATGCCGGGAACAAAAACGAGCCCCAGCGTGACGATCGCCATCAGCAGCAGAACGGCGGCGAACGTGCCACGCCCCGCGCACCAGACGCGATAGGGAATCTGCGCCATCACCAGCATCGCCAGGAGGCCCGCGCCGACGAACATCAGCTGCTTGATGGAAGCGGACTTCCAGAACTCCGCCCAGACGAGCGGATGATCGGCGGAGGAACCGGCACTGAACGTCATGATCGCGCCGATTCCCATGAGACCGGCCACAACGGCCACGATCCCTGCGGATCGGACGCGCTCGGCGGTGTAGCCGGGAGGCAGAGTGGCGCCGTCGACGAGCGAGGGATCACAGATGGCGTCGGACATGGGAACTCTCGTGTTGAGATACCTGTGTTCACGCGATTCAGCAAGCCCCGATTCCAGTCTGTCGGCGAGGAGCTTCCAGGAACTGAAGGCCGCCGGAATCGTCGCGCCCTTTACCTCAGTTTGACCGTCGCCAGCGCGATCGCCGCGAAGACCGCCGACAGGAGCCAGAACCGGGTCACCGTCTGTGTCTCCGTCCAGCCTCCGAGATGAAAATGGTGATGAATCGGGGCGACCCGGAAGATCCGTTTGCCGCCGGTCATCTTGAAGTATCCCACCTGGAGCAGCACGGAGACGGCCTCGATCACGAAGATGCCGCCGACGATAAACAGCATCAATTCCTGCCGGGTAACGATCGCGACATAGCCGATCAGGCCGCCCAGCGGCAGCGACCCGGTGTCGCCCATGAAGACGCGCGCCGGGTGGCAGTTGTACCAGAGGAATCCGAGGCACGCTCCGACAATCGCGCCGCAGAGGACGGCCAGTTCACCCGTGGCGGGCACGTACGGCAGCAGAAGGCTCGCGGCCCGCTGCTGGTCTCCAACTAGGAACGACAAGAGCATGAACGCGAAGCTGCAGAGTGCCATACACCCGGAGGCGAGGCCATCCATACCGTCCGTGAGGTTCACTGCATTGGACGTGCCCGCGGTCACGAGCACGGTAACAATCAGGAACGCCGGCACGCCCAGCGTGATGCCGTGTTTGTAGAACGGCACGCTCAGCACGCGGAAGGCCTGCACGGTCTCGCCCTGGACGGTCGCGATGAACGTGTTCTGCATGCCGTGGCGATAGACGAAGATGCCGAGCAGCACGCCCAGGCCGATCTGAAAGAGGAGCTTTTCGTACGTCTTGAGGCCGTCACGGGTGCCCGAGCGGGTCCGCACGGTCAGCTTCAGCCAGTCGTCGATGCCGCCCAGCACACTCAGCCAGAGCATGCAGAACATCGCCATGCGGATGTAGTAATTCTGCAGGTCCGCGAGCAGCAGAACGCAGATGGCGATCGCGGCGATGATCATCACGCCGCCCATCGTCGGCACGTTCTTCTTCTCCTGCAGCTTCTGATTGAGCTGGGCGTGGTCAAACTCCGCATGGTCGCCGATCTTGCGGCGGACGAGCTCGCGGATGACGCGCGGGCCGAGAAAGAGCACGACCCCGAAGCCCAGAAGGATCGCACAGGTGCCGCGGAAGAGCGCATCCTTGTACGCCCAGGCCCCGGGTTCGTCGCGCAGGAGGTAGTCGAAGAGATAGTAGATCACGAAGAGATACGCCTGTTCGAAAGCGGCGGTGTCAGCCGGCCGCCCGCCGTTTATTGCTTCCCCGTGTCGCTGTCGGCGAGCCGGACACCACGAGGCTTGCCCAGTCGCGAATCGTCTCCACGAGACGTTCCAGCCCCATCGCGCGCGAACCCTTCACGAGGATCGTGTCGGTCGGCTCGAGATGGGAGACGATGCGGCGCCGCGCGAGGTCCGTGGTGGCATACGCGTGCGTTTCCACCGCCCCGTTTGACGCCGAGGCCACCGTTCGCGCGACGACGCGGGCATGGCTCCCCACCGCGACCACCAGGTCAACGCCGCAGTGCGCGATGTGCTCGGCCGCCCGGACATGGAGGGACTCGGACGCCTCGCCGAGTTCGCGCATGTCACCGACGATCACGACGCGGCGTCCCTCGACCGGCAGCTCGCGCAGCACATCCACCCCGGCGGCCAGTGACGCGGGGTTCGCGTTGTACGCATCGTTGATCAGCGTGAGACGCCCGACCCGCTCGCATTCGAGCCGCATCCGCGGCAACTGGAACGTGGCCAGGCGTTCGGCGATCTCCGCGTGGTCCATACCGAACCGGCGGGCAACACCGATCGTCGCCAGCGCGTTCATCGCATTGTGGCGCCCGGGGACATTGAGCTGATAACGGAAGCGACCGTTGACCGTGAATTCCAGGCCGGTGGTCGGGGTCTCGCCGTCTGGTGCGGGCAGAGAGACGGTCTGGACGTCCGTCAGGCGCAGGTCGGCCTCTTCCCAGGCGCCGAAGGTCACGGCCTTGACGTTTTTGAACCGGCGATCCTTCTGGAGCAGGCGGCGAACGGGTTCACTATCCACATGCACGACCGCGCAACCGTCGGCCTTCAGATGCGAGAGGATGGACAGTTTTTCCTCGGCGATCTTGTCGATGGTGCCGAACTTCTCGAGATGGGCTTCCGCCACACAGGTGACCACCGCAACGTCCGGTTCGATCAGGCGGGCCAGCCCGGAAATCTCACCCGGGGCGTTCATGCCGACTTCGCAGACGAGGAACGACTCCGGCGGTTCGGCCGAGAGGAGCGTCAGCGGCACGCCGATGTTGTTGTTGTAGCTTTTGATCGAGGCCTTGCCCTGCCAACGCCCGGCGAGCACGTGGGCGATCATCGACTTCGTCGTGGTCTTGCCGTTGCTGCCCGTGACGGCGACGACGGTCATCGAGCCGCCGATCACCGAACGGCGATAGTACCGCCCGAGGCGCCCGAGCGCGACGATCGTGTCGTCGACGCGAATGAGCGATCCGGCCGGAATCGGCGGCGCTGACGGCGTGCGGGAGAGTTCGAAGTCCGAGCGAACGACCGCGGCGACCGCACCGGCAGCGATCGCTTTGCCGACGTAATCATGGCCGTCGAACCGATCTCCCCGGATGGCGATGAAGAGATCGCCGCTCCGCACGGCACGGGAGTCGGTACAGATCTGCAGGACATTGCCCTGGGGCGCGACACGGTCGCAGACGCCCTCCATCGCGGTAATGACTTCTTCCAGGTTTAGAGGCTTCATGCCGGTCCCCTCACGTCCGGCGGGCGGCGATGGCCTCGCGGGCCACGACCGCGTCGTCGAACGGCAGTTTCTCAGTTCCGATAATCTGGTAATCCTCGTGGCCCTTGCCGGCCAGCAGCACGACGTCGCCCGCGGATGCCTCCGCGATGGCGGCGGCGATCGCCTTGCGACGATCCGGCTCGACCGTGGTGTTCGCACGGGAGTCGGCGTCAAAGCCACGCAGGATGTCTTCGATGATCCGCGCGGGGTCTTCCGTGCGAGGGTTGTCGCTGGTCACGAAGATCCGATCGGCCCACTGGGCGGCCACCCGGGCCATGCGCGGGCGCTTCGTGGCATCGCGGTCACCGCCGCATCCGAACAGAACCATGAGACGCCCTCGGACAAGCGGACGCAGCGCCGAGAGCACGTTCGCCAGCGCGTCGTCGGTGTGGGCGTAATCGACCAGGACCGTGAAGCCGGGATTCACACCCGGAGGCGGCGTGACCCGCTGCAGCCGGCCGGGGACGATGTCGACGCAGGCGAGACCTTCCGCCACGACCGGCAGCGGAACGCCGAGACCGACCGCGGCGGCTGCGGCAGCCAGGCAGTTCTGCACATTGTGCCGACCCACGAGCGGGCTGACGATCTGCTCGCTGCCCCGGCCGAAGTCGCCGCCGTCGAGCGTGAGGTCGAAGCGCGTGCGATCGGCCGAGCATTCGCGGAGGTGGGCCCAGAGACCTTGCCCCCCCGCGGACCGGCGCGACTCATCGCCGATTCCGTACCAGAGAACCGGGGCGCGGCAGCCCTTCACGATCTCTTCCGAAACCACGTCCTCAGCATTCACCACCGCGACGGCGCTGCTTTCGAGCCCGTCGAACAGGCGTTTCTTGGCCCGAAAATACGCTCCCATGTCGCCGTGATAGTCGAGGTGATCCCCCGTGAGATTGCTGAACGCGCCAACGTCAAACCGGATGCCGTCGCAGCGCCCCTGGTCCAGGGCGATGCTGGAGACCTCCATCACCGCGTGGGTCGCTCCCGCGCCGGCGGTCTCCGCGAGGTAGGACATCAGCATCGAGGCGGCGGGCGTCGTGAGCGAGGCCTCGATCTTCCGCGCGAGCAAATCGTATTCGATCGTGCCGAAGAGCGCGGTAGGGCAACCGGCGCGGCGGAGAATCGCACGGAGCAGAAAGCAGAACGTGCTCTTGCCGTTGGTGCCGGTGATCCCGGCGACTTTCAGCGCACCGCGCCGCTGCAACACGTCGATTCCGTAGAGCGCTGCGGCAAGCCGACCGGCCATGCCCCGCGCACTTTCGAGACTGAGGCGCGCCACCGTCGGCGGCAGGTCAAGCGGGCGTTCGCAGACGACCGCGCTGGCGCCGGCCTTCACGGCCTGATCGATGAACGTGTGGCCGTCGAGTTTGCTGCCACGCATCGCGACGAAGCAGGCGCCGGGCGTGACCTGGCGGGAGTCCTCGACGATGGAGGTGATCAGCGGATCGGGGCCGCTCCAGGACTTGGCGAGACCCGTGTCGGCGAGGAGCCGGCTCCATTTGCAGCCGCCCGCCGTGGATACCCCTGTTCTGGACATGCCTTCCCCGTCCTAATCTCGCGCATCGAGCACCAGCCGGGTGCTGTCGGCCTGCTGGGGCGTCTTATCCGGTGGAATGTTCAGGTACGGCAGCGTCTGCTCGAAGATCGCCTTGACGACCGGGAGCGAGACCTGCCCGCCGTAGTAACCGATCCTGCGGTTCGGCTTACGGATCATCACGAGGGCCGCGATCTGCGGGTCGCTCGCCGGAGCGGCCGCGATGAAGGAGCCGAGATAGGCGTCGGGCTCGTAGCCGCGGCGATTGCTTCTCGGAACCTGCGCGGTGCCCGTCTTGCCGAGGACCTGCCAGCGGTCGAGGGAGCACGGCTTGCCGGTGCCCTCCTGGACGACCTTGACGAGGATGTCCTTGATGGTGGAGGCGGCATGCTCGTCCATGATCTGCGCGCCGGGCTCTTTGGGGCGCCGGTCCTCGACGATCCGCCCGTCCTGGTCGACCACGGCGGCGACGACGTACGGTTTGATGGAGCGGCCGCCGTTGATCAGGGCCGAGAAAGCCGTGATCACCTGGATCGGCGTGACCGCCAGTTCGTGCCCCATGGGGACGGACGTCGTGGTGTAGGAGTTCCAGTTTCTGAAGGGCATGAACAGCCCTTCGCCCTCGCCAGGCAGATCGAACCCGGTCTTGCGGCCGAAGCCGAGCTGGCTCAGGAAATCGTGCATGCGTCGATTGCCAAGCCGCTGCCCGACAATCGCCATGCCGATGTTGCTGGACTTCGCGACGACCATCTCCGCGGTCAGCGTGCCGTAGGGATGATGATCGTGCAGCATGCGCTTGCCGATCACGTATAGCCCGTTGTGGCAGTGGATCTGGTCCGTCGGTCTGACCACACCGGCGGAGATGCCGGCCGCCATGACGAACGGCTTGAAGATGCTGCCCGGTTCGACGGGGTCGGTCAGGACGCGGTTGCGGCGGATCTGCGGCGGGACACGCCCGGGACGCTCCGGCGTGAACGTCGGAACGCAGGCCATCGCCAGGATCTCACCGGTTTTGGGGTTCAACACGACGGCGAGGCCGGATTCCGCCTGAAAGTGCTGGACCGACTTGGCGAGTTCGCGCTCGACCGTCTCCTGGATGGCGCTGTCGATCGTGAGCAGCACCTGCATACCGTCCCGGGGTGCGACGAAGGAGCCCGGTGAGGCGAACAGGGCCTTGCGGCTGGCATCGCAGAAGACGACGCGACGCCCGGCCTTGCCCTTGAGGAACTTGTCGCACGCGAGTTCAACGCCCTCGAGGCCGGCTCCGTCCGCTCCGATGAAACCAATCACGTGAGCGGCCAGAGACGACATGGGGTATGTGCGGACGGGTTCGTAGGTCACGCCGATCCCGCGGATGGGGTCCTTGCGGAGCTGTTCAACCGCATCGAGGAGGCCCTTCGTGTCGCCGTCCTCGACCGCATCGACCCCCCGCCGCAGCGCGACGTAGCCGGGGGACGCGGGATTCTCGAGACGTTCGCGGATTTTTTCCGGCGGGATCGAGAGCAACTGAGACAGGCGCCGGGAGGCCTCGGCGCGGTCTTCAATGATGCGTGGATCGGCGAAGACAGTGGGCAGATCCTGGCTGCCGGCCAGGACCCGGTTGCGCCGGTCGAGAATGGTACCCCGTCGGCCCGGGAGAGGGATCGTCGCGGACTGCCGTCGCTCGGACCACCGCCTCAGTTCCGGCCGCATCTCCGCCTGGATGTAGGTCAGCCGTCCGATCAGGGCCACGAGCGCCACGCAGACCATCGCGACAATCGTCTGGGCAGTCCGAACCCTCTGAATCTGACCGTCCATGGAGAATCGGCTCCGTCCAATCAGCGGCGCACCGGCTTGACCGCCGGGGCGGGCTCCTGGCTACCGGCTTCCAGTCCGAAACGGGCGGCACGCTCGCGGATCATCTGCGGGCTGCGCAGCCGTGCGAGTTCCATCTCCTGCATCCAGATCTGCTGCCGCAGCTCCTTGTGCTGATTCTGCAGATCCTGGATATGCCGCATGCGCCGCGACTGGTCGGTGCGCAATGACACGACGGCGAGACCGATCGCCGTCAGCGCCATCAGGAGACCGACCATGCGCGGAATCGTCACGCGGCGTCCCTCGAGGTTCCGGTTGTCGACGACAGCGGGCGACGCGACGGCAGCTTGATCTTCGTGCCGGGCTTCAGCCGCGCCGGGTCGAGGTTCTTGTTCAGTTTCTGGATCTCACGCCAGCGGGCCTCGGACCCGAGCTCTTCGCGGGCGATCGAGCTGAAGGTTTGATTGAGCTTGACCTCGTAGAAGCGTTCCCGAACCTTTGACTCACTCTCGGAACGGCGGCCGGACTCGCGAACCATGGGAGCCTGCCGCGTGGTCGGCCCGGAGTTGATCAGCTCGTTGAGGCTGGCGACGCGATCCGTCGCGCGGGCGACGTTGAGGCTCGTCACCGGCTCGAAGAGATCGGAGGGGAGGGTCGGCGTCAGGATCTTCTGGCCCTCGACGACGAAGTGGCGGTTCTTGATGCGGTCCTTGTTGGATTTGACGAGGTAATCGATGACGGGCGTCGCGGCGGTGCCGTACACGTCCTTGGCGATCTGAACGAGCGTCTGCCCCTTGCGCACCGTGTACTCGCGCGACTCGACGCCGGAGGGCGTCGGGAGTTCGGGCGCCCGCGGCGCGGCAACCACGACGTTCTCCTCCTGCTGGTCGACGGGAGACGTCACCGTCGGCACGGTTGCACGGGGTGTCTGCTGCGGCGCCGTCACCGGCCCAGGCAGCGGAGGCGCAACACGCGTGAACTCCGCCGAACGATGTCCTTCGAGCATCGAGGCGACGCCCTCGTGCGTCGGCGGCAGCGACTCCATGCCGGTTGCCGGCGGGTCGGTCGCCACTGCAGGGGGCGTCCCACCGGAAGACTCGAACACTTCCGGACGGGGGAGTTCGACGAGCGGCGTGGCAGCCTCGGGCCGGGAGACGTCAACCGGCTGGGGCGAAGCCTGCGCGAACGTATCCTCCTCCGGAGCGAGCGGGCCGCGGAGCTCGGAACCGTGGTCGTTCAGGGCGAGTGCTGGAGATTCATTGAGTGGCTTAACGATCTGAATGCCGTCGCCAGGAGCGGCCGCCGGACCCGTGTGCGACAGCAGCATCGCAAAGACGACGATAAATGCCAGCCCGACCAACAACCCGATCTTGGTTTCGCGCGTCATCAGAACCTCCCTGTCCAGAACTACAGAAGAATCCGTTCATTCCCGAGTTGTCGGTCGCGCCGCCGGCCTCATGACCCGGGCGGGCGTCTCCGGCGGCCTTTCAGCCGCCCGAGAGCGGGTGTGACGTCCTCGTCGCTACCCGCATTTTCGCGCTGCGCGATTTTGGATTTCGCCGCATTTCCTCGTCGTCAGGAACGAGCGGCTTCTTCGTGCATATTTCATACACGCTGGCGCGCTGACGATCAAGGAAATCATGCTTGACGATCCGATCTTCGCCGCTGTGAAAACTGATGACCCCGAGGCGACCGCCGGACGCGAGCCGTCGCGGCGCCGCATCGAGCAGCGCACGCAGGTTTTCCAGCTCGTGATTGACGGCCATTCGCAGCGCCAGGAACGTCCGCGTCGCCGGGTGGATTTTCCCCGGATGATGCGTCGTCGAGACCCCGAGCGCGGAGCTCACGATTCGCACCAGCTCGGACGTCCTGCGGATCCGCGCGTCGCGCCGTACCTGGCAGATCCGCTTAGCAATCCGTCGGCTGAAACGCTCCTGGCTGTTGAAGAAAATGAGATCGGAAAGTTCTCTCTCGCTGAGGCGGTTGACGAGGTCGGCGGCGGTCGTCTCGAGGCGGTCATCCAGTCGCATATCGAGGGGCCCTTCCTCGCCGAAAGTCAGGCCACGCGCGGGGTCGAGCAACTGGTCGGTGCTGACGCCGAGATCGGCCAGGATGACGTCCACCTGAGGCACCCCGAGCGAATCGAGAACCGACTCGAGTTCCGCGAAATTGGCCCGCACGAGTTCGAACCGGCCGGCCGCCCCGGTGCCGGCCAGCGCGGCCCCGGCGGTTTCCAGGTTCCGCGCATCCACATCGAGGCCGATGAGTCGCCCGGACGGTCCGACCGCCTGGAGCAGCAGGCGCGCGTGGCCCCCGTGGCCGACGGTCGCATCGACAACCGTCTCGCCTGCCCGGGGCGCGATGACGGACATCACCGGCCCGGTCAATACCGGCTCATGCTCAATCCTGTCCTGACTCAAGGTTCGGTGCCCGCCCGGCGGGCGGCAGCACTGCCAGATGGGATGGATGACCCCGAAGGCGATCAGCCGCGCCGCAGCCATAGACTGCACACGGGTGGAGTGTACTCAAAAAATGGGGCACGTCCTACATCCGTGCGGACGACGCCCCATCAATTCAACTTCCTGGTCGCCGGTTCCCGCGTCTCCGCCGCGAGGGGAGCCACAACAGCACCCGCACCGGACCGTTCAAGCCGACGCACACCAGTCCTGCAACCTGCGCCGCCGGGGATCTCCGCGTCGACGGACCCCAGGCATGCACCGCCGCAGGGGGCGCTGCTTTCCTCGGCAGAGCTTGGGAAAGCGGCTGTGCACCACGCTCCAGGAAGTTTCAGCCCGGCGAATCCGTTCGCTTCCGCTGAATCCGGGCTCACCCTCCGCGTCCGTCCGCGCCAACGATCGGACCGGGGAGTGGGAACTGCCTCCTAACCTGTGTCACTCGCTGCGGCACCTCGTGTGCCTCGCCGGCCACTCGTCCTGAGCGGCCTTCTCAACTCGCCTGCCCGCTCAACTGGGCATTCTTGGACCGTTCGAGCTCCAGCTCGTATTCGACCGAATACTTCGCCTCGTGATCCTCCATGAACCGCACGTACTCGGGCCGATCCCAGAGGATCAGGTGATCCTCCGCGCCGGCCAGGATCACCTGGCGTCCGATCTTCGCTTTTTCCAGCCGCTTCTGGGGCAACAAGAGCCGCCCCTGTTTGTCCCAGTCGAGCGGCGTCACGCTGGCGTAGAACACCGCCTGCAGCGCCTTCTTCCCGATCCCCGGCTTGAGCACCGCGTGCCGCGCCAGGGCGTCGGCCTCAAACTGCCGTTCCGGATAGAGGTTCAGGCTTCCACGGAAGTCGCCGGGCACCAGGTAAAAGCTGCCGGGCTGCCCTTCCGCTTCCATCTTGCCACGCACCACCGACGGGATCGACAACCGATTCTTCGGGTCGATTGTCAGTTCGTATTCGCCGGTGAAGAGCATGAATCACTGGACCTGACCCTTCGGATTTGCGTCCCACCTTTAAGGATCTCGTGGGGCAACGAGGGATTTAATATCACATTGACCCACGGATAGCAAGAGATTTCTGCGCGAAAGGAAGAGTTTTTTTTGCGCGTGGCAGATGCCCTACAAATTGGGGCCGGATTCCCTCTTCAACACAACACCTGCCACGCTCGGGAAGTCGTCAGGCAATGTCGAACGGAGTGCGCCGCGGAGACGGCGCATCGTCAGCCGGGGGCACGATCGGGCTGAAGGGGTGAAATGTGGTCGGTCGGGGACGAAAGTGGGGGCTTGTGGGGCGCGGCCCAAGAGACTCGGCGCTCAGGAACCCTCGGGGGGCTTCACCGCCAGGACGTGCACGCGGCGTTCGCTGAGGAGTTCATTGTTGCCGAAGACCTGGAGCCGGTATTCACCGGGTTCGGGGAGCGTCAGGTTGGCAATGGTGAAGTTGAGTTCCGCCACGACGCGGGGATCCGCGAATTCAATCGTGCCTTCCTGCGCAAAGAGTGGCGGTTTCGAGTCATCGGCCGGCACCATGGTCAGCCGGATGCGGGTCGGTCCGTGACCGTCGGTGAGCGCCACATGAACGGCCAATTGACGGTGCAAAGCGGGAAATTTTCGGACGTTGATCGTGGAGAAGGTACCGAGCAGCGTGCATTTCTGCGTCGCAGGATCCTGGTGAATCGCATCGCAGAGAACCATCGCGAGAACAACCGGCGCCGGACGCCCAGCCTTGATCGAATCGGACATGCTGCACACTCCCTGCTGCGATGCGTGAGATTTCCCAGAGCGGCCATCACTCGAGGTTCAGAAATTCTTTCATATGCTGGTCATACAGCTGGGCGTGCCGCGGATCGTTGAACGTGAGTCGCATCTCGTTAATCACCTTCGTGCCCATGCGAACCCATTCCTGCCAGCACGGCGAGCACACCGAGGCCCAAACCTGTTCGCCGAGCGCGCCCTTGAACGGACGCTCCGCCATTTTGGGCTGCGTCCGCCCGCAGCGACGGCACACAACCTGACCGGAACCTGCTGCTGGAGCGGGCGGCGCGGCGGTTGTGTCGGCAACCGCCGGCGGGGTCTCGCCGAGTTCCCGCAGCAGGCCGGCGATTTCGTTGCGCGGCATGAGGTCGCCCCGGGCGTGCGCGACATCGAAGCCTTTTCTCAGTGTTGCGATGGCGGCCGCGCGGTCTCCCACTTCCTTCTGGGCCGCGCCGAGCAGCGCGTAGGCCTTCGAATTCTGGGCGTTGAGCCGGACGACCCGTTCGAAGCACGGGATCGCGTCCCGGTAACGACCGTCTTCCGTGTATGCACGGCCCAGGCTGAAATGCCCCAGTTCGTTGTCAGGATCCGCTTCGGCCATCTTGCGGAACTGCTCGATCCGTTCGTCGCTCATGGAGGCTCTCCTGCACGTCCGGTCGGCGCCGGGTGCGGATATATAGTACCAGATTCGTACCAATTCAACCGGTCGCGCCGCCGGCCGGCGCCGCGGAGATGTTCATGGCCGACAGCAGCCGGTCAACTGCTTTCTCCGCGGAGTGCACGCAGTCCGGCACCCCGACGCCGCCGAAGGCGTTTCCGGCCAGCGCCACGCCAGGTAGCTTTTCGAGCTGTGTGTCGATCCGGCGCACGCGGTCGAGGTGCCCGACCGGGTACTGCGGCATCGAGCGCGGCCACCGGTGCATCTCGATGAACAACGGCTCGCCCGTCACGCCCATCAGGTCGCGCAGGTCGCGGAGGATCGACTCGCGCAAGACGTCGTCCGGCAGGTCGTACACGTGCGCGTGCATCGCCCCGCCGAGAAATGCGCGCATCAGGGTGTACCCTTCCGGCGCGCGCCCTGCGAATTTCGTGCTGCTGAGGGTGACCGCGATGAGGGATCGCGTCTCCACCGCCGGCACAACGAAGCCGAAGCCGTCCAGCGGACGCGGTAGCTGCTCGTTGCGAACCGCGATGGTCATCGTCGCGGAGGAGGCATAGCGGATCGCGTCCAGTTCGTCGGCCAGCGTCGTGTCGAGCGGGCGCAGGAGGGATGCGGAAGCGTACGCCGGACAGGCGAGAATCACGGCATCGGCGCTGTGCGCGGATCCGTCCGATAAATGCAGCGTCCAGCCGCCCTCCTCGCGGACGAGACGCTGGGCGCGCGCGTCCAGATGCACCGCCCGGGGTGAAAGTCGACCGGCGAGCGTATCAATCAGCGTGCTCATGCCACGCTCGAACGAGACGAAGAGGCTGTAACGCGCCCCGCTGTCGCCGCTCGGCGCCTGGGCCGACTTGCGCCCTTTGCGCATTCCGAGAATGATGCTGCGGTGTGCGACTTCCATGTCCAGGAAGCGCGGCATGGTCGCACGGAGACTGAGATCCTCCGGGTCGGCGGTGTAAATCCCCCCGACCAGCGGCTGCGCGACGCGCTCGAGCGCTTCGTGTCCGAATCGCCGGCGGACAAAGGAGCTCAGGCTCTCATCCGTGTCGGGACCGTGGTGCCGTCGCGGCAGGATGAGGTCCATACCCATCCGCAGCTTGCCCCGCCACGAGAAGAGACGGCTCATCGCGAACGGCATAATCTTCGTCGGAGCGAGGAGCAAAAACCCCTCGGGAACCGGGTGCATCACGCCCTCGCGCACGACGAATGTCCGCCGGCAGGCGGGATTCGTCTGAATCAGCCGCGAGTCAATCCCCAGACGCTTGCAGAGCGCAAGGCCCCACGGTTTCTGGGTAATGAAGGAGTCCGGGCCCCCCTCGATCAGAAATCCGTCGCGGTGCGTCGTCTTGATCGTCCCGCCGAGACGGTCATTCGCCTCGAACAGCTGGACGTCGACGGCGCGGCTGGCACCACGGGCGAGTTCGAGCACACGATGCGCGGCGGCGAGGCCGGTGATCCCACCTCCGACAACGATGACTTTTTTCTCGGCGGTCACGATGCGGCGTCCACTTTCTCGCGCGATCCGGCGAAGGAGAGCATGAGCGATGGAGGGGTGGTCACGGTAGGCAAATCTCCAGGTTGTTTGGTTGTGTCAGCCTCTGATGCGATGCTCGTGCACGAAGTCGACCAGCGCCAGCACGTGATCGACGGGCGTATTCGGCAGGACGCCGTGACCGAGATTGAAGATGTGGCCGGGACGTCCGGCGACGCCGTCGAGGATTGCCCGGGTGCGACGCTCGATTTCGGAGGGCGTCGCGAACAGCACGACGGGATCGAGATTGCCCTGTACCGCCACGTCGTGGCCGATCTCGCTCCACGTGCGGGCCAGGTCCACACGGTAATCCATCCCGATGACATCCCCACCAGCCTCCTTCATCGCCTTGAGCAGCACGCCCGTATCCGCCCCAAAGTGGATGACGGGCACGCCGGGCGTGATCGACTGGATGAGCGTCCGGGTGTGCGGAAGGACGAACGTCCGGTAATCGGCCTCGTTCAGGCATCCGACCCAGCTGTCGAAAATCTGCACGGCTTGCGCGCCGGCGGCAATCTGCCCGTTCAAATAGCGGGCGGAGCCGCGGACCAGCTTTTCCAGCAGGGCGTGCCATGCACCGGGATCACGGTACATCAGCATCTTGGTCTGCACGAAGTTCCGGCTTCCCCCGCCTTCAATCATGTAGCTGGCGACGGTAAACGGTGCGCCGCAGAAACCGATCAGCGGAATATCCGGCGGAAGCGCGCGACGTGTCAGGCGCACCGCATCGGAGACGAAGGCCAGCGACTCGTCGGGATTCACTTCGCGGAGTGCGTCGACGTCCTGGCGCGTCCGCACGGGGCGGTGAATCCGCGGCCCTTCGCCGGCATCGAAGGAGAGTCCCGCTCCCATCGGGTCCACGATCAGCAGAATGTCCGAAAAGATGATCGCGGCGTCGACGCCGAGTCGCTCCACTGCCATGAGCGTAACTTCGGCCGCCAGCTCCGGCGTGCGGCAGAGTTCGAGAAACGTCACTTTCTCGCGAAGTTCGCGATACTCGCGGAGAAAGCGACCCGCCTGACGCATGATCCAGAGCGGCGTGTAATCCGTGGGCTCCCGTCGGCAGGCGCGCAGAAAGGCACTGTTCCGCAGTGCATCGCCCGCCTCTACCGGCGGCGCGGGCCAGACGATGTCGATGCGGCGCATCCGCAACGTATCAATGCCGGCCGCCAGCGTGCTGCGCTTGCGCTCGAGCATCGTCCGGCCAGATCGCGCGAGGCCACTGACCAGGTCGATCATGCGCGTGCGGTCCGGCTCGAAGTCCACGCCCACGCCCCCCGCCCGTAGCGCCTGGCTGCAGGTCGGCCCGATGGATGCAATCACCGTGCGCTTGAACGCCTCGCGTAACTGATCCTGCACGCCCATCTTGCGGGCGACTGTCTCGAGGTGCACGAACTGGCGGGCGCTCGTGAAGGCGGCAATATCCGCCTGACCTGAGATGATGGCCTGGATCGCCTCGCGAAGGGGACCCAGATCCTCCGGCAGCTCCCACGCGTATACCTGCAGGCTCGTCACATGCGCCCCGCGGCTCACGAAGGCCTGGAACAACTCCTCGTTGGCCTCGCCGTACTCCTGGATGGCAATGCGTCGTCCGGAGACCGGCCCGTGGGCATCGATGGCGTCCAGCAGCTCGGCGGTCGTGTTCGGTTCCGGGGCGGTGATCGTGGCGGCCAGGCCCCACTCGCGGAGGGCGGCCACTGCTTTGGGCCCCCGGGCAACACGCGTCACGGCGCCGAGCGCGGTGATGATCCTCTCGCGCGGGTGGCGCTGTTCGAGCAGCGACAGGAGCGCGCGGGCGCCCACGCCCGTGAGGAAGATCACCGTGTCGACGCGCCCGGCGAGCAGATCCTCGCCGAAGGCCACGATCTCGGGGCTCTCGGTCAGCGGCACCTCGCGCATGGAGGGCGCGCAGATCGCCCGGCCGCCGTAGCGTTCGATGAGCTTGCCCATCTCGCCGCCGCGCCGGCTTTCGAAGCTGACTACCTGCAATCCGTCCAATCCTGCTTTCACGCAGTTCATCCATCCAGGGTGTTGGCGGAAAGCCGTCATGTGGCGGCACGTTCGAAGACAGCCCTCCAGCCCGTCTGCCGCAGATGATCCCATCCGCCCCGACCGATGGCAAGGTCAACACGCGTCACCACCCCCGGAGCACGGCGAGGCAACCCGTTGGACGGCGCTGACGCCGGGAGGCGAATGCAACTGCAAGAAGTCCGCTGAGCGGGCCGGCTCCGGGTTTGCCGATGCTGGCAGATCCGCGGAGAGTCGCCGCCGGTCCGGCGCAACACCCCGGAGCAGCTCCGCGAGGTGATCTGATGACCGACGATCCGATCGTCGGAGAGGTCCGCAAGGCCGGACAGGCCTACATCGATTCCTTCCACGGTGACCTGGAGGCGGTCATGCCCGATCTGCGCCGCGGAACCGAGGAGGCTCGGCGCGCAGGGCAGGCGGTCGCTTCGCCGCCCCCCCGGCCATCGAGCCGCAACCTGAGCCGACGAAGCAGCACGTCCGGTAACCCGCCCCAGTCCGTGTCCGCGCGCCGCGACGGTCACCCTGGCACGCCTGACTGGAGCTCGAAGATCATGCGCCAGATGCGGTCGATCTGACCGCGTTCAATCACCTCGAGGGGCTTGAGTTCCTGGAACGCGGGGTTCGGGGTTTCCAGCCAGGAAGCGATGAACCGGGCGTCCATCACCTGTGCAAGCGCCTCCTGCAGGCGGTGCAGT
Source organism: uncultured Planctomycetales bacterium (assembly GCA_964548565.1). Taxonomy (GTDB): domain Bacteria; phylum Planctomycetota; class Phycisphaerae; order UBA1845; family PWPN01; genus CAYLLT01. The sequence goes on along the minus strand of CAZJTF010000034.1, from coordinate 9,981 downwards.
TCGGCCATGCGCTGGCGGCCCTGGCCGCTGAGCTTGTCCCCGCTCTCCCAGGCGGCGATGGAACGCTCAGAGAACGAAGCCAGACGGGAAAAGACGCGCCGGCTGACGCCGTAGGCCTGGCGCACCTGCCGCACGGTGCCTTGTCCTGAATCGGAGAGGCACGTTCCGCCCGTTTTCGACGCGCTGATCGCATCCCTCCGCGCACCTCGCTTCACGGCGAACTTGCGGCGGACGGGTGGCGGCTTTCCGGTTTTTCGACTTTCCCGGCTCATGCTCGTCTCTATCGGATTATCCGGAGAGAGGCTCCACTTGTCAAGCAATTCTTCCTGCAGTTCTGCATGCAGTATTACGACCTGTGCGGCGGATCGATCGTGACTCGGCTCCGGCTGAGCAGCCTGTCCGGGAAAATGACGAGGTTTTCGCCATTCGGGACTCTTGCAGATGGCACGTGCAAGCCTTCGAACCGTGCTTCTCTTGCCGCCCTGCCGAGGACCTGCGTCAGCGACTCGTCTCCCGTGTCGTTCTCCCGCCGCCAGTCCTCCCGGGCAATGCTGCGGGCTGAGAATCCAATTGCTGCCAGGGTCGGCGCGTCGGTGAAATCGAGGACGCGATGGAGCCGGACGCTGACGGCCACAAACACACGGGGCATCGCCCGGTTCAGCGGAATCGCATGGTGGCGATGGTGGGCGAGGCATTCGGCCATCGCGGCCTCGGGGATCAGGCTGCCGTAGACGGCTGCGAAGGATTCCGGCGCGTTCCATCTCCCCCAGTACATTCTGCTGCCCGCGCCGCTCAGCATGTCCCTGGCGTTGGCGTACTCGGGTGTGGTCGAGCGGTAAATGAACCCGGACCATCCGCCCGCGCGACGTCGCAAACCCGCCATGATTCTGAACAGCCGCTCGAATTGAGGGTGCGGTGAGACAGTCATGGTGGATTGTCCGCTCACGTGCCGATCCGGGTGCCGTACTGGTAGTCAACGTCACCCGGTGAGTGTAAGCGATCGCCACTGTGTGGGATAGAGGAGCGAGGTTGCGGCATGGAGGTCGAAGATGGATGTGAACTCCTGACGGGCATCAGGAGCGGATGTGCCGCCCGGGCGCACTGTGCACAGCGGATTTGCGCCGAGTCAGGAGGCCCTCATTGGTATCCCGGCGCCTTCCAGCACGCCACCCAGTGGCCGGGGCGGAGCTCCTTGAGCCCGAGGTCCTGGGTGCGGCACTGAGGATCGTCGTGGCCGCGCGGACACCGCGGGTGGAACTTGCACCCGGACGGGAAATGCAGCGGATTTGGCACATTCCCGGGGATGACTTCCAGGCGTTCCTTCTCCTGGCCGAGCCGGGGGATGCTGCGAAAGAGCCCCTGCGTGTAGGGATGCAACGGGTTGGCGAACAGCTCCCGCACTTCCGCCCGCTCGACGATCCGGCTGGCGTACATGACGCACACTTCATCCGCCACCTGGGCCACAACGCCGAGATCATGCGTGATGAGCAGCACGCTCATGTGACGCTGCTCCTGCAACGAACGGAGCAGGTCGAGGATCTGGGCCTGGATCGTGACGTCGAGGGCGGTCGTCGGTTCGTCGGCGATCAGCAGCGACGGGTTGCACGAGAGCGCCATCGCAATCATCACCCGCTGGCGCATCCCGCCGGAGAGCTGGTGGGGATACTCGTCCACGCGGCGCTCCGGCGCGGGGATGCCGACCTGACGGAGCATCTCGATGGCCAGTTCACGGGCAGCCCGCCCGCGGAGGCTCTGGTGCAGCTCGATCGCCTCGATGATCTGGTCGCCGATCGTGTAAACGGGGTTCAGCGAGGTCATCGGCTCCTGGAAAATCATCCCGATGCGGTTGCCGCGGATCTGCCGCAGCTCGCGCTCGCTGGCGGTGACGAGATCGCGCCCGTCGAAGAGGATCTGTCCCCCCACGATCCGCCCCGGAGGATCCGGCACAAGCCGCATGATGGAAAGTGCGGTGACGCTCTTGCCGCAGCCGCTCTCGCCCACGAGGGCAAGCGTTTTGCCGCGCGGGAGCGACCACGACACGCCGTCGACCGCGCGGGCCACGCCCGCCTCCGTGAAGAAGTACGTCCGGAGGTCGCGAACCTCGAGCAGCGGCGCACCGTTGGCGGCGGGCGGCGCTTCAGACTTTGAGTCGCGGGTCAATGGCGTCACGCAGGGCGTCTCCGACGAGATTGTACGCCAGCACCGCCAGGAAGATGGCGATGCACGGCGGGAATACCAGGTGCGGCGCGACGCGCAGCGAATCGTACGCCGTGCGGAGGATGTTGCCCCACGACGGGTGCGGCGCCTGCACGCCGAATCCCAGCCAGCTCAGGCCCGCCTCCACGAGGATCGCGCTGGCAATGCCGAAGGTGATGCTGACCAGCACCGGGGCCAGAGCGTTCGGGAGCATGTGGCGGAACATGATGCGAGCCTGCCCGATCCCCAGCGCGCGGGCGGCCGTCACGTAGTCGAGACCCTTGATGCGGATGAACTCGCCGCGCGTATAGCGCGCGATGGAGGTCCAGCGCGTCAGCCCGATCACGATCATGACGTTCGTGATGTCCGGCTCGAGCCAGATCATGATCGAGAGGATCAGGAAGAACACGGGGAAACAGATGACGATCTCGATCATGCGGCTGATGATGATGTCCACCCACCGCCCGAAGTAGCCAGCGACTCCTCCCACCACGATGCCGACGAACGAAGCGATTCCCATCGAGATAAAGCCGACTTTCACGGACACGCTGGTGCCGTGAATCATACGGGCGGCCACGTCGCGACCGAGTTCATCCGTCCCCAGCCAGTGCTCGGACGACGGCGGCTGGAAGTAGTTGAGCGTCTGCTCCTGCTCGTGGTACGGGATCAGCGGCCAGACGGCCGGCTCATTCGGGTCGAGTTCCTGCTTGGCGTCGAACTGCGGCAGGTTGAAGGGCGGCGACTTGTTGATCCAGTGCCGGCTCGTCATGCGGCTCTGGAAGATCTCGACGATGGCCGGGAAGTACCATTCGCCTTTGTAGCGGCAGGCAATCGGCTGGTTCGACGCGAGGAGCGGGCTGAAGAGCGAGATCAGCATCATCAGCCCGACAAACGTGAGCCCCGCCAGGCCGCGGCGATTCCGGCGCACGCGGCGCCAGACCGTCCGCCAGTAGCCGGCGGAGACATGGTCCTTCTCCGTGTCGTCCACCCCGGGCGGTGTCGACGGCAGCGTCGGCGAGAGGGCATCCGGCTCAATCATAGGACACCCTCGGATCGACCAGTGCGTACGCCAGGTCCGCCAGCAGTGTCCCGAGCAGCACGAGGAACGCGCTGACAAACGAGAGCGCCATGATGGTGGGATAGTCGCGGGAGAGCATGCTCTCGTAGAACAGCCGCCCCATGCCCGGCCATCCGAACATCACCTCCAGGATGACCGAGCCGCCGATGATCTCCGGCAGCAGCAGCCCCAGCAGCGTCACCAGCGGGATCAGCGTGTTTCGGAACGCGTGCCGGATGATCACGTTGAATTCGGACACCCCCTTGGCCCGCGCGGTCCGGACGTAATCCTGGCGGACGCTCTCGAGCATGGTCTGGCGGACGAAACGCGAGTCGTACGCCAGCGCGCCGTACGTGAAGCAGAAGGTGATCAGGGCGTAGTGTTTGGCGAGGTCCACGACCTTCCCGACGGTGCCCAGGTCGGCATAGTTGTCACTGCGCATACCCTGGAACGGCAGCAGGTCCCACTTCACGCCCAGCAGCAGGATCAGCGGCACCGCCATCACGTAGCTCGGCACGGCATAGAGCGCATACAGCAGCGTGCTCGATATGGTGTCGAACCAGCCGTCCTGCCGGGCGGCCGAGTAAATGCCGATCGGGATCGAGAGTGTCAGGGCTCCCAGCAGCGAGATGATCGCCAGCGACATCGTCGGCCAGAGTCGTTCCTTGATCTTTTGCGTCACTTTCCGCCCGTCGCTCGACATCGAGTTGCCGAAGTCGAGCCGCACGAGCCTTCCGAGCCACTGCACGTAGCGAACATGGATCGGCTGGTCGAGGCCGTAGTACTTGCAGAGCTCCTCGTAGACCTGGCGCGAGACGCGCGGATCCGTGATGCTCTGCGTCTGGAACTGCGCGGGGTCGCCGGGCGCCAGGTTGATGATCGTGAAGGTCACGACCGTAATGCCCAGCAGCGTGGGGATGGCGATCAGGATGCGTCGGAGCGTGTACGTCAGCATGAGGTGACCGCTGCCGGCACGACGTCAGGGCAGTGCCGCAAGGTGTTTCGCCTTCCCCGCCGCGACCCACCAGGCGGCGTAGCTCGGATCGAAATTGTAGATGCCCCGCGGGCTGAACTGCACCCCCTGGATCCGCTTGTTGAAGGCCGCGAGGATCGGCGGGTTCGAAATAAACGTGTACGGCTGGTCGTCGTAAATGAGCTTGTGGATCTCCTGGTAGATCACCTTGCGTTTCTCGGGGTCGAACTCGAGACGGCCCTGCTCGAAGAGTTCGTCCACACGCTTGTTCGAATACCCGCCGTAGTTGCGACCCGTCTTGTACTCCTCCGTCCGCCAGAGATTCCACATCGTATCCGGGTCGGTGCCGGTCCCCCACGAGGCGATCGACGCCTGGAATTCGTGCCCCCGCACCTTCTCCAGGAATGTCGCCCACTCGAGCGTACGGGTCTTGAGATCGACGCCGATTTTCCGCAGATCGGCCTGGTGAATGGCGGCGATCTTGGGCGAGGTCGCCGACCCCTGCGGCATGAGCAACGTGAACTCGAACCGGACGCGCTGCCCGTTGACCTCCTTGTACCGCCAGCCGTCCTCGGGGCTGACTTTCCAGCCCGCCTCGTCGAGCAGTGCGGCCGCGCGTTCCAGGTCGTACGTAAGCAGTTGCACGTCCGGGTTGAACATCGGATGCGAAGGATGGAAGACGCCGCGGCACTGCGTCGAGAGGTTATACGAGACCTTCTCGAGAATGAGCGGAATGTTGAGGGCGTGCGTCATCGCGGTGCGGACGCGTTTGTCGTTGAAGAACGGGTTGCTGCCGTCCATGTTCCAGCCGATGTAGCTGTACTGCCACTCGACGCCCCAGACCTTGCTGCCGACGCGGGCAAACTCGGGCCCGTTCGTCTCCATCGCAAACTGCTGAGGGTTCAACCGGCCGACGACGTCCACATCCTCCTTGGTGAACGACAGCAGCGCCATCGTGCTGTCCGGGATGATGCGGAAGACGATTCGCTTGAAGTGGGGCTTGCGCCCGGTGTACTCATCCCACCGTTCGACCACGATGCGATCGTTTTCCCGCCATTCAACGATGCGGTAGGCGCCGTTGGCGACAGGCATGCGGGCCTGCCGGTTGTAGTAATCGCCCGTTCGCAGATCTGGATGCTGCTCCTTTTCCTTCTCAAAGATGTGCCGGGCAATGATCGGAAACGAGAGATTCCAGTGGCGGGTCGCGAGTGGGCGGGGTTGCACGAAGCGGACGGTGCGGTCGTCGACAGCGACGCACTGCTTGATCTCGTCCGTTCCTGCCTTGACCGCCGGGCACGGAACGCGGGGATCGAGGATCTGCTCCCACGAATACACGACGTCGTGCGCCGTCAGAGGCTGCCCGTCGTGCCACTTGAGGCCGGGCTTGAGCCGCGCCTGGAAAATCGTGTGATCGGGGGATTCCTCGAAATGTTCGACCATATCCTCGTTCGGGCGCCATTCGAGCTTGTTGTTGAACGTGAAGGGGCCGCTGTTCAGCGCGTCGAGAACGATGAATTCCACGCCGGAGGACATGAAAAGCGGATTCAGAGTATTAGGGCTGCCGTCGAGTTGCATGAAGAGCGTCTCGTCCGACGCGATCAGCGATGCGTCCTCCGGGGCGGGCTCGAACAACTCGGGCGGATTGACGAGCGGATCCTTCCGGGGGTCGTAATCGACGGCTGATTCTGTTCCGGGACGTGTCGTCGGGGCAGGTTTGCGGCATCCGCACACCAGGGTGGCGGCGGCGATGGAGACGATGAGCAGATTGAAGCTGTGTTTCATGCCCTCACCTGGCCTGGCGGCGAAAAGTACCGGCCGGGGGTCCGCGCGGGAACGCTTCACCTCGGCAGTGCTGGAACCGCGCCCACTCTGTCGTGGAAAAACGGCCCTGGCTCGCCGACGGTGGTCGCCGGCGATACGTCGTGGCGTTCGAGCGAAGCGACCGATGAGGTTACTGGAGGGGAACGACCTCGGCGAGCCCGATCCGCCTCGCAACCTGGTGCTGAGAATCCCACCGGACCCGCTCGGCCCGCTGGCGGAGCTCAGACGCCAACATCATCCGAATGACGCGCAGAATATAGGGAAATCGGCGCAGGATGTCCAACCGGGCCGCGCGAAGCCGCTCGTGTCTGGCTGCGCTGCGGGCAGGCTGCTACGGTGCTCCGCTTCGCGCGGCATCACAGGTCGACCGGCTTGCCGGTTCGGGCGGATTCGTAGATCGCGAGAATGATCTGCACGGACTTCCGCGCTTCGGCGCCGTCGATCCTGGGGCGACGGCCCTCGTCGAGCGCGCGGAGGAAATCGGCGAAATTCTCGCGGTGATTGTCGGCCGTCATGCCGGCCGAGGGGTTCGCGGCGCCGATGGAGACGGCAGGAAATTCCAGGTACTTCTTGCGGATCTCCTCATCCTCCGGACGATCCTCGCGGAATTGCCAGAAATAGAAGTTCTGGTCGGCCATGGCGGCCGTGCCATCGGTGCCGGCGATCTCGACCATGCGGAAGTGGCCCGGCCACATGCTGGTCGTGCAGGCGATGGTGCCCAGGGCCCCGTTCTGGAACTCGATGGCCGCCGCTCCGGTGTCTTCGACCTCGATCCGCTCGTGGGCGATGCACCTGGTCATGGCGGTGACGCGCTTCACCGGGCCCATCAGCCACTGCAGCAGGTCGATCGTGTGAATCCCCTGGTTCATGAGGGCGCCGCCGCCGTCCATCTGCCAGGTGCCGCGCCAGCCGCCCTTGTCGTAGTAGGCCTGGTCACGCCACCACGGCCCGTAGGCCATGCCGAAGGTCAGCTTGCCGAAGCGCCCCTTTTCGATGGCGTCCTTGAAGAGCCTGGCGGTCTTCGTGTACCGGAAGTTGAAGATCCCGCCGAGCCTGGTGCCGGCTTTTTCATGCGCGGTGATCGCGGCGTCGATCCGCTCGAGCGTCACATCCAGCGGCTTCTCGACGATGCAGTGCTTGCCGTGCTGGGCGGCCGAGATCGCGACATCGGCGTGAATGCCGCTGGGCGTGGCGACGGTGACGACGTCAATCTCGGGGTGCGACATGAATTCCTCCATGTTGCAGATGCCCGAGCACGCGCACTTCTCGCCGAACTTCTGGGCAAGCCCCGACATGTGGTCGCAGACGGCCACCAGGCGGGCGTTCGGGAGCTGCTTGATGGCGTCCGCGTGGTACGAGCCGATCATTCCCGCTCCGACGATGCCGAAACCGTAGGTCTTAGCCATAGTTGCTCCTCGCCTGCGATCCAGATGCTGTTTCGCCCGCCCTGCCGTGGACGCCGGCGTAACGTAACACCGATTCGCCGCCTCGCCAAGGCTTTCGGCGGAATCCGCGATCTCGCCTGCACGACGTCGGGCTACCATCCGCATGTTATTTATACAGCTGCATAGTTCTTCTCGGCTTACGACAGATGGAGGACAGCGTCGCTGGTGCAAGGCCACGTCGGACTTGGCGACACAGACGCCGAAGCCAGGCGACAGCGGTGGCGCAGAGAGCGGGCGTCGGCTGCGCGCGAACGGCCCCTACCGCTGCACGGCCAGGTGCGTGGTCGCAAGGACCTCGCCCTGGGATCGCCCTGTGGGGCCGGCGGCCCAGAGCTGCGTCTGATCGATCGTGCGGTAGCCGGCGGAGTGATACTCCGATGTCTCGTGCACGCCGCCGGTCACCTGGTCGCCGCCTTCGAAGGCGATGCGCTGGAGCCATGCGCTGGCGTCGTGTGTCGATTCGGCCGGGAACAGGACGGCGGTCACGAACAGATCCGGTGCCTCGGTCGAGGCGACCAGATGCAGCTTCATGTGGCACGGCGGCGGCGATGCCTCGGCCGCCCGTCTCAGCGCGTTGAAATCCGCCCGGGCGGCCACCTCGCTGGAGCGAAGGAAGAAGAGCCCGTCCTGCTGTGAGAACGTGTCGCGCGACACGCCCTGCAGATGAATCGTGCCGTCCGGCAACACGCGGTGGATCCGGTACGCCTGGCCGGAGCGGAACCGCTCGGACGCCAGCAGGATCGAGATCTCCGCCCCCGTGTAGCCGACCGACACGTGGTCTCCGAAGTCGAACACGTAGAGGCCGGTGTACTTCCGGGGATCGCTCAAAGCGGGAAGTTTCATTGTGTCACGCCGGGCGCGAATGCAGTGTGATGAATGACGAAATCCGAATGACGAAAGAATGACGAAGCACGAATGACGAACGACGTGCCAGTGGCGCTTCGGGCTTTGGATTTCGGGCTTCGTTCGTCATTCGAGTTTCGTCATTCGCCATTCCCCTCCGCGGCTAATCCACCTCCAGCCGCACAAACTTGCGCTTCCCGCGCTGGAGGATATCGCCTGTTTTGATCGGCAGCGTCGCGGTCGGATCGCTCACGGGCTCGCCGTTGAGGCGGATGCCGTTCTCGGCGATCAGGCGACGGGCCTCGTTGTTGCTCGTGGCAAAGCCACAGTGGACGATCAACTTCAGCGGAGGGACCGCGCCCTCCTGCAGCAGGTCCGGGCCGACGTGGACCACCGGCGTGTCGGCCGGCACGATCAACTCGCCGGTGGAGGCCTTCTTCTGATGGATGGCCTCCCACTCCTGGCGCGCACGCGCGACGGTGTCCGGCGCGTGGAACGCGGCCATCACATCGCAGGCCAGGCGCTTCTTGGCCTCCATCGGGTGCGTCTTGGCGGGGTTGGTCAGTTCCGTCACTTCCTGCAGCGGCACGGTCGTGAGCAGCGTGAAGTAGTTGCCCATGATGTCGTCCGGCACGCTCATCAGCTTGCCGAACATGTCGTGGGCGCTCTCGGTGACGCCGACGTAGTTGCCGAGCGACTTGCTCATCTTCTCGGTGCCGTCGAGGCCGACGAGGATGGGCATGATCATGACGACCTGCGGCTCCTGCCCCGCGTTCCGCTGCAGATCGCGCCCGACCAGGTTGTTGAACGTCTGGTCGGTGCCGCCGAGTTCGAGGTCGGCCTGGATGCAGACCGAATCCCACCCCTGCATGAGCGGGTACATGAATTCGTGCACGCCGATTGGCACCTCGGCCGCGAACCGCTTGGCGAAGTCGTCGCGCTTGAGCATCTGGCCGACGGTCATCTGGCCCGCCAGTCGCAGCACGTCTGCAAACGTCATCGGCGCGAGCCATTCGCTGTTGTGGCGGATCTCGAGCTTGCCCGGTGAGGTGTCGAGAACTTTGCCGGCCTGCTCGAAGTACGTCTTCGCGTTCGCCTCGAGCTGCTCCTCACTGAGCACCGGGCGGGTCTTGCTCCGGCCGGACGGGTCGCCCACGCGGGCCGTGTAGTTGCCGATGATCAGCACCGCCAGGTGGCCGCAGTCCTGGAACTGCCGCATCTTGCGCAGCACGACCGTATGGCCGAGGTGGATGTCGGGCGAGGTCGGATCGAGCCCGAGTTTGATACGGAGCGGCTTGCCCGTCTGGACGGACCGTGCCAGCTTGCGGCGCAGCTCGTCGAGGGTATCGATCCGCTCGCAGCCGCGGGTCAGAATGGCCAATTGTTCGTCGACAGGTCGGAAGCTCATTCTCCCATTATCGTGCGGGCGGTCGATCCAGCAACCGTACTGGACGCCGCGGTAGACGCGGCCCATACTCCGGGCAGCAAATCATCCGAGGAGGTACACATGCAGACCGTCAACCGAATCGCGATGCTCGTGGCGGGCGCGGCCGCCCTGCTTGCGTGGGGATCCGGCAGCCTTGCCGGAGCGCCGACGACGCGCCCCGAATTCGAGCCCGAGCCCGTCCACTCATCCTGGGAGGACC
>CAZJTF010000033.1:0-29077 GCA_964548565.1 uncultured Planctomycetales bacterium | reverse complement strand
CCCCGCATCGTCGTCCACGCTGCCCTCCCAGAGGTATTTGCGCGTCTCGCGCGCCGCCACGCCGCTCAGCAGCAGTAGCGCGATCAGGTTCGGCACACTCATGAGCGCGTTGGCGATGTCGGCGAAGCTCCAGACCGCGTGCAGCGTCCCCAGCGAGCCGAGCATGACCGCCGTCACCCACAGGATGCGGTACGGCAGCACCGACCGCGGTCCCAGCAGGTACTCGCACGCCTTCTCCCCGTAGTACGACCAGCCCAGGATCGTCGAGAACACGAACGTGAGCAGCCCGACCGACAGGATCAGCGGACCCACCCCGGGGAGGTACTGAAACGCCGAGTGCGTCAGGGCCGCCCCCGACAGCCCTTCGTGCCAGCGACCCGAGTTCACGATCACCACCCCCGTCATGAGGCAGATCACGACGGTATCCCAGAACGTCCCCGTCGAAGAGACCAGCGCCTGCCGCACGGGGTTGCGCGTCTGGGCCGCCGCCGCCACGATGGGCGCGCTGCCGAGCCCCGACTCGTTCGAGAAAAGCCCCCGCGCCACACCGTACCGCATCGCCATCTGGATCCCGGCGCCGGCGAACCCGCCGATGGCCGCCTGCCCGCGGAACGCCCCGGAGAGAATCAGTCCGATCGTCTGCGGCAGGGTCTCCGCGTGGTACACGAGCAGCGCGAGGCACCCGAGGACGTAGAAGATCGCCATCAGCGGTACGAGGATCTCGCAAACCCGCGCGATCGAGCGAATCCCTCCCAGGATCACGAACGCGGTCGCCACGGTGATGCACAGTCCGCTCACCCACCGGGGAACATTGTGTGTCTCGTTCAGCATGCTGCTGATCGAGTTGGCCTGCACCATGTTCCCGATCCCGAATGCCGCGACGGCCGTGAACAAGGCAAACAGAATCGCCAGCGGCTTCATCCCCAGCCCGCGGTCGAGCACGTACATCGGCCCCCCGGCCGTGCTCCCGTCCGCCCGAAGCACGCGGTACTTCACCGCGAGCACCGCCTCCGTGTACTTCGTGGCGATCCCGAAGACACCTGTCAGCCACATCCAGAGCACCGCGCCAGGCCCGCCCATGGCAACCGCCGTCGAAACGCCGACGATGTTCCCCGTGCCCACCGTCGCCGCCAGGGCCGTCATCAACGCTCCGAAGTGGCTGATTTCTCCGCTGCCCTCGCGCTTGCGCTGGAACGACAGCCGAATGGCCCGCAGCGTGTACCGCTGGATCAGCCGCAGCCGGATCGTCAGAAAGATGTGCGTGCCCCCCAGCAGCACCAGCATCCAGGGCCCCCACGCAATATCCGATAGCTTCAGCAGAATCTCTTCAAGACGCTCCACACTGGTACTCCCGAAGCAGGCGAGACTTGGCAACCGAGTGGACCAGAGCGTAGCACAATCGTCCGCGACTCACGAGAGGTCGGCACGTTGGCTTGCCGCCGCACCACGACCGCCAGCGTCCTGCGGCATTCGGAGTGGCAGTTTCAGCCCGGGGCGGAGATAATGGATTGAGCGCCGGATGGGCCCCGGCGTCCTATTCCAGTCACGCAGAACACGCTCGCAGGCACGGTGGAGAGCAGCGTCAGCTCGGCCCGGGGTGCGAAGGGGGCCTTGCATGAATGTGCCGGTTCGCCAGTTGATGGCCAGCGTGCACCACCACGCGCATGGAGGGGAGGCCGGAGCTGGCGTCCTGCAGTCGCTGTTCGAGGTGTTCACCCCGCGCCGGGTCTGCATGAACAACGAGCCGGACGTGGTCTGGCTGCACGTCATCTCCGACCTGATGATTGCCCTGGCGTATTACTCGATTCCAATCGCGCTCGTGTACTTCGTTCGCCGGCGCCGCGACCTCGAATTCAACTGGATCTTCCAGATGTTCGCCGCATTTATTCTCGCCTGCGGCACCACCCACCTGATCGGCGTCGTCGACATCTGGAAGCCGTTCTACCGGGTCGACGGCCTCGTGAAACTCGCGACCGGCATTATCTCCATCGCCACGGCGATCATGTTGTGGCCGCTGATTCCCCGCGCCATCGCACTGCCGAGCCCCACCCAGTTGCGCCTGGCCAATCTCGAGCTGCAGAAATCGAAGGACGAGCTCGAAATCCGGGTCGAGGAACGCACGCTGGAGCTGGCGCAGGCCAACGAGGAACTCCGACGCGAGATCGATGAGCGCCGGCATGCCGAAGAGCAGCTCGCCCGGCAGGCGCACGAGCTCCAGCGCTCCAACGCGGAGCTCCAGCAGTTCGCTTCGATCATCTCGCACGACCTGCGCTCGCCGCTCGTTTCGATTTCCGGCTGCGTCGAGCTCCTGTCACAGGAGGGCGGCAAGGACCCTGGCGAGAGCGAGGAGCTGACGCGCCTGATCCGCCAGAGTATTGGCCGCATGAGCGAGTTGATCACCAGCCTGCTCACGTATGCGCGTCTCGGCGCCGACGGCCTGCGTCTCACCTTCTGCGACTTCAACCGGATCCTCGAGCAAGCCACCCGCATGTTGAAGGCCCAGATCGCCGTGACGGAGGCCACCATCACGAGTTCACCCCTCCTGACGATCTGCGGCGATGAGACCCTGCTGACTCAACTGCTGGTGAACCTGCTGGAGAACAGCATGAAGTATCGCGGGCAGGCGCCGCCTCAGATCCACGTCTCGTGTACCGAGACGCCGACAGAGTGGATCTTCTCGGTTCGCGATAACGGGATCGGGATATCGCCTGAGTACTTCGACAAGATCTTCCTCATGTTCCAGCGGCTGCACCCCGACAATTCGCCCTACCCGGGCTCCGGCGTCGGCCTGGCCGCGTGCAAGAAGATCGTCGAGAGCCACGGTGGCCGAATCTGGGTCGAGTCGGCCCCCGGGCAGGGCGCCACGTTCTCCTTCAGCATCCCCAGGTCACTCGCCAGTGCGTGCCCCGGCATGTCGTAACCCAATCACCCGGCGCCGTACGTTCATCCGGCGAGCCTGCCCAAACGCACTGCATCCGGACGGGCCAACTCAGCCTGACGATTTTCCCACTTGACGATTTGTGAAGGATCTGCACAATGTTTCGCGTCGGTCGCCCACCTGTTGCGCGGCGACCCAGGCGCGGCACCCGGATCAGCCTCATGTTGCCTTCTGAGGATGTACGCAACTCCCCTGGCAGACCTCAGCACCGCCCGGATGTTCCGGCTTCGGCAATTGACGCAGTGATTTGGGTTTATCACCCGCTCCGTTCGAGACCCCCGGCCTGAGACTCTGATTTCACCCCTGCCGTTTATCAGCCGGAAACGCTGAAGTGGGCAGAGATCCAGCACAGAGCTCGTCCGGTATGGGTCTTGCTTGTGAAAAAGTGCACGAACCGCTGTGTCTCAAGGGCATACCGACTGGGGGGAGCGCCCCGAAACCGAACAGCCCTGCGGCTCTTTCGCGGCAACGATGACTGGCATCCGAGAATGCGAGGTGTGGTGTGTCTGCCGTCGGAACATCAAACGGGTTTGCAGGCGAAGTCATCCGGGAAACACCCAACGGCCACCGGCTGCGTGACTGCATCCAGTGCGGCACGTGCGGCGGATCCTGTCCGAACAGCGCGGACATGCAGTACACGCCGCGCAACATCTTCGCCCTGATCAACGCGGGACGTCGCGAGGACGTGCTCTCCTCGAACACCATGTGGTTCTGCGTCTCGTGCTACCTGTGCACGTCCCGCTGCCCGCACCAGATCCCCGTCACGGATCTGATGTACACGCTCAAACGCATGGCGATTCGCGAGGGGTACGTCAAAGACAGCGACGCCCCCGCCCTTGCCAAGGCGTTCACCTATTACGTCGACAAGTACGGGCGAAGCTTTGAAATGGGCCTCGCCACACGATACCACCTGCTCAACCGCCCCATCGCCGCCATGAAGATGGGCGGCATGGGCCTCTCCATGTTCAAACGCGGACGCATGGCCTTGAGCCCCAGCAGGATTCGCAACATCGGTCAACTCCAGGCGATCATCAGCAAGGCCCGCGAAATCGGAGGTAACTCGTGAAGTACGCCTACTATCCCGGCTGCTCCCTCGAGGTGAACGCCGCGGCCTACGACGTGTCCGTCAGGCGGGTCGCAACGGTCCTGGGCCTCGAAATCCAGGAAATCGACGACTGGAACTGCTGCGGAGCCACTGAGTATTTCAGCCAGGACGAACTCACCGCGTGCGCGGTCATCGCCCGCAATCTGGCGCTGGTGGACCCCGGGTGTCACCAGCTCACGGCACCCTGTGCGGCCTGCTTCCTCAACCTCAAGAAGGTTGACCGCCTGATGACCGAGCACGCCGACCTGAACGACAAGGTCAACCAGGCCCTCGCGGCCGGCGGCCTCAAGTATCAGCCCGGCAGCGTCCAGGTCCGCCATCTGCTCGACGTGATCCACACCGACATCGGTGAAGCCGGCGTGAAGGCCAAAGTGGTCCGCCCGCTGACCGGGCTGCGTGTCGCCGGGTACTACGGCTGCCAGATCGTGCGCCCATACAAGGATTTCGACGATCCCGAGTATCCCACCAAGCTCGACGACGTCCTCAAGTGGATCGGCGCCGAGGTCGTGGACTACCCGGTCAAGAGTCACTGCTGCGGTGGGCACATGACGCAGATCAGCGAGCCCGAGGCGTTCGAGCTCATTCGGCGCCTGCTGCACAGCGCGCAGGAGTACAAGTCCGACGTCATCGCGTGCCTGTGCCCGATGTGCCAGCTCAATCTCGACGCCTACCAGGGACGCGTAAACGCGTTCTTCAACACCAATTTCAGTCTCCCGATTCTGTACTTCACGCAACTGCTCGGCCTGGCCTTCGGCCTGGCGCCACAGGAGTTGGGATTCGGCAAGGAACTCGTGGTCGCCGAGCCGGTGATCGCCGCGAAGGTGGGCGCTGCCTAGAGCAACAACTGGAGAACGACAATGGCCGAAAAAGTTGGCGTATACGTTTGCCACTGCGGCAGCAATATCGCGGGAACGGTGGACTGCGCCGAGGTTGCCAAGTGGGCCGGCGCGAGCCTCCAGGACGTGACCGTCTCGCGCGACTACAAGTTCATGTGCTCCTCGCTCGGTCAGTCGATGATCGAAGAGGACATCAAAAAGGAGGGGCTGACGCGCGTCGTCGTGACCGCCTGCTCGCCCCACCTGCATGAAAAGACCTTCCGCCGCGCCTGCACGAATGCCGGTCTCAACCCCTACCTGTTCCAGATGGTGAACGCCCGCGAGCACGTCTCCTGGGTCAGCAAGGACAAGGTCGTCAACACCCAGAAGGTCAAGGCCCTCGTCTCGGCGGCCGTCGAGCGCGTCAAGCGCCAGGAACCGCTCAAGCCCATGCCGGTCAACGTCAATCCGAACACCCTCGTGGTCGGCGGCGGCATCGCGGGTCTGCAGGCAACCCTCGAACTCGCGGACGCCGGTTACCACGTCTACCTCGTCGAACGCGATCCCAGCGTCGGCGGGCACATGGCGCAATTCGACAAGACCTTCCCCACGCTCGACTGCTCCGCGTGCATCCTGACCCCGAAAATGTCCGAGGCCGGCCAGCACGAGCACGTCACCATGCTGGCATACTCCGAGCTGGAGGAAGTGTCCGGCTCGGTCGGCAACTTCAAGGTCAAGATCCGCCGCAAGGCCCGCTACGTGAGCGAGAAAACCTGCACCGGCTGCGGCCTCTGCGTCGAGAAATGCCCCCGCAAGGTCGTGGATCACGACTTCGAGGCCGGCCTGGGTCACCGCAAAGCGATCTACATGCCGTTCCCGCAGGCGGTGCCCCGCATCCCGGTGATCGACGTGCACTCCTGCACGAAGTTCGCGACCGGCAAGTGCGGCGTCTGCCAGAAGATCTGCCCGACCGGCGCGGTCGATTACGACCAGAAGGACGAGATCATCGAGATTGAGGTCGGCAACATCATCCTTGCCACCGGCTGGGATCTTTTCGACTGCAGCAAGATCTCCCAGTACGGCTACGGCCGCCTGGCGAACGTCTTCACGAACATGGAGTTCGAGCGCCTCTGCAACGCGGCCGGCCCCACCAACGGCAAGATCGTGCTGCGCGACGGCGTGACCGAGCCCCAGTCCGTCGCGATCGTTCACTGCGTCGGCAGCCGCGACCGGAATCACAACGAGTACTGCTCCGCCGTCTGCTGCATGGCCGCCCTGAAGTTCGGCCACCTCGTTCTCGAAAAGACGAAGGCCGAAGTGTACTCGTGCTACATCGATATGCGGACCCCGATGAAGGGTTACGAGGAGTTCTACGAGCGGCTCCTCGAGGAAGGCATGCATTTCATCCGCGGCAAGGTGGCGGAGGTGACCGATGCCGCCCGCAAACCGGGTGAAGAAGGCAAGCTGATCGTGCAGGTCGAGGACACGCTCCTCGGCAAGCAGCGCCGTATTCCCGTGGACATGGTGATCCTGATGGGCGCCATCCAGCCGCGGCACGACGCCCGGGAGATGGGCCTCAAGTGCGGCATCTCCTGCAGCATGGCCGGCTGGTACACCGAGCGGCACCCGAAGCTCGATCCCGTCGCCACCATGACCGACGGCGTGTTTGTCGCCGGTGCCTGCCAGGGCCCCAAGGACATTCCCGCCTCCGTGGCCCAGGGTGCGGCCGCGGCCGCCCGCATCGCCGGCATGATCGCCAAGGGCACCGTCGAGATCGAACCGGTGGTCGCCGCGATCGATGAAGAGCACTGCTCCGGCTGCCGCATCTGCAACAACCTGTGCCCCTACAACGCGATCGAGTACCTGGAAGATACGAATGTCAGCCGCGTGATCACCTCCATGTGCAAGGGCTGCGGCACCTGCGTGGCGGCGTGCCCCGCCAGGGTCATCACCGGCGCCCACTTCACGAACGACCAGATCTTCGCCGAGATCGAAGGCGTGCTGTGGGATGCGAGAAACGGCAACGGCGCCGGAGCGGCCATGGCCACCGAGCCGGCCGCGGCGGCAAAGTGACAGCCCGGGCGCGGTCGAACGGGCCTCGCCTGCGGATCGAAGTTGGCATCGAGAGGATGCACCATGAGTGACGAACAGTTCCAACCCAAAATCGTCGGCTTTCTGTGCAACTGGTGCTCGTACCGCGCCGCCGATCTGGCCGGTACGGCCCGCATCCAGCACGCGCAGAACGTCCGCATCATCCGCGTGATGTGCAGCGGCCGCGTGGACCCCACCTTCGTGCTCAAGGCCCTCTCCCTGGGCGCCGACGGCGTGCTGATCGCCGGCTGCCACCCGGGTGAGTGCCACTACATCGAGCAGAACTACAAGGCCATGCGTCGATACGAGATGCTGATGCACACCCTCCGTCCCTTCGGGATCGAGGAGGAGCGGGTCCGGCTCGTCTGGGCCTCCGCCGCCGAGGGTCAGCAGCTGGCCGAGGCAATCGACAAGATGGTCGCCGATGTCCGCAAGCTCGGACCCCTCAAGTGGCCCGACAACTGGAACGAAAACGGCGATCGCCTCGACGCCCTCGAGGCAATCGTGAAAGAGCACCAGGAGTCAATGGAGGTGTGCACCCATGGCCGCTGAAAAAGCAAAACTGGCGATCTACTGGGCGGCCTCCTGCGGCGGTTGCGAAATCGCGCTGCTGGCCATCAACGAGAAGATTCTCGAAGTCGACAAGGCCTTCGACATCGTCATGTGGCCCTGCGCCGCGGACGGCAAGGTGCACGACATCGAAAAGATGGCCGACAAGTCCATCGACCTCTGCCTCTTCAACGGCGGCATTCGCACGAGCGAGCAGGAGTACATGGCCCGCCTGCTCCGGACCAAGTCGAAGGTGCTCGTCGCGTTCGGCTCCTGTGCCGGCGAGGGCTGCATCCCCGGCCTGGGAAACTTGAGCAACAAGAAGGAGATGTTCGAGACCAACTACCTGAAGTGCCCCGGTCTCGACAATCCGA
Source organism: uncultured Planctomycetales bacterium (assembly GCA_964548565.1). Lineage (GTDB taxonomy): Bacteria > Planctomycetota > Phycisphaerae > UBA1845 > PWPN01 > CAYLLT01. The sequence goes on along the minus strand of CAZJTF010000033.1, from coordinate 21,205 downwards.
AAGGCGTCGTGCCCGCGACCGAAACGAAGGTTGCCGAGGGCACCCTGCACCTGCCGCTCTTCTACGACACACTCAAGACCCTCGACCAGACGGTGGATGTCGACTACTTCCTGCCCGGTTGCCCGCCCGAGGCGGACCGCATCTGGGACGCCGTCACGGCGATCCTGTCAAACAAGCTTCCGCCGGTGCACTCGACGATCGGCGAGAACACCACCGTCTGCGACTCGTGCAAGCGTGTCCGCGGCGAGAAGAAGATCAAGAGCTTCAAGCGCACCTGGCAGGTCATCCCCGACGAAACCCAGTGTCTGCTCGAGCAGGGCCTCCTCTGCTGCGGGCCGGCCACGCGGGCGGGTTGCGGCGCCCTCTGCCCCCAGGTGAATTCACCGTGCATCGGCTGCTACGGCCCGAACGACGGCGTGCTGGACTACGGCGCACGCCTGATGAGCGCCGTCGCCTCCGTCATCGACTCCGACGATCCCGCCGAGATCCGTCGCATCATCGAGGAAGGCATCCCCGACCCCGTCGGGACCTTCTATCGCTTCAGTCTGGCCAAGAGCCTCCTGCGCCGCAGCAAGCTGAACGGTCATAACGGCGCCTCGGCCAACCAGGGAGCCAACGCATGAGTACGAAAACCATGAGGCGCATTTCGATCGATCCCGTCACCCGGCTCGAAGGTCACGGCAAGATCGACATCTTCCTCGACGAAGCCGGCGACGTCGCGAATGCGTACCTGCAGATCCCGGAGCTCCGCGGCTTTGAGCGCTTCTGCCTCGGCCGCCCCGCGGAGGACATGCCCAACCTCACCGCACGCATCTGCGGCGTGTGCCCCGAGGCGCACCATATGGCCGCCACGAAGGCGCTCGACGCGGTTTTCCACGTGGATCCGCCCCCGACCGCCAAGAAGCTGCGCGAGCTGTTCTACAGCATCTTCTACGCCACCGACCACACGACGCACTTCTACGCCCTCGGCGGTCCGGATTTCGTCGTCGGCCCCGAGGCGCCTCCCGCCGAGCGCAACATCCTCGGCGTCATCAAGAAGGTCGGCATGGAGATCGCCGGCAAGGTCCTGAAGATGCGCAAGGACGGCCACAACCTGATCCAGATGATGGGCGGCCGCCGCGTCCATCCGAACTGGGGCCTGCCCGGGGGCGTCAGCCGCGGCATCAACGAAGAGCAGCGCAAGGAGATCGAGCAGCGCGGGCGCGAGGCGATCGAATTCGCGCAGTTTTCGCTCCAGGTCTTCAACCAGATCGTGCTGGGGAACACCGACTACGTCAATCTGATCAAGAGCGACGCGTACGCCCACAAGACCTACAACATGGGCACCGTGGACGCGAACAACAACGTGAACTTCTACGACGGCAGGATCCGCGTGACGGGTCCGGATGGCAAGGAGTTCGCGAAGTACGAGGCGAAAGACTACCGCGACCACATCGCCGAGCACGTCGAGCCCTGGTCGTACCTGAAGTTCCCCTACCTCAAGAAAGTCGGCTGGAAGGGCTTCGTCGACGGCAAGGATTCGGGCGTCTACAAGGCGACCCCCCTCTCCCGTCTCAACGCATCCGACGGCATGGCCACGCCGCTCGCCCAGAAGGAATACGAGCGGATGTACGAGACGCTCGGCGGCCGGCCCGTGCACCACACGCTGGCGACCCACTGGGCCCGGCTCGTGGAACTGCTCTACGCGACCGAGCGGTGGGTCGAACTGGCGACCGATCCGCAGATCACCGGCAAGGAGTACCGCGTCCTGCCGACCCAGACCCCGACCGAAGGCGTTGGCTGCGTCGAGGCTCCCCGTGGCACGCTGACGCACCACTACGCTACGGACGAGCGCGGCATCCTCACGATGGTCAATCTCGTGGTGGGCACGACAAACAACAACGCCCCCATCAATATGTCTATCGCGAAAGCCGCCAAAGGCGTCATCAAGAAGGGCAAAGTCACCGAGGGCATGCTGAACAAGGTCGAGATGGCGTTCCGCGCGTATGATCCGTGCTTCGGCTGCGCGACCCATTTCCTCCCCGGCCAGATGCCGCTCGAGGTGGTGCTCCGCAGCCAGGCCGGCGAGGTTCTCGATCACTTTCGCCAGAATCTCGACTGATCCGCGGCGGGCGACGACGATGAGAACGCTGATTCTGGGCTTGGGCAATCCCGTACTGACGGATGACGCCGTGGGCCTCCGTGTCGTCGAGAAGCTGCGCCCTCTGCTCGCCGGGTACTCCGATGTCGAGGTAGACGAGGACTACTGGGGAGGCCTACGCCTCATGGAGCGCCTCGTCGGTTACGACCGGGCCATCATCGTGGATGCCATCTGCACGGGCGCCGACCCCGGAACGGTCCACAATCTCTCGGTCGGAGCGATCCCGACGCAGCACAGTGCTTCCGGCCACGACGCCAACCTGCCGACCGCCCTCGCCCTGGGACGTCAGGCCGGCGCGCATCTGCCCGCAAGCGAGGACATCCTCCTTGTCGGCATCGAGGCCGATGATATATTGAGTTTCAGCGAAGAGTGCACGCCCCGGGTCCAGGCCGCAATTCCGCGTGCAGTCGAAACCGTGATGAGAGCCTTCACCAGGATGAGGAGACACTGATGGTTTCGCCGGAACGCTTGAGACGCTACGCCTGTTTCGCGGGGATCACCGACGAGAGCCTCAAGGCCATCGCCATGATCAGCGACGAGAAGACCCATCGGGCCGGCACCAAGCTGTTCCAGGAAGACCAGCCGGCGGACCATCTGTTCATCGTCGCCGAGGGGGAGGTCGATATCCGTTACGCCGCCGGCGTCGGTGAGTATCGCAGCGTCGATACCCTCGTGGGCGGCGACCTGATGGTCTGGTCCGCGATCATCCCCCCGCACAAGACCCACTCCACCGCCATAGCCAGCAAGGATACGCGGCTGATCGCCATCGAGGCCGCCAAGCTCCGGGAGTTGTGCCAGAAAGACGCCGTACTCGGCTTCAAGCTGATGAGTCGCGTGGCCGAGGCTGTGGCACACCGTCTGAACGGCGCCCGCACCCAGCTCGCAGCGATGAGTTGACTGTCCCCCCCTGTCGACCCGGCCGGTTAAAGCGTGGCGGCTGCTTGCCTGTTCTTGGGCAAGGCAGTTTCGTCGCTGAACACTTCCGCCCCGCAGGCAACCAGGCGTTCGAACCACGCCTGGTTCTTCGCCTCGTACACTCGGCCGCCCTCACAGCCGTTGGGGCATCGAAACTCCGCCAGCGTGACGGGATCCCGGTGGACGCCTGTACAACCACACAAATAGCAGCTCACCCACCTGGCCATGGGAATCCTTTCGCGCAGACGACTGCAGGGTTCGCCGGCGTACGCCGTGCCGGCGAGATCTGGGGGATGATTGGGGCGGTTCAACATGTCAGATCCGGGCGACTCGGGACGACCTCGTGAATACTTTCACAATATCATGTTTTATTGCGACTGTCCAGCTTGTTCGTGAATTTTTTCTCGATGTGCTCCTTTGTGCACCCCCGGTCCCTCGCCTCGCCCGAGGAGAACCACGGAAAGTCGCGCCCGCTCTCCGGATCAGCGCTCCGCTCACGCTGTGTGCCGTGCGCGCGGCAGACGCAAACAGACCCCGCAAGTTAGTGGTTTTAGATGCTTATAACGTCGTGAGCCTTCTTCCGGCTCCGACTGGACGCGTGCCCACGCCTCACCCGCGCTCTCGCGCGTCCGTGACGTTTGACGCCGGCTCCGCCGGGCCGCTATTGTCGGCGCGCGTTTCTTTTCCATCATGCGAGGTGATCGATGTCTGAATCCGCTGGGAAGCTGACCCGCCGCAATGTCCTTGGCTCCGCCGCCGGCCTGGCCGCCATTGCCCATCCTGCCCTTGCCGCCGACGCAGAGCCGGCCGCCCTGCGCGGGCGCATCCGCCAGTCCGTCGCCTCCTGGTGTTTCGAGAAGCACTGGACGCTGGAAGAGACATGCCGCATCGCCCGCCGGCTCGGCTGCAAGAGTGTCGAACTCGTCCCGCCCGAGAAGTGGCCACTCCTCAAAGAGCATGGGCTCATCTGCGCCCTCGCGAGCAGCCATGGGTTCGAGAAGGGCATGAATAATCCGCGTTATCAGCCTGATTGCATCGCGAAACTGCGGGCCGCCATCGACGTCTGCGCCGAACACGGCTTCCCGAACGTGATCACCTTCACCGGCTTCCGCGAGGACATCCCAGACGACGTCGGCCTCACCAACTGCGTCAACGCCTACAAGCAGGTGGTCGGTTACGCGGAGAAAAGGAAGGTGAATCTCTGCCTCGAGATGCTCAACAGCCGTGTGGCTGTCGAAATGAAGGGGCACCCCGGTTACCAGGGCGACCACACCGAGTATTGCGTCGAGATCATCCGCCGCGTCGGATCACCCCGGCTGAAGCTGCTGTTCGACGTGTATCACGTGCAGGTGATGGACGGCGACATCATGACCCGAATTCGCCAGTACAAGGATCTGATCGGCCACTATCACACCGCAGGCAATCCCGGCCGCGGCGAGCTCGACGACCGCCAGGAGATCAACTACCCGGCGGTCATGCGGGCCATCGTCGAGACCGCCTACGACGGCTACGTGGGCCAGGAGTTCGTCCCCACCCGCGACCCCGTCCAGAGCCTCACCGAGGCGGTGCGGCTGTGCGACGTCTGATACGCCAGGCCCACGGCACCGCCCGCGGATTTCGTCTGCTGCCTTCGGGATTCGCTGTTTCCCCGACCGCACACGCAAGTTTGTGATATAATTCACAAGGAGAGGGGAGCCTTGGCCTGAGGAGGTATCCCATGTCTGCCTCGGTGCACGTTCACCATCTGCCGTGGCGGGCGGCCGGCTGCGTCGGCCACCTTCTGGAAACGCTCGCCTTCACCCTCTTCGTGAACCCCTTCGCGATCCTCGCGGCCGGTGTGGCTGCCTGGTTCCTGGGCTGGAGCATCGCCAGCATGCTCCACTTCGCCGCCGACGGAGGCGTCTGGGGGCTCGTGAACTCACTCTCCTGCGGGGCCTGTGTGACCTCCCTGTCGGTGGTCACGATCCTCGCCGCGATCCACATCGCCCTCACGGCCCTCGCCGGCTGGCGTTCCGTCACGCACACGTAGAGCCTCGCCAACACTGGTGTCGGCACCGACCCCTCACGCGTCCAGCCAGTCCACGACGCGGAGCCCGGGAACGTGGGCAAAGTCGTGGGTATTGTGTGTCACCAGCGTAAGATCGTGGGCAAGGGCCGTGGCGGCGATCAGCAGGTCCATGCCCGGGGCAGGTCTTCCTTGCTTCAAGAGGTCGGCTTGGATGGTCCCGAACAGCTCAGCGATCTGAGCCGTCACATCGAGCACTCGGATGTCACTGAGCTCTCGCGCAGCCGCTGCAGGCGTTTCGGAGAAGCCCCTTCCCGCATTGCCCACGTGTACAGCGCGGCGAGTGAAACAGTCGAGATACGTAGTCCGCCTGCGTATTGAAGAAATCGGTTGCTGACCTGTCCACCGCATTTCAGGTGCGCCGAGCAGACGTCTGTGTCGAGCAGAAAACTCACGCTTCAAGCTCCGGCCGTCCTCGCCTTCGTTGCTGCCGGCTCCACTCGAGATACTCTTCCAAGCCCTTCACGTCGTCTGCCCAGGTCCCCGCTGACCGGCGTACGCCCTCACCAGGCGCCAGCGGGCCCCCGTCCGCAGAGCGGGCGTGGACTGTCACTGTCACTTCCTGTCCTGCGGGAATCCCGGGGTCGCGGTCCAAGTCAATCCTCTTGCCATGGACCACCCCTTTGAGTGTCAGCGGCTCAGCTGCCATCACCTTCCTCGCTTTCCGCAGGCCACCCCACCAAATCACACAACTCCATTATCGGCCCGCCAGACGATCTAAGACAACTCTGCCGCCCGTCATCGTCATCTTTACCCGGACACTGTCGATTTCTGCAGGATCGATCTCGTAAATGTCGCGGTCGAGAACAACGAGGTCCGCCAGCTTGCCGGGCGCAATGGTCCCCTTCTCCGCCTCAGCGAACTCTGCGTAGGCCGCCCCGACGGTGTACCCGCGCACCGCCTCATCGACGCTGATCTTCTCCTCCGGGATCCACCCGCCCGGATGCTTCCCATCCAGCGTCTGCCGCGTGACGGCCGCCTTGATCCCCTCGAGCGGATTGAGCGGCGCCACGTACCAATCCGATCCGAACGCCAGCACGGCCCCCGCCTTCAGCAGCGACCGAAACGCGTACGCGCCCTTCGATCGCGCCGCCCCGATCCGCTTCTCGCACCACCGTCCGTCGTCCGCCAGGTGGTACGGCTGCATCGACGCGATGACCTTCTCGCGTCCGAAACGCGCGATCTCGCTCGGCCGCAGGTGCTGCGCGTGCTCGATCCGTAGCCGCCGGTCCCGCTCGCCGTTCCGCGTGACCACTTCCGCGTAAATGTCGAGAATCCGCAGGTTGGCTTCGTCCCCGATCGCGTGAATCATCACCTGGATTCCCGCGCGGTCCGCCCCCAGCACCCGCTCCAGCATGGCGCCTTCGGGCAGCATCTGGTCGAACAGCAGCCCGCGCGTGTCCGGCGCATCGGCATATGGCTCAAAAAACAGCGCCGTCGACGACCCCAGGCTCCCGTCCGCGAACCCTTTCACAGCTCCAATCCGCACCATTCCGCCGCTCGTGCGAGAATCGCTCGTGCGAGAATCGCTCGTGCGAGAATCGCTCGTGCGAGAATCCTTTCTCGCACGCTCCCCAGCCTCGCTCGTGCGAGAACCGCTCGTGCGAGAATCCTTTCTCGCACGCTCTGCGGCGGGAATCCCTTCCCGCCTCATCTCCTCCACCAGCGTTCGCCACGACAGGATTGATCGCGCCGCGTAGATCCGCGTCCTGAGCTCCCCGCACCGCTCCATCTCGCGGTAGAGCGCCACGTCATCATCCGCCGACACGTCCGTCACGCTGGTCACGCCCAGCGCGGCCGCATGCTCCGTCGCCGCCAGCGCAGCCGCATGCTTCTCCTCCCGGCTTCGTGGCGGCATGACGTGCGCGACCAGATCCTCGGCCGCGTCCTTGAGCACGCCCGTCGGTTCCCCGAGCTTGTCGCGGACGATCACGCCGCCCGGCGGATCCTTCGTCTCCTTCGTCACGCCTGCCAGCCGCAGCGCCAGGCTGTTCGCCAGCACCATGTGCCCGTCCGTCCGGCTGACGAACACCGGATGATCCGGCGTCACCGGATCGATCAGCTCCTTCGTCGGCAGCGGCGCGCCCGGCCACTGCTCGTGATCCCACCGCCCGCCGCGGATCCACTGCCCTTTCGGCAGCTTCTGCGCAAACGCGCCGAGCCGCCGCGCCAGTTCCGCTGGCGTGGCCGCATCCCGCAGATCCACGCTCGACAGGGCAAATCCGCCCATGAGAAAGTGCACGTGTGCGTCGTTGAACCCGGGGAGGACCAGCCGCCCGCCCGCATCAACCACGCGCGTGTCCGGCCCGCACAGTCGCCGGATCTCCGCAGACGAGTCTACGGCGACGATCCGATTCCCCTGCACCGCCACTGCTTCGGCAGTCGGCCGCGACGGGTCCATCGTGCGGACGCGCGCGTTGAGCAGGACGAGATCGGGTACGGGTGCGGATGCCTCCACCGAACCAGCAGCAGTCATCATGGCGATGGAACCTGTCACAATGGCGATCATTGCTTTCATCGGACCGCGTCCGTGAGAAGTTGACCGCCTCTGTCTATCCGCAGAATCGGCTGTTTTCAAGGAAATGCGGTCGCACGGGGCGCTGCCACCCTGCGGCAGCCTAAGCGTCGAGCTGCAGGATCGAGCGTGCAAGGCTTCAGTCTGCACAGTGCGGATCGCCCGGGACGTTCGCCCCCCGGAAACACCGCTGGAACACCCCGAAATCATCGACATCGACGTCGTTATCACCATCGAAATCGGCTTCTTCGCACACCGGCGTCTCCTGCCGCGGAACGGAGGCGCCGGACGCGCAGTTCCGCAGCTCGCTGAAGTCGTCCAGGTCCACGTCGGCATCTCGGTTGAAATCCCCCGGCACAACCACCCCGGTGAGCGTCAGCATGGCTGTGCGGTCCCCGCAGAGCGTCTTGATCGTCGCCTGGAACACGTTCGTCCCGGGCTGGATCGTCCACGCCGGAGTCGCAAATGCACCCAACGGATCCGGACTCACCTGCAGGAGGTGCTGCGCTCCGTCAGGCATCGTCAGTTCCACCTGGCCGGACTCGATTGCTACCCATGGACCGAGGATCAGGTTCACCAGGTTGGGGAGCTGACTCCATGAGGTCAGGTACACCGTCTGCACACCCTCCAGCGGCGTGGCGATCTGCTGCAGTTGGGGCAGGAGCCCGTTATCACCGACTCCAATGGCGTACAGGATGTGGCCGCGAGCATCCGCCGTGCTGATCGCGTCCTGCAGGTGCTGCTCCGGGTTAGCCGCAGGCTGGTTGTTGATCCCGTCCGTGATCAACAGGATGATCTGCGTCCGGCGTGGTGAACCGCTCGCCAGCAAGTCGTCTGACGCCGTCGTGATCCCGCAGCCGATGCACGTGCTCCCGCCGCTTTGCACGATCCCCTGCAGTTGGTTCAAGAACAGGTTCTTCACGCCGGTGAGAGGCTGAATAAGCCGCGACAACGTCGAGTAGGCGGTCAGACCTGCCCGGCGGAACGGGCTGAAGCCTGTCGCATTACCCATCTGGTGCACAAAATCCTTCTCCTTCTGGAAATCCGTCGCTGAGACCGAACCGCTCTCGTCCAGGACGTATTGGACCTCCATCCCCGCCGAGCCAATGCCCGTCGGCTGCACCTTCAGCCCCACCGGGAGGGTGGTGTTCGGCACCGCATCGAAGCTCACGTCCGGACTCCCGCACGATCGGACCCGCGGCCCGATCAGGAACTCCGCCGGCGACAGTGCTCGGTTGCTCAGGCGGATTTCGTCCAGCAGGCCGACGAACCGGAAGGCGCTGCGTCCCGAGAGAGCCCACTGCGTTGAAGTCGGCAGATCCGGCGTCGCGTCGGTGACCGAACCCTCCAGCACGCCGTCACGGTAGAAGTTGTACACGTGCGACGGTGCGGCGGAAACGGTGTCGCGCGTGATGGCGACGTGCGTCCACACGCCCGGCGTGACGGTCAGGGATGCGGCGCCGGCGTTCATGTGCAGCGGGCCCGACGGCGCTCGATAGTCCAGTCCCAACCCGCCGCCATTGTTGATCGCGATGTTGTAGCGGTTCGTGTCCTCGTCATCATGTCGCGTCCAGAATATCGAGTGGTGCGGCTGGTCCGGCGCCTTTATGAAGAACTCGAGCGTCGCGTCGCCGGAGGTCCCGTGAAACGCGAACACTGCATTGAACAGCACCGACTGGCCGCCGGCGAACTCGAGCGAGAGCGTGTTCGGCTGACCGGTCAGCGAAATCACAGGCGCGGCCACATCCGCGCGGTAAACAGGACCGCCGATCGGCGTCCCGTCGGGAGACGAGTCCAGCCAGTCGAGAATCGGTCCGCCGGCCGCCATGTCAGCGGTCCCCTCCTCGAAACGGTACCAGGCGACCACGGATGGCGCCTCCGCGATCACCATGCGTGGACGCGCGAGGATACCCACCATCACGATCGCCATGGCCGCCGACGGGCAAACGATCTGGCAGAGATGGCCGTTCGTCCGCACCTGGCCGCCCCCTTGCTTTCGCGCCGGTTTTCCAAACGCACGCGCATGCATGGGACCCGCTCCTTTCGCAATCTGCTCCTCCAGGTCATGAGAGGAACCCGGGCAGACATAACACGCACGATGGCCGTGAATGCGATGTGTTCAATCAGATGTGGCAGCCGGCCCGGTGACGATTGTACCCTCCCTTCCCTCGCCCGCGCGCCTCTTGGGATCAGAAATATCATCATCACTGGACAACGCACCGTACTCTGCAACAAAACCGGGCGCCGGAGCCTTCCATGCCCATCGGCGAGCCACGCGACGAGAAATGGCCCACCCACCGTGCCGGCACACCTTCACGCGCCATGGTGCCGCCTCCCCGCTCCGGCAAAGTGCCGCTGACGCGGAGCGCCGAGGGTGTTCACCGATGGGAGGTGACCACATGCTCGGGAGGGCCTCAGGCCGCCCCGGCGGCAGAGCGACGCGGTTGCTGCTACCATCAGACAGCGTACGAACCCACGACACGCGCCGGCGCAAGACGAAGCCACCGATGAGAGAGGTGTTTTGGCGGTAATTCACTGGAACGCTGCTGCTTAGCGCGTTTTTCGCCTGACACGGCCCGACCACAGACGCCGTGGAACTGGAGACGCCCATGCCCGAAGAGATCGCCCGCGAGATTCGGCTCAAGTCTCGTCCGTCCGGACTCCCCGCCCCCGAGAACTTCGAAATCATCCAGGTCCCCGTTCCGAAACCCCGGGACGGTGAGTTCCTCGTGCGCAATCTCTGGATGTCCGTCGATCCCTACATGCGCGGCCGGATGCGCGAAGGACGCAGCTACGCCCCGCCCTGGCAGATCGGCCAGCCCTGCGAAGGCGGCTGCGTCGGCCGGGTGGTGGCATCGAAACGTCCCGGCTTCACCGAGGGTGACATCGTCTCCGGCATGAAAGGCTGGCGCGACTGCTGGATCTCAGACGGCAGCGACGTCCGGAAGATTGACCCGACGATCGCCCCGATTGAGGCACACCTCGGCGTCCTCGGCATGCCCGGGATGACCGCGTACGTCGGCCTCCTGCACATCGCCGAGATGAAGGAAGGTGAGACCATTTTCGTCTCGGGCGCTGCCGGCGCGGTCGGGTCCGTCGTCTGTCAGATCGCGAAAATCCGCAACGGCCGCGTCATCGCCAGCGCCGGCTCCGACGAGAAGATCCGCTGGCTCCGCGAAGAGGCCGGCGTCGATCACGCGTTCAACTACAAAACTGCCGACAGCATCCTGGGCGAACTCCGCCGCTTCGCGCCCGACGGTATCGACGTCTACTTCGAAAACGTCGGCGGCGATCACCTCGATGCCGCCCTTCGGAACATGGCCCATTTCGCTCGCATTGCGGTGTGCGGAATGATCAGCCGCTACAACGAGGAGCAGGCTCCACCCGGTCCCCGTTCAATCCACATGCTGATTGCCTCACGCATCCGAATGCAGGGGTTCCTCGTGCGCGACCACGAGCGTCTCTACGAGCCCTTCGTTGCCGACATGTCGCGATGGATCGCCGAAGGCCGCGTCAAGTGGAAGGAAACAGTCGTCGAAGGCCTCGAGAACGCACCGAAGGCGTTCATCGGCCTCTTTCACGGCGAGAATCTCGGCAAAATGCTCGTGAAAATCGCCTGATGATGGCACAAACGCAAACCTGACGTCCCAGACTGGAGATGTCGCTTGACACGACAGCCGTCACGCGAGCTCGGTGGTTTCATTCTTCTGTTCGCTCTGTCAGGAGGTATCATCTCTGTGGCTCACGCCGCCGAAGAATTCGAAGAAGCGCGGGTGCGTGCCCCCGAATTCACCGCGGACCGCTGGCTCAACACGCAGCAGCCCATCAGCATCCGCGATCTGCGCGGCCAGGTCGTGCTCCTCGATTTCTGGACCTATTGCTGCATCAACTGCATGCACGTCTTCCCCGACCTCAAATACCTGGAAGACAAGTACCGCAACGAACCATTCGTCGTCATCGGTGTGCACTCCGGCAAGTTCAGCCAGGAGAAAGATGCCGAGAACATCCGCCAGGCCGTACTGCGGCACAATATCGCTCACCCGGTCGCGGTCGACAGCAGCTACCGCATCTGGAATGCATACGCGGTCAACGCCTGGCCGACGCTCGTCCTCATCGATCCCGAGGGCTACGTCGTCGGCGCCGCTCCCGGCGAGGGTCATCGTGATCTGCTCGACCGCACAATCGCCTCCATGCTCGCGCGGCACCGTGCGGCCGGAACACTCGGCAAACCCATGCGTTTTCGGCTGGAGCGCGAGTCCTTCACGCCCGGCGTCCTGCAGTTCCCGGGCAAGATTCTCGCCGATTCAGAAGGCCAGCGCCTCTTCATCAGCGACACGAACCACCACCGCATCCTGGTCACCGGCCTCGATGGGCAGATCCGGCAGACCATCGGAAGCGGGCGAATCGGCCTCCGCGACGGCGGCTTCAACGAAGCCGAGTTCCACCAGCCGCAGGGTCTCTCCCTCTCGAACGAGGGTCGCACGCTCTACGTGGCCGACACGGAGAATCACGCGGTTCGCGCGGTCGATCTGGCGGGCGGGTCGGTGCGGACGATCGCCGGTACCGGCAGGCAGACAACCGACTTCGACGCCGGCGGGCCCGCAGACCAGACGCCGCTGAGTTCACCGTGGGACCTCGCCCGGATCGGCTCGCGGTTGTACATCGCGATGGCGGGCACCCACCAGATCTGGCTGCTCGACCTGACCACGAAACGCGTTTCGGTGTTCGCCGGCACAGGGCGCGAACTCCGGCTGGACGGGCCCCATCGCCAGGCGGCATTCGCCCAGCCGTCCGGACTGGCGACGGACGGAAAGACGATCTACGTCGCGGACTCCGAAATCTCGACCATTCGCGCGGTCGATGCCGACGCGAACGGGCGTACCCGCACGCTTGCCGGCAGCGGCGGACTGTTCGAGTTCGGACGTCAGGACGGACGCGGCGATGCGGCGCGCTTCCAGCATCCGCTCGGGCTCGCACTGGCCGGCGACACGCTGTACGTGGCGGACACCTTCAACCACCTGGTACGCACGGTTGACGTGAAAACGGGAGATGTCCGGACCTGGCTCGGCACGGGGGCAACCCAGCCCGGAGAGGGCAGCCAGATCGGATTCTACGAGCCCGGGGGCCTGAGCATTGCTGGTAGTATACTCTATATTGCCGACACCAACCACCACCGGGTCGTCGCGGCCAATTGGGCGACAAGAGAGCCCCGCGTCCTCCCGGTCACGCCCGCCTCACGGCCCGGGTAATGGAAGTCGGCCCCTCTACTCCCGCTTGGTCGCCTGCCGTGCCCGCCGCCCCTGGGCACTGCGCGGCGACATCTCGCAGATCCGGTGCCACATCGCCTTGGCCCGGTCGATGAGCCCCATGTTCTCGAGCGCCAGCGCGAGGTTCTCCCGGATCTCGCCGTTGAGCGGATTCAACGCGGCCGCCCGCTCGAAGTGTTCCACCGCGATCTCGAACTGCCGCCGGTTCGCGAAGAGAACGCCCAGCCGGTAGTGCAGGTCGACGTACTCGGGGTGCAGATCCAGCGCCTGCTGGAGAGTTCGGATCGCCCCGTCCGTCTCCCCGAACTCGTGAAGGGCCAGCCCCAGCTTGATCAGGGCTTTGGTGTACGACGGGTTGATCGCGACCGCCTGCCGCAGGTGGCCGATCGCCTCTTCGAGCAGCCCGCGCTGCCTCAGCAGCAGCCCCAGACGGTAATGCACGTCCGGGTGGTTCGGCCGCTCCTCGGCCAGCGCGCGGTGTCGCTCAATCTGTCGATCGATCAGGTCGTCCAGTCGTTGCTCGGGCGGCGAGGCCGCTTCCTGCAGCGGTGAGCAGTTCAGCGCCGCCTCCGTCTCCTGCTGCATGGCATACTTGAGCTGGAGCCGCGCCATCTCCGTGTAGAGCAGCGTGCTGTTCGGCTCGATGCTCGCCGCCAGATCGAAGCTCGAGAGCGCCTCCGTCTCGCGGCCGGCCTCGAACTGCGCCACGCCGAGCCCGACGTATGCGGTGAGCAGCCGGTCATTGATCTCGATTGCGCGCCCGAACCAGCCCGCGGCCTCTTCGTACCGTCCCGACCGCAGCAGCTGCGTGCCCGCTTTGACCGCCGCCTCGAGGTAGCCCGGGTGCAGTTCGACCGCGCGAAGATACGACTCGAGGGCCGCCTTGTCGTTGCCGACGCGTCCATACAGGTCACCCAGCCGCAGCCATGTGTCGGCACACTCGGGTCGCTTCTCCGTGAGCAGGTGCAGTTGCTCGATCGCTTCGCGCAGGAGACCGACCTGCTCGAGCGTCTCGACAAGTTCGTTCCGCGCCTCCCAGTTGTCGGGCTCGATCGTCAGCGCGCGTTCGAACTGCTGCACGGCCGCATCCGGCTTGCCCGACCGCAGATACAGATTCGCCAGCACCATGTGCAGATCGACGTCACCGGGAGAATCCGAGAGCAGCTCGACGTACTGCTCGGCCGCGTCCTCCAGGCGGTTCTGCCGGATACAGATCGCGGCCAGGCGTTCCCGCGCGCTGCGCAATGCCGTGCAGCACCGGATGGCCGCCTGGTAGTGGCTCATCGCCTCCGCGAGCCGGCCCTGACGTTCGTTGCAGTAACCGAGCCCGAACAGGACCGCCGCGTCCTGCGGCTCGAGTCGGACGGCCATCTCGAGCTGTTCGACGGCATCCGCAAGCAGCCCCAGGTCATCCAGGCAGCACGCCAACGCCATCCGAGCGACTGCCGACTGCGGGTCGCAATCCAGGAGCTGTTTGAATTCGTCGCGCGCCCGCGCGGCCCGCCCGGCCTGCAGGTGCGCGAACCCGCGCCGCAGCCGGTCGTTGCCGCTCCCGGCCCCCACCGCGGCGCCGACGGGCTCCGCGGACGCTCCGTCCTGGAGGTGGTGCTGCAGGGCATCGGACAGGCGACCGATCCATCCCCGGCCAAGGGTTTCGAGCAGGTATGACATCTTTTCCCCCCTGTCAGGCAGCCAGCGAACTCAACGCGTCCCGCGCCGCCTGGTACTGCTGATTCAAATCGAGCGCCCGCTCGTACGCGGCCCGCGCCCGATGCAGATCCCCGGATGACTGGTAGAGCTGTCCGATCAGGTAGTGCACGTCCGGATAGTCACCTCCGGCGGCGATCGCCTGTTCGAGCCGTTCGATCCCGGCGCTCAGCCGATCCGTCTGCCCGTAGAGCTGCGCCAGCAGGATGAGCGCATTCACGTAGCGCGGGTTGATCCGCACTGCCTCCTCGGCGTGCCGGATCGCATCCTGGCTCTGGCCGATCCGGCGGTAGACCACGCCGCAGTGATAGTGCAGGTCTGCGTATTCCGGACGCTTCTGCAATGCCTTTTCGAGGATCGAGGCCATCGCGGAAAAGACCTCGCTGTCCACCTCGCTCTCCGGAACAGAGAGGATCGCCTCGACGAAATCGGGCTCCGCGAGGATGGCATCGCTGAGCCGCTCGAGATCGCGCTCCTCCAGTCGGCTCGCCCACTCCTCGGGCGTCTCTGTAATGGCCACCTGCACTTCGGAACCGAACGCCTGCGCGAGGATGCTGATCTGCCAGAGAATGCGGCGGTTCGACGGATCGATCTGGTGTGCGCGTTCCAGGTACCGCAGCGCCCGCTCGTGACGGTTGCTGAGGCTGCAGCACTGGGCAAGCCGTTCCAGAGCGCCGGCATGACGCGGGTTCAGGGCCGCCGCCCGCTCAAAGTACCGCTGGGCATCCGCGATGCGATCCTCGGACGCCAGCACGAGGCCGAGCTGGTAATGCAGCTCCGCGCTCTCGGGATGCTTCTCCAGCCCTTGGTTGAGAATCGACGCGCATTCGATGCGGTTCCCCTGCTTCCACCGGATCTGCGCGAGCTGAACCCGCAGCGACTCCTGGCCGGGCTGCCGGGCGAGCATGCTCTCCACTTCCGCGGCCGCCACGTCGAGGCGCTGCTCGCGGATCCGGCAGGACACGATGAACCGGCCGAGCGAGCCCGCCTCGGGGTTCATCTGCGCAGCAGCGCGGAACCGCTGCGCGGCCTCTCCGTACTGGCCGTGGCGGAACAGTTCGAGACCGAGCCGGTAATACGCCTGCGATGCGTAAAAGCGGCTGAGCAGGCCCACCGCGCCCTGGTCACCCCGCCCCAGTTCGGAAAGATGCTCGGCCGCCTGCTCGAATTCACCGCGCTGGTAGGCGGTCATCCCTGCGCAGTACTGTTGTCGACTGTTCATGCAGGTCCTCGCAAGCGTCGGCCCTCCTGCTCACTGCTGGCTCGCCTTGGGGCAAGCTGGTACCGTGAGCGGGACGCGCAGCGACCCAAACTCTATCGGTCAGGCGAAATGCACCGATGAGCACCGACGAGGCGGCTGTCCGTTCGAGATGCGGTCTCCGATGCAATGAGGGGGGCCAGGTCCGAGAAGCGACTCGCATCGCCGGCCGATAATGGCCGCAAACCGAGGGAGTGAGCGTGAAGCGGTCTTTCCTGCAGACCGGACTGTTGCTGGCCGCCACGTGCATGCTGTCCGGGTGCGACAACGCCGGTTCAACCGGACCAGGCAAGCCGACTCCGCAGACGATTCCGATTGCGTTTATCGGCGCTGCCGATGACGACGCGGTGTGGCAGGTCCTGCGCGGGAGCGCGAAGAACTACCCGGCACTCTCTTCCAGACTCGAGGTTCGCTTGATCGCCCCGTCCGACCGCGAGCACCGGACCCAGGATGACATTCTCAAGCAGCTCATCGACGAGGATGTCAGGGCGGTCTGTATCCAGGTGCGTGACGATCAGGCCCGACTCCCGACCGCCGAGCGCCTCTACGCACGCGGCATCCCGATGATCTCGGTCCTGCATCCGCTTCCGGAGCAGATCCAGTTCGCTCATGCCGGAATGGACAATGCAGGCATGGGTGCGAAGCTCGCGGAACTGACTGCCAAAGCGCTGCCTGACCCGTCATCCATCATGGTTCTGCACGCCGGACGGGAGCATCCCGTTTACGGGCCGCGTCTGGCGGAATTCGAGCGCGAAATCCGCCATACTCCCCGCATCGAGGTGTTCGCCTACGTGGATTGCGCGGCAGATCCGCTCCGGGCACATCAGGAACTGCAGGCGCGCTCCGAACGATTCCCTCGGCTGACCGCCTGGGTGATGCTCGGTGACTGGGCGCTCCGTAGGCCCGGCATGCTCGACCTGATCCCCCCCTCGTGCAAGCTGCTGCTCTGTGACGCGTCGCCCACCGTTTTCCCGCTCCTGCGGAGCGGCAGGTGCCCTGCTGTCGTCACCGCTGATTATGCAGAACTCGCACAGGGAGCCCTGCAGCTCTGTGAGAGCGCACTCGGCGAGCCCTCGCGATTCGTCCCTCGGTACAAGGCTCCGGTTCGGATCGTCACGCCGGAAAGCGTGGACACGTACGCCCGTGAATGGGCTGCCCTGGCAGCCCCGCAAAGCCGTCCGGGATAATCTCACGCCGGCGTGTCGCGGTCGAGGACCTCACGGAGTTTCCGCAGCAGTTCGCGTGGACGGAACGGCTTCTGGAGCAGGTCAACGTCGCCCCGGCCGAGCCCCTGTCGATCCAGCACCTCGGCCGTGTAACCGGACGAATAGATGACCTGCAGATCGGGCCGGCGTGCCTGCAGAAGTTCGGCCAGCTTCCGTCCGCCCGCTCCGGGCAGCACGACATCCGTCAACAGCAGGTGGATCGGGCCCGTATGCTCCTGCGCGAGGCGTAGTGCCTGCTCCGCATCCTCGGCCGCCAGGACGCGATAGCCCGCCTGTTCGAGCACCCGCCGGGCGAGCGCCCGCAACATCGGCTCATCCTCGCACAGCAGGATCGTCTCATGCCCCGCACGCTCCTGCGGTTGCGTGGGCACCTCTGGAGCTGGCACCTGCTCGTTGGACGCGGGCAGCCGTATGCGGAACGTCGTCCCCTGGCCCGGTGTGCTGTCGACTGTGATGTGACCGCCGAACTGCGTCACAATTCCATACACCGTCGAGAGACCGAGCCCCGTTCCTTTACCCGCCGGTTTGGTCGTGAAGAATGGTTCGAAGATGTGATCCAGCACATCGTGGCTCATGCCGACGCCGGTGTCGGTGACCGTGAAAAGAACGGAAGACGCATCGCCTGCATCGGCCGCTTTCCCGAGGGGTTGCGGCGACGGCACGTTGTCTGTCTTCAGGAGGAGTCGACCCCCCTCCGGCATGGCATCGCGTGCATTGACGATCAGGTTGACGATCACCTGCTCGAGTTGGGCAGCGTCGGCCCGCACACGCAGGAGGTCCGGGGCGAGATCCATCTCAAGCCGGATGTGTTCGCCGATGAGCCGCGACACCATCGGCTGAAGCTCCGTCAGAATCCGGTTCAGATCGAGCACGGTGACGTGGCCGGGCTGCCGACGGCTGAACGCGAGCAGCTGCCGCGTCAGATCCCCCGCGCGCTGGCTGGCGCGGACGATCTGGTCGAGAAAACTCCGCACCTGCAGAACCGGAACGGGGTCTTTCCGCAATGCACTGGTGACCAGGTCGGCGTTGCCGAGAATCGCCGTCAGCACGTTGTTGAAGTCGTGCGCAATACCCCCCGCGAGCCGCCCGATGGCTTCCATCTTCTGCGCCCGTCGGAGCTCGTGCTCGAGTGCCCGCTGCTGCGTCACTTCGGTGGCCGCACACGTGATCCCGCTGATCGCGCCGCCTGCATCGCGCAGCGGCTCGATGGTCAGATCGTACACACGGGTACGACCGTCAACCGTCATGGAGATCTCTTCGCGTGTCCCGGTACCGGAATCGATGACCTGACGTTTGAGCGCTGTGAGTCGGGCTGCTTCCTCCCGGCCGAGCAGCTCGGCATCGGTTTTACCCAGGACCCGCTCCGGCGTCGTGGGTGCAGGAATGTTGTGAATCCATGTGTACCGGAGATCCAGGTCCTGCGTGAACACCGTGATGGGCGAATTCTTGAGTGCGACCCGAAAACGCTCCTCGCTGTGATAGAGCGCTTCTTCCGCTCTCTTGCGAGCCGTAATGTCCTGTCCCACGCCGACCCGGGTGCCGTCGGCGAGGCGCACATAGGCCCATGATGTGTCGAGTTCCCGACCGTCCCGCAGGCGCATTCGGCAGTCGTGCCACTCCCCCGAGGCTTCGGCGATGCGGCGCCGGGCGTTCTCCTGGTCCCGCGGATCCGGATAGAACTCGGCAAGAATGTCGCGCTGCTGGCTCTCCTCCAGCGACCATCCAAGCTTCCGTTCCCACTCCTGATTGACCATGCGAAGATGCCCGGAGGAGTCAATGCAATGGATCATCACCGGTATTTCGTCGAAAACCGAGTGGATCTGCCGCTCCGTTTCGCGGAGGGCGGCCTCGCAATCCTTGTACCGCGTGATCTCAACGTCTGTGCCCAGCATTCGGACGGCAGCACCCGAGCTGTCACGCTCGGTAATCGAACCGTGCCGCATGTACCAGCGATAGCCCCCGTCCCGTCGGCGCAAACGGCACTCGATTTCAAACCGCGCCTGCTGCCCGCCTGCGCAGGCACGGGCGGCTTCCATGACCGCCGATCGATCCTCCGGGTGGACGAGATCCTGCCAGGTGTTGACGTGATGTGGAAGTTCTGTCGGGCCGTATCCCAGCGCCGCCAGCCAACGAGGGCTCAGGTAGACCGCCCCGCTTGCAAGGTGCCATTCCCAGTAGCCGTCGGTGACCGCGTCAAGCAGTCGGGCTGCAGCCGTGCCGAACCGCTCATCTGGCGTATTTCGCTGGGACATCGGTCGCTCTGTCCGCTATTGGATGAGGAGATACACCACGCTGGCCGGCGCCAGGTGGGCAAGCATAGCTCCGACAGCGAAGCGAATCGAGATGCGGAATTCAGGCCGGGCGGGGTGCTGCAGCAGCGACCTCGGTCAGCACCGGTTCGGCCCCGGCGCGGACGCGATAGGGCTCCGTTGACGGGATGGACGGGACATACTCGGGCACGATACTCTGCAGTTCGGTGCGGATTTCCGCGGAGGTGGCCGTGTCAGCGATGCGAACCAGCCTGTCGATGCCCGCGCAGACGCGCTGGAAGTCTTCGGGCCGCTTCTTGATGATGCCGATCTTCGGGTGTGCCGTCCGGCTGACGTTTTCACCGTCGAAGGAGAGTTCCTCGAACAGTTTTTCACCGGGCCTCATGCCGGTGAATCTGATCTCCACGTCCTCGTGAGGACGCAGCCCGCTCAGTGTGATGAGATCAAGGGCCAGGTCGACGATCCGGACCGGTTCACCCATTTCCAGCAGGAAAATCTCGCCGCCCATCCCCATCGCGCCCGCCTGGAGCACGAGCTGCGACGCCTCGGGAATGGTCATGAAGTAGCGGGTCATCTCAGGATGCGTGACCGTGACCGGACCGCCCCGGGCGATCTGCTCTTTGAAAATCGGAACGACGCTGCCGTTGCTCCCCAGCACGTTTCCGAAGCGAACGGTAACGAACTCCGTGCGGCTGCCGGTCTGACTGCCCAGCTGCTGGACGTACATCTCCGCCACGCGCTTGCTGCAGCCCATGATGCTCGTGGGATTCACCGCCTTGTCGGTCGAGATCATCACGAACTTCTCGATCCCGGCCTCCGCCGCCGCATCCGCGAGGCACCGCGTCCCCAGAATGTTGTTCTTGACGGCCTCGCCCGGGTTCCACTCCATCATGGGCACGTGCTTGTGGGCGGCCGCGTGGAAAATCGCGGACGGGCGTTCGAGGCGGAGAATTCGCTGCATCCTGGAACGGTCGGCGATATCCGCAACGTACGGAGTCCGCTGGATGTCTGGAAACATCGCGCCCAGCTGGCGATCGATCTCGAAGAGAGCGTTCTCCATGCGCTCCACGAGCAGCAGCTTGCGCGGCCGGAACCGGCAAACCTGCCGGCACATCTCCGAGCCGATCGAGCCGCCCGCGCCGGTGACCATGATCACCTTGCCCTGGATGTAGTGGCCGATTGCGTCCGTATCCAGCGTGACAGGATCTCGACCGAGCAGGTCATCGATGTCGACCGGGCGGATCTGGCTGATCTGGACCTTGCCCTCGATGAGGTCGGTGACCGTCGGCACCGTACGGAACCGCAGATTCATCCCCTGGCAGAGCTCGATGAGCTTGCGGATATGTCGCTGGGATGCGGACGGGATGGCAATGATCACTTCGTCGACCGCAAGCCGTGCACAGACTTCGCGGATCTCGCCGGTGCGCCCGATGACCTCCACGCCGCGAATGCGTCCCCCCTGCTTCGCGTCATCATCGTCGAGGAACCCGACGACCAGGTACCGGTCCTCCGAGGTCCGAATGATCTCCCGGAGCACCGAGTCGCCGGCATCCCCGGCCCCAACGATCAAAAGCCGCGTCTGCGTGACCGAGTTCAGCGGCCGCCACTCCTCGTGGTAGAACCGGTACCCCACGCGTGCCGCAGAGACAAGGGCAATGGTGAATACCCAGTCGAGGAGGAGCACCGAATTGGGGACGAAGACCGGCGGCTGGCCCATCCCGCCAGTGACAAGCACCGCGTACAACCAGTAGCCGGTGACGCAGATGAAAATGCTGATCTGCGAAGCCACGATGATGGCGAAGAGATCGCCGAGCACCATGAGCAGGGTGAGCATCACCATCA
>CAZJTF010000032.1:0-29086 GCA_964548565.1 uncultured Planctomycetales bacterium | reverse complement strand
CCGGCCCCTTCGTCCTGGCGATCACCGGACCAGCCCGCCTGCCGTTTGCGGTTCTCAGCGCTCTCCTGATCCTGACCTTCGTAGGCGTCGCGGTACGGAGCCGCTATCACGCGGCCAGCGTGATCCTCCTGCCGCTCGGCGGCCTGCTTTTCGCCTGGATCCTCGCGCGATCGACGTTCGTGACGCTGCGTGACGGGGGCGTCACCTGGCGGGACACGTTTTATCCGCTTTCCGAGCTTCGGCGCGGGATGGTATGATCCGGCCCGACCTCGCCGGTGGCGAATGCCGAGTGGCGGAATTCGGGATTGCACATCGCGCGACGACTGCTCCCGGTACACACACATGACGGACCAACAACTCTTCGAAGCGGTCAAGGCGGCCGCCCTGCTGCGCGGCGAGTTTACCCTGCGTTCCGGCCGTAAGAGCTCCTACTACCTCGACAAGTACCTTTTCGAGTGCCAGCCCGCGATCCTGGTCGAACTCGGGCGCCGGTTCGCGACGTACGCCGGCCCGAAGACCACGCGCATCGCCGGCGCGGAACTCGGTGGCGTGGCTCTCGCCGCCGCCTGCTCGATGGCCAGCGGGATCCCCTTCGTGATCGTCCGCAACGCGAAGAAGGGCTACGGTACCCAGAAGATGCACGAAGGCAAACTCGAGCCCGGTGACCGTGTGCTCCTCGTTGAGGATATCGCAACGACCGGCGGCCAGGTCATCGAGGCGGCCCAAGCCCTGACCGAAGCCGGCGCGACTGTCGAACGCATCGTGGCTGTCATCGATCGCCAGGAAGGCGCCCGCGAGAATATCGAGGGCGCGGGATACGCCTTCGCCGCCCTGATGACCAAGGCCGACCTCGGCATCACCGACTGACTGCGGGCCCCGCAGCGTTCACAAGCGATCGTGCCGCCTTGCGAGCCGCGATGGGCTTCGCCGAGATCACCCTCTACAATGCCACCCGATGGCACAACCGTCCGATCCGCTCCTGTGGGACGACACCCGGCTCACGGATCCGCACGCGCAGGCGGATAAAGCCCTCCGCGTTCGCCGGATGTTCGACGAGATCGCGCCGACCTACGAACTCGTCAACACGGTTGCGAGCGCGGGGCGCGATGCGGCATGGCGCCGGAAAATGGTCCGCCTGACGCAGGTCCGCCCCGACGACGTGCTCCTCGACATTGCCTGTGGCACCGGTGACGTCGCCCGTGCGTACGCCGCGGGCGACGCTGGCATCCGTCCGCGTTTCATCCTCGGGCTCGATTTCTCGCTCCCGATGCTGGACCGTGCCGCCGGCCGCCCGATCGACGGGGGTGTCTTCTGCCAGGGCGACGCACTCCGCCTGCCCGTGCCCGACGAGAGTGTGACGATCACCACCTGTGCGTTCGGAATCCGCAATTTCCAGGACCTCGCGGCCGGCCTGCGCGAGATGCACCGCGTTTTACGGCCCGGCGGACGCGCCGTCCTGCTGGAGTTCGCCGTACCAGCGGGTCGATGCTTCCGCCGCGCGTACCTCTTCTACATCCGCCGCATCATGCCGCTGGCGGCGACCGTCATCAGTCGCGACCGCACGGGAGCTTATCGCTATTTGCCCCAGTCGGTGTTAAGCTTCCAGGGGCGCGAAGCCATCGTCTCAACCCTTCGGCAGGCCGGCTTCTCGAGTGTGTCCGTGAGGCCGCTGTCGCTCGGCATCGTCTCGGTGTATGTCGCGCACAAGTCGGGCAGGGCGGGGCCCGCGAGCTGATCCATGGTGAAGGTCTTTCAGCCTCTCCGCAAAGCCGCCGAGCATCCGGGCCGGCAATTGGCCCGGGCTGCACGTGCCGCCCGCCGTGCCCGGGTAGGCGGTGAGCCATCCAGCCTCGAAGCTGGCGACGTCTGGCAATGGACCAGCTCCAAGTACCGCGTCCGCGCTGTCGTGCTGCTCCTGGTGAACGCCCTCCTCTTCGCGGGTCTGGGCTGCTTCACGTTCTGGTTGCGGACCGGCGATTACGCTCCCTTTTTCACGGATCAGTACTGGGATTTGTGGTGGGAGGCGTTCGACCCCGTGCGCGAGCACCAGGTCACACTGCTCGACTTCCTGATCTACCCGATCCCGGTTGACCAGGTCCCTCTCATGATGGTGATCGTGGGCCTGGTCCTCGCGTCGCTCACCGCCATTCCGATCCTCGTCTCGATGCTGTACCGGTTCCCGTTCTCGCTGATTTTCACCGCGATCATCTGTTTCGTGGCGATGCTGCCATGGCTGGCGTTTACCGTGACCCTCTGCTGCTACCTCGCCCGCCTCCGCCCGCTTCGCTTCAGCTTCCGGTACGCGACCGCCCTGATTTCGCTGCTGCCCGTGCTTGCTTATTACGTCCTCGCGACGCGAAGCACCTCCGCGGGGGCCCACCTCGCGCCCATCGAGCTGGCGCGGCTGTATATGCCCTGGGTCATGGCCATTGTTGGCGCGTGTCTGGTGATGGCGGTGGTACTCATCATCGCCCGTGTCGTGAACTACCGCCCCGGCGCGATTGTGCCCCTGATGGCGGTCATGTTTGCCCTGCCGGTGATCCTGTTCGAGACGCAGGTCGGTCGCGACGAGCTCTACTACCGCCTGCTCCAGGTGCACTATGGCCCCGGCTCACACGAACACTTTGCGGACGAGTATGACGCCGCCGGTCTGATCCGGCGCGTGGCCGAGCGCCGCCTCGAAGATCTCGAGGACGAGAATGCGACCCTCGAATCGATGATGGAGCAGGTTCAGCTCATGCTCCAGATGCGGATCGCTCGCGGTCAGTTCCTGCCGGATGACGTGTCGCGCCTCGTCGAGGAGGACTTCGCGACCGAGCGCCACCAGGCCATCGAACAGTGCCGCCGATTCGTCTCCCGGTTTCCAAAGAGCCGATACGTGCCCAACGCCCTGTACATCGCCGCCCGGGCGACCGACATGCGGATCGACCCGGTCTACGGCGGGAGCCGCGGCACCCTGCTGATTCGCCACTACGAGGACTTCCCGGCCGCCGCCTCACGCCCGCTTTGGTCCGAGCTGCAGAAAAACTACCCCGACTCCCCCCTCGCGAGCCTCGCGATGCTTCGCCTGGCAACGCTCGAGGCCCGCGACGGGCAGGTGGACCGGGCCGTGGAGCTGCTGGACGGACTCGATCGTCGGTTCGGGTCACAGAAGGTCGATCGCCCCCTGGCAACGATGAACGGCTGGCGGGATGTGCTCGCCCGGCGACCGGCCTCGGCTACGATTGACGTGGATCCAGACGCGGCGGTGCTCGAAGGACGCAAGCTGCGTGCGCTGCTGGTCGAGAATCGCGATCCGGAGCAGAACGACCTCCCGCTCAAGCGGCTTCTGAGCTTCGACCCGAGGCACCCGATGTACCGCTTCAACCTGCAGCGATTCCTGGCTGACATCCCCAGGCTCTACCCATTCACGCGCCTCGGTGACAACGTGCGTGTGCTCCTGGCCCGGACGCAGCCGTCCGTCAGCGAGCGGATTCGACAGCTCCGGTCACTCGTGCAGGAGCTGTCCACCAATCCGGCCAGCGATGCCGTCGTGCGGGCTCGCTTCGAACTGGGCACCGCCTACCAGGAGGACAACCTGCCCGAGGAGGCGCGCCTGGTTTTCGAGGAGATCCTGAGGGCGCGCCCGGATTCCCCCTGGGCAACCGAGGCTAACCGCCGCCTGGCCACCATCAACATCACGGCGCGGAGCGCCGCCTGAGCCGAGTCCCGAATGCGACGCAACGAAATCATCGTGGCGGTGACCGGAGCGAGCGGCGGAGCCTACGCCCTCCGGGTGCTCGACTGCCTCGCCGCGGCTGGCGTGCGGATTCATTTCGTCGCGTCGCCGATGGGACGCCGCCTGCTGGCCGACGAGTGTGCGGTGCGCGACCTCGACGCCCCATCGCTGCTCGGGCGCGACTACAGCGACCTGACCGTCTACAGCTACCGCGACGTGGGCAGCCGCCTGGCGAGCGGCTCTTTCCGCACCGATGGCATGGTCATCTGCCCCTGCACGAGCAACACGCTGGGCGCGGTCGCCTCCGGGACGGGCGACAACCTGATCGTCCGCGCCGCCCACGTGACGCTCAAGGAGGCGCGCCGGCTGGTTCTCGTTCACCGCGAGATGCCGCTCGGCGCCATCGACCTCGAAAACATGCTGCGGCTGAACCGGGCGGGCGCGATCATCTGCCCGGCCGCTCCCGGTTTCTATCTGCATCCGAAATCGGTGAACGACCTGGTGGACTTTGTCGCCGGCAAGGTGCTGGACCTCCTCGGGGTCGAGCACGATCTCCAGATCCGCTGGCAGGACCCACACGCTTCCGCCGACAACCCGACGGAATGGACATGACCACCGGCGATTCGGCTTGGGCCTCTCTCGCGTACAATCCGGATATGACAGAAAGCGCTGCCGCCATTCGACCGCTGCGGATCGTCCGCCGCTGGGGCGAGATGATCAAGTTTTCGCACTCGATCTTCGCGCTGCCGTTTGCCGTCATGGCAACGTTCCTGGCCGCGCGGGCAGCATGGATTGCGGGCGACGCGCCGCGCCCGTGGCCATCAGCGGTGCAACTCCTGCTGATCGTCGGCTGCATGGTGGCCGCACGGTCGGCCGCCATGACCTTCAACCGCATTGTTGATGCCGCGATCGACAGCCGGAATCCACGCACCGCCGGTCGCCCGATTCCGGCCGGCACCATCACCCGCTTGCAGGCCATTCTCTTCTTTGTCGCGGCCTCCGCCGTCTTCGTGCTGTTGTGCGCCGGCTTCTGGATGCTGCAGCGCAATCCCTGGCCGCTGCTGCTGTCCGTCCCGGTGCTCGGCTATCTGTGCTTCTACTCGTACACGAAACGCCTCACCCGCTGGTCGCACTTCGTCCTTGGCAGTGCCATTGCCATCTCGCCCGTCGCCGCCTGGATCGCCATCCATCCGGCGTCGCTCGGCCTGGCCGCGTTTCTGCTCATGGCGGCGGTCACGCTCTGGATCGGCGGCTTTGACATCATCTATGCGTGCCAGGACATCGAGGTGGACCGCACGGAGGGCTTGTTCAGCCTGCCGGCTCGCATCGGGCCCGCCCGCGCGCTGTGGATCGCACGCGGAGGGCACGCGATCGTCGTGCTGCTTCTGGCCGCGCTCGTACCCGTGGCCGGCCTGGGGCAGGTGTACGCCGTCGGCGTCGCGATCGTTGCCCTGCTGCTGCTGATCGAAAACGCGCTCGTCCGCCCGAACGACCTGTCGCGTATTAACGTGGCGTTCTTTACGGTCAACGGCGTGATCAGCGTCGCGCTGGCGGTGCTGACGATCACCGACATCCTGTTGAGAGCTTCGTAGCGCTGCCTCCGGTGCCGGTCGGACCCGTCGACGGGGAGCGCTGCAACGGAAACGATTCGTGTCCGCGTTCTCAGGCAACAACGCATTCCGGCTCGTCCTTGCACTGCTGCTGGCGGTCGGGGCCGCCGTGTTCTGCACCGGGATCCGCTGGGGCCTCCCCTCGCGGGAGGCCGACGCATATCTCTTCGGTCGCCGGCAGCCCTGGACCGGCGCGGAGATTCTGCGCCTCGCGGGCGATCGCGCCCACGATCGCGACATCGGCGCCGATGTCGACCGCGATCCGCTCCACGACCGCACCGGGCCTGTCGTCGTCAACGAGACCGACGCCCGGCGCGCCGCCATCGTGCGCCGCTACCGGCTCTACACGTACCAGCCGGACGAAATGATCACCATGATGGCCCTGGCCTCGATGCGTCCCTCGGAGGGCGACTTCGATCCCAGGCTGTACCAGTACGGCGGCTTCTGGATCTACGGCGTCGGTGCGCTTCTGAAGGCGGCGTCCCTCGTCGGCTGGATCCAGCTGCAGCCCGACCCCGCCTGGTATCTCGATCACCCTGAGCAGTTCGGACGGTTCTACATCGTCGCACGTCTATACGTCGTCGCGTGGGGGCTCGTGGGCGTGTGGGCGGTGTTCCTCCTGGCGCGAAGACTCGCCGGCGGCCCACTCGGTTCGGTCTCGAGCGTGGTTCCTGCCGCGGCCGCCGCCCTCTGCTTCATCTGCATGCCCGTCGTCATCAATATGGCCCACGAAGCCAAGCCCCACCTTCCCGGCGCGGTCCTGATGCTCCTGGCCGTGCTCGCCTCCGCGCGATATATCGAGACCGGCTCGCGCCGCTGGTGGGTGACGGCGTGCGCGTTGTGCGGGGCCGCCTTCGGGATGGTCCTCTCCGCGCTGCCGATCTTTGTTCTCATCCCGATGATGGTGATCCTCCGCCCCGGCACTGCCGTTGAGCGGCTCACCCGGTGCCTCGACGGACTCGCCACCGCCGCGGGCATCTATCTGGCGGGGAATCCCTACATCGTCATCAACGCGATCAACAACCGCGACCTGCTGCAATCCAACT
The DNA here is from genome assembly GCA_964548565.1 of uncultured Planctomycetales bacterium. Taxonomy (GTDB): domain Bacteria; phylum Planctomycetota; class Phycisphaerae; order UBA1845; family PWPN01; genus CAYLLT01. The sequence continues at coordinate 22,712 of CAZJTF010000032.1, read as the reverse complement.
TCGGCAATTCGCTGGCAATGTACGACGTGGGTCGCTGGCCTGAGGGCCTCCTCAATGCCGCCGCCCTCGTCGGCGAAGGCACCTCCGTCGTGCTCGCCACCGTCGGTGCCGCCGCGGCCATCTTCCTGGGTGTCCGCCTCGTTCGCGGCAGGCACTACCGGAGTGCGGCTGGCATGACCGGTCTCCTCGTCGCCGCGCCGGGCGCGCTCATCCTGCTGCAGTTCATCGCGCTCGCCGCAGGGAAGCCGGGTGAATACGGGCGCTTCGCCGTATTTCCGGACGTTGCCCTCGCACTGGCAGCGATCGCCGCCGTCGCGCGGACGCTCACCGGCCTCCGTCGCCTCGTCCTGCTCGGCGCGTTCCTCCTGGTGACCGTCCTGCCCGGCTACATGTACCTCCACGGCTTCATCCAGGACGCGCGCCCGCTGACCTCCCGCCTGCGCACCGCCAACCTGCTCCAGCACCTCGGCGAAACCGGTGCCCGGACGATCGGCATACACGCCGAGCCCGCGCCCTACGTGATGCCGCCCGTCGATTTGTTCGAGCAGCGCCTCGTTCTGCTGCCCCGCGCAGGCGCCCCTGCCGAGCCGCCCGACATCCTGGTGTGCGTCGCTCAAAACGAGCCCACCCCATGCGACTCCTGCGTCGGAGCGGAATACAATCGATGGCCGGGGGGTGTTCGTCCGCTCGACGTCGCCGCCATCAGTTGGGCGAATCGGAGCTTCGATATTCTCCTGCGGAGCGGCCTCCACCCGTCGGAGCAGGATTCGGGCCATGCGTCTCAGCTGCGCGATTGACAGCCCCGCGCCCGTTCCCCTGCAGAACCTCCTGCCGGTGGTTCGCGGTGCGGGCTTTACCGCGGTGGAGCTCGACGGCGCGCACCTCGAAAGCGGCCTGCCGGGCGCGCGTGACCCCGCGGCCGCCCTGCGGTCCCTTCTCGAAGAGAGCGGCCTCGCCGTTTCCGCCGTGATGCTCTCGCCAATGGCCGCCGAGGACGATTCCGCCCTCTGGCACGAGATCGCGCGGATCCGCCGCGAGATGCGACTTGCCCAGGAAGTCGGCGCGCCGACCGTCCACGTCCGCACGGGCGACAGGCGCCGGCAGTCTGTTTCGACGCTCGTCCTCGGCCTCGACGCACTCGCCCGGACCGGCGACGACATGGACCTGACGGTGAATGTCGGCAACGCCCCCGGGACCCGCATCGAGCAGATCGAGGACAACCACCTGGTCTCCGCCGACCTCGAGCACCAGCGCCTGCGCTTCCTGCTCGACGCCGGCGCCTACCATGCGGCCGCCGTCAACCCGCGCGACGCACTCCGGGCGCTCATTGCGCGTCTCGGCTCGATTCGCCTCGGTGATCGCATGGGTCGTCGCCCCGTCCCCCCCGGCCAGGGCGAGATGAACGTGCCCGCTTTCCTCGATGACGCTTTCCACCGTGGCTACAACGGCTGGATTGCGCTCGAACCTCCGCCGCGCGGGCAGTCCTTCGCAAAGTACATCACCAGCTCCATGGAATACCTGCGCCCCATCCTCGGGCAGCGTGACTGATCCCCTCGGATGGCTTTCACCCGCCTCCGCCATACAATACGGCCGAAGGGAATCGGGCCATGCAGACACACGCCCTGGGCGAACTTCGCGACATCATCGACAAGGTACAGGCGGGACAGCGTCTCGATGCCGAGGACGGCCTGCGTCTCTACGCCTCGCGCGACATCCACACACTCGGGGCCCTGGCAAACACCGTTCGCGAGCGTCTTCACGGCCGTCGGACCTACTTCAACGTCAATCGCCACATCAACTACACGAACTTCTGCGTCCTGCGCTGCAAGTTCTGCTCGTTCTACCGCCCGTACCAGCGCCCGGACCGCACGGGCGTTCCACTGCCCGTTGCCGACGCCCCGAAGGCCGCAGACGACCGCCTTGCAGATGCCCCGATCTGGAACGCGGACGGCTACGAGCTCTCGATCGAACAGATCGTCGACCGCGCCCGTGCGGCCGCCTCGCAGGGCGCGACCGAGGTCCATATCGTCGGGGGCCTGCACCCGACGCTGCCGTTTTCGTTCTACCTGGACATGTGCCGCGCGATCCGTGCCGCCTGTCCCGCCCTGCACATCAAAGCCTTCACCGCAATCGAGATCATCCACTTCACGCGAATCAGTCGCCCGCGGCTTTCCATCCGTGAAGTCCTCGAGCAGCTCCGCGACGCCGGCCTCGGCAGTCTCCCCGGCGGCGGCGCCGAGATCTTCGACGATCGCGTTCACGACGAGCTCTACAAGAACAAGGTCGGCGAGGCCGGCTGGTTTGACGTTCACCGCGTTGCCCACGAGCTCGGCATTTTCACCAACGCCACAATGCTCTATGGCCACGTCGAACGCCCGCAGGAACGCGTTGCCCACCTCGTCAAGCTCCGCGAGCACCAGGATCTCTCCCTTCGCGGGCGTGCCGCCCACTTCAACTGTGTGATCCCGCTCTCGTTCATCCCCGACGGCAGCGCCCTCGCGCACCTGCCCGGACCGACCGGCCTCGACGATCTGCGGACGCTCGCCGTCTCGCGCCTGATGCTCGACAACGTGCCGCACGTGAAGGCCTTCTGGATCATGCAGACCCCCAAGCTCGCGCAGGTCAGTCTCAACTGGGGCGTCGACGACGTGGATGGCACCGTCGTCTGGTACGACATCACCAAACGCGAAGGCGCCGGCACCACGCACCAGGAGCTCTCCGTCGACCGCATCCGCCGCCTGATCCGCGAAGCCGGCGGCATCCCGGTCGAGCGTGATACCCTCTACAATCCCGTCATCCGCCACGCCGACGGCACCTGGCACACCGAAGCCGCCCGAACGGGTCACACCGTCTGACGTTGGACACTAAGCAGGGTGGGATGGCCTGAGCAGGGGTGGCACTGTCTGACTCGCAATGCGCGGGTGGCACGCTCTGACTTCGCAATGCAGGGGTGGCACGGTCTGACTTCGCCGTCCGTTTGGCGAAGGCAGGCCGTGGCTTCGCCCCGAATCCACGCCGTGGCTTCCCCAGTGGCCTCCGCTTGCCGCAAGAACACACAATTCGCTATAAAGAACACAGTGGCCGGCCAGGGTCAGAACGGCTGACCGGACCGCCACGACGCCAGAAACCTTGCACCGCGCTGCGTCCATGAGATTCCAGGTCGACTGGCAATTCGTGCAGGTGATGGACGCCTACCGGCGGGCGCTGACCGGCCACATCGACTTCAGTTACGGCCGGTACCGCCGCGACTACTGGTTCTTTGAGCGGATTCACAGCCGCAACATGCTGCACCTCTGCAACCCCATCTGGGCCTTCCAGGACGAGCTCGAGCTCGGCGCCGAAATGCTCGCTCTCGCCAAGAAGCATGCGGAGGCTACCGGCGACTCGGGCGTGACCCTCGAGCCGCAGGTCCGCATCGACACGTGCTTTCAGGGGACGGCTGTCGAACGATGAGTTCGCGCGCGGACGACGGAATGGTGCCGCACGCCAGCATGACGGATATCCTGCCGCGTCCGCCGGAAACAAAGCGGGCCGCGCACCACTGGCGCGGCCCGTTTCGCCTGCAGAGTGCGGACGCGAGGACCCGCACCCGGACACGGCACGAGGAGCCGCGCATGCGCTCTCCGCAACGCGCGGTGGCCCCCCGTTTCTTTCCCCCTCCGGTCCGGCGATCCCCTTTCGCCTCTTGCGGCGGCAGAAGGCCGCCCCGCACGGTTACTCTTCCCCACGCGGAAAGCGGGAACAACCGGTCACGAGATGCAGCCGACCGAATCGTCTCGGTCACGCCGCGCGGGCACAGTCTCGCATCCTGCGGTCGCGCGGCGACGCGCACACCTCGAGGTGGACACTCTCGCTCAAATATGGAATGGCAGCGCGGGGAGAAGAAAGACCACTGCCCAATCCCGGCACGACTCTTCACGCCGCGGGATCCGAACGCTCCCGGCGGCGCGCCTCTGCATGATTATTCATGCGCACCAGGCGGCCGGCAACTCCGATCTGCAATTTTCCAGAACTAATTCGTAGGGCTTATCGGCCCGTTCCCACGATGCTCGAGCCTTCGACCCGCGCCAGGCGCGTTTTCTCGTTCCACGTGATGGACCGCCCCGGATCGGCACGGATGATGTTGAGCTTCGCGGTGCGCTCATCCTGTTCGAGAATCTGGGCGGGGCGCGTGGGGGAACCCGTCACCTTCACCTCGCCCGAGGTGCTGTTGTACGTCACGAGCGTGCCGGTCACCGCCTGCTTGCCCTCGTCGAGGTTCAGCTGAACCGATCCCTTCGCCTCGAAGCGCCGCAGCTTCGTGGCGCGCGACAGCGGGCTCGGCGAGTCCGTGCGGGTTTTGTCCCGCTCGAATTCGACCAGCAGGTTGTCGCAGGCCAGCTGCGCCTGCCGGCTCTCCAGCTTGCCCAGCCGGGCCGTATCGAGCTTCATGGCCGCGGCGAACTCCGCCTTCATGACCATCGCCCCGCCGGCCGCGTGGTTCATCCGCACCGTGTCGTCGAAAACCGCCAGGTTCTGGTTATTCAGGTACGTCATCGACGACTGCCACGTGAACACCGTCTGGCTCGGGCCGGAGCTGCTCAGCGCGCTCATGCCGGCCTCACCGAGTGCCGTCAGACGCGGCTGCTCCGAAGGCCCGCGTCGCCCGGCCGGCAGGCGGTAGTCCTCGATACTCATGTTGCCCGCGCCCTCGACGCCGAAATGCCGCTGCACCAGGTCGATGCGGATCTGTGGGCCCGCCGCACGCAATCGGCTGAGCAGGCGCCCCCGCGCGGCTTGAGCCCCGCGGTCCTTCGGCTGCCAAGGGTCCGGCAGCTCTGCCAGCAGCTGCGTGAACGGCCCGACCCGCGCCGGCGCCGTTTCGTACGTGCTCGACTGGATCACCGCGTCACCGACGGCCCAGAGGTACACCGGGCGCTTGCGGATTTCCTCGCTCACCCGGCCCGGTCCCGAAGCCCGGGGCTCCGCCCGCACCGCTTCGACGATCGGACCGAATATCCAGCGATCCGCGCCCCAGGCCGGCTGTGTCTGCGCCCGAGGCGTATCCTGAAACTCGATCCGCAGCTCGCGGCAGTCGAGCAGTGCGTTTTCGGAGGCCGCCCGCACCGTTCCCGTGAACGTGCCCCGGTTGTCCTTGCCGCGGAACGCCATGCGCTCCTTCCAGCTCACCACGACCGGCACCGGTCGATCCACCGCACGCCCGTCGAGGTCCTCCCTGGCCATGAACCGCATAATGCCCTCGCCGGGGACTTCCACGGTCTGGGCGGTCAGATCGATGCTGATCTGCGGGCCCTTCACGTAAATCTCACCCGTCTCCACCGAGGCCGGGTGTTCCGCCGTGCCGACGATGAGGGCGCGATCGATCTCTTCGCCTTCGCTGAACGTGCAGTCAAGCGACTGCGACATGAGATCGAGGTTCCGGTCGGCGTCCCGTGCGTCCCGGACCTTCACCGACACCGTGCCAACCGCCGTCAGGTCGCGTGCGACCGTGCGCCGGCGATTGCGGAGCTTCGTCTCGATCGCGACCCACTGCGGCGAGCCCGGCTGGATGTCCGGGTGCGCCCTGGCCATGGCCTCGAGCCGCTGTCGCTCGGCATCGGTCACCGGGCGCGGCACGGACGCCATCGTGAGCTCGAGCGTGTCGCCCGCGCGGATCTCGCGCCGGGTCCGCGGACCCGTCTGGCGGGCGACGACATTGCCGAAGGCCCGCGCCTTCTGAGGGTTGTTGGCGGCCGTGCCGTCCATCTCCACTTCGAGCCGGTTGCACGAGACGCGATCTGTCTCGCCCTTCCGCTCCGACATCTGCTCGAACTGCACCGCCCCCGTCGCGACGACCTTCGTGACCACCATGCCGCCATCCGACACCCCGGGCGTCCCCGCCTGCGGCTCGGCAAAATCCACATCCACGTGGTCCGCGGCGATCGCCGACGTCTCCTGCTTCATCACCACGCCGCCGTCGAACACCGCCCGCCGGATGTACTCCACGCGGACGGCACGCTCCGGCGCGCTGGTGGGCGCCTCCGCGGCCGGCTGGCTGTCGGGCGCACCGCTGCGTGCGAATTCGATGACTGCGGAGCGCTTCCATGCAATTTCCCCCGACTCCACGCCGGTCTCGTCCAGCACCGACGCCACTTCTTCCGCGGACTGGTCCCGCCGGGCCCGTCGTGTCACCATCCGCCCCGCGCCGTCCACCCGCGCGACGCCCGTCTTCGGGTCGAAGTACACAGTCTGCCCCGAGAGACGCCCGCGCCCGATGGACGACATCGTCACGTGCTCCTCGGGCGTGCCGCGGAGCCACACCTGCTTGGTCTCGCCGTGATATTCGAGCTCGCGGCACACCGCATCGCCGTTCTGCGCGTCGCGGACCTCGACCGGCGAACCCTGCGCGATCAGGTGCAGCCGCTCGGGCCGATTCGGATCGGGCTGCGGCGCGCTCTCGATCGGGGTCGCGACCAGTTCGCCCGACCACTCGAGTTCGAGCACACTCTCGCCTCCTGCCGGGAGCGTCGTCGCCGCCAGCTTCGCGGGATCCGGCACTGCCGGCCGCGTGCGCGCCGATTTCGTGCCTGCCGGCCGGGTGCTCGGCGCATTCTCGACCGCGGCGCGCTCCTCACGCCCGATGTCCGCAATCAACTGCAGAACGTCAGCGTTGCGAAGCTGCCCGGTGATGCGGGCGCCGCTGCGCTGCCGGGCAACGATGTTCTCGCGGAACTCGATCTTGTACGTGTCCACGCGGTCGTCGCGCGGGCGCGGCGTGTCGTCTTCTTCCAGGTTCTGGAACGCCAGCCCGGTGGAGCGATTCTCCTGGTTCGGCGCCGCGGTGGCCACCTCGACGGGCGGCGCCTCGACCGGCTGGGTCGCCGGCGCTTCCTCCTGCTTCTCCTTGCCCTGCTTCTTTCCGCCCGCGATGCCGAATTCCATCACGTCCGACCCGCGGATCACCGCCCGCTTGCCGTGCGCGATCCGCAGCAGGCGGATCCGCCGGTCCACCTCGTTCCAGATCAGTTCAAGGCCCTGCCCCTCGATCGATGCGTCCACGCTCTGAACCACGACGCTGCCGTTGCTGTCGAGCCGGCCCAGATCGAGGTCGAACGTCACGTCGTCCAGCCAGATCTTCACCACCGCCTCGGGGTGCTGTTCGAGTTCCGCCCGATCCGGGTTTGCCTGGCGCCACTCGGGCTTCGTGCGGTCGATGAAAATCCGGACATTCCCGCGGAGCCATCCGCTCCGGGGATTGAAGTTGTTGCCGTCGCCCCGCTGCAGCGTGACCTGCCCCTCGTCCGCCCACACGTACGCCAGCTGCCCGCCCGGCAGCAGCAGCCGCGCCGTCGGATCCGTCAGGTGGAACTCGTTGTCGCTGATCGGCTCCCATCGCGTCGACTGGAACACGATCTTCGCGTTGCCCTTTTCATCCAGGACGCTGACCTTCGGCGATTCGCCCGGCGGAATCCGCGCGCCCTTGAAACTGAAGGTCTGGGCCTCCGGCTGGGTGCTCGTCGCAGGCTGGCTGAGCGTCCGGCGCTCCGGCAGCGGCTGCACGGCCACCTGACGCCGCGGTGCAGGGTCGCGCCAGACGTAAATCGAGTACGCCACGCAGATCATCGCAAACGTGGCCACGCCCAGGATGATTTTCTTCAGCACAGTCCCAACCCTCGCTTGTCGCGACCTGGTTCAGCGGTCGGCACCGATGGCCCGGATGGCCGCCTCCCACTGGTTGTCGCGCTGGAGCAGGTGTTCGATCGCTTCACGAACCGCCCCGCGCCCCCCGGGCGCCGTGGTGACGAAACGGGCGATCTGCCGGATTTCCGCGGCCGCGTCGCCCACCGCGATCGGGTAACCCGCGCGTCGCATCACGACCGCGTCCAGCAGGTCGTCACCGATGTAGGCCGTCTCGTCCGCGGAAACCCCCGTCGCGGAGAGCATCCGCTGGAATCCCGGCAGCTTGTCTTCCGCCCCTTGTTCGAGCAGCTCGATTCCCAGCATCCGGGCTCGTGCCGCCACCGCCTCCGAGCGCTTCGACGTGAGAATCCCGACCTGTCGCCCGACGGCCTTCCACATCGTGATGCCGAGACCGTCCCGGATGTGAAAACCCCGTCCCTGCACCCCCGCGTCGTCCATCCAGATCGTGCCGTCAGTCAATACCCCGTCCACATCCAGGACGAGCAACCGGATGCAAGTGTTCTGCACGGCGGAATTCCCACGGCACGTGGTGGTGCGGCTCGGGCCACGACGCGACCGGATAGTATCGCCCGGCGGCCACTGAAGTTCAAGGTATGGTACGCCTGGCAAGCTCGTCGGTTCGCCATTTCTGATGAGCTTGGCACACAGCGTGCTAAGCGTATAGCCGACGTCTTGACGCGAGGCGCATCCCCGGGTACCCACTCCACAAACGCCCGCGTCGGGCCGCCTGAAATCGGAGCACGCTGCTGGATATCGACCCCCAGGAACTATTGATCCGTGTGCCCATCGTGCTGCTCGCCCTGACGGTGCACGAGTTCTCCCACGCCTATTTCGCCCTGCGGATGGGAGATCCGACCGCCTACCGGATGGGCCGCTGCTCGCTCAACCCACTCCGGCACCTCGATCCGCTCGGGACCCTCTGCCTGATGTTCGCGCCGATCGGCTGGGCCAAGCCCGTGCCCGTGAACCCCGACAACTTCCGCGACCGCCGCCTGGGCGACCTCGTGACCACTGCCGCCGGCCCGCTCAGCAATCTCGCGCAGGCGGTCCTCTTCGCGCTGCTGCTCCGGGCCCTGTTTCATTTCAGCAGCAGCGACACCAACCCCACCCTGTTCAAAGCGGCCGGCCTCATGCTCCTCTTCGGCATTATCGTGAACGTGGGGCTGGCCATCTTCAACTGCCTGCCCCTGTTCCCGCTCGACGGCTTCCACATCGCCGCCAACCTGATGACGCCGCAGTCGCAGCAGCGCTTCCTGGAGACTGCCCGGTACGGCCCCATCGTGATCATGTTCCTCGTTCTGCAGGACTATTTGACGCACGTGGACCTGCTCGGCATGCTGATCGATCCGCCGGTGAATTTCGTGCTGCGGCACGTGGCCGGCGTGCCGTGGCAGCTGGGCTGAGGGGTCTGTCCCGCCTGCGGTCTGAAACTGTCGAACCGGCCCCGTCGAGACCAGTCACCATGCGTGTTCTTTCGGGAATTCAGCCCTCCGGGCGGCTCCACCTCGGTAATTACTTCGGCGCGATGCGCATGCAGCTCGAAATGCAGGCGCAGCACGAGTGCTTCTACTTCATCGCCAACTACCACGCCCTCACCAGCCTGCAGGATCGTGCCCTGCTGATCGAGTACACGCAGCACGTGGCGCTGGCGTACCTGGCGCTCGGCCTTGACCCGGCCAAGACGGTTTTCTTCCGCCAGACCGACGTGCCCGAGGTGACCGAGCTCACCTGGATCCTCTCGTGCGTGACGCCCATGGGCCTGTTGGAGCGCGCCCACGCTTATAAGGACAAGATCGCCCAGGGCCTCTCGCCGAATCACGGCCTCTTCGCCTATCCCGTGCTGCAGGCGGCCGACATCCTGATCTACAAGCCGCACCTCGTGCCCGTCGGCCAGGACCAGAAGCAGCACATCGAGATGACCCAGGACATGCAGGGCAAGTTCAACAACGTCTTCGGCGAAGTCCTCGTCCGCCCCGAGCCGTTCATCCGCGAGGAGGTCGCCATCGTCCCCGGCGTCGACGGCCGCAAGATGAGCAAGAGTTACGACAACACCGTCGAACTCTTCGCCCCTGAAAAAGAGGTCCGCAAGCGGATCATGGCCATCGTGACCGACTCGACGCCGGTCGAAGAGCCCAAGGACCCGTCGAAGTGCAACGTCTTTGCCCTCCTCCGCCTGATGGCCTCGCAGGAGGAGCTGGGCGACTGGGAGGCCCGTTACCGCAAGGGCGGCACCGGCTACGGCGAGGCAAAGAAGCGCGTCTTCGAGCTCTACCTCGAAACGCTCGGCCCCGCCCGCAAGCGCTTCGACGAACTCAGCCGCCACCCGGAAGAGGTGGAGCGCGTCCTCGCCGACGGCGGCCGCCGCGCCCGCGCCGTCGCCCAGCAGACCATGCGCGAAGTCCGTCAGGCCTGCGGCCTGGTCACCGTCACGCCGTAGGGGACGGCGGGCGCGGTAGAGTAATTCGGGTTTCTCTCAGCGGCCCGTGAAAGTGGATAGCGAGCAGATCAAAGATCCCGCAGCATCCGATCAGGTACCCTGACGGGTGGCGGACCTCGTCGCTTGCATGCCCACCCCGGGCCCGCTAAGCTACTTCGTCCCCGGTCATGCTGTCCGGTGGGCGACTTTAACATCATATAATGCAGGAACTTACATGAGTAGCGCGATTGACTCCCGGGTGATTGAAAATGGCAAGAACGTCCTGCGCATGACCACCGCCGCCGGGTCCGGCCATCCGTCGAGCGCACTATCCCTGGCACACCTGATCGGCGAACTCATGTACGAGCAGATGCGTTACGACCCCGCCGACCCGTGGAACCCCGCCAGCGATCGCCTGGTCCTCAGCGAAGGCCACGCCGTGCCCATCGTGTACGCCGCTTACGCCGATCTCGGCGGAGCGGTCGGAAAATCGCCGGCCGAGCGCCGCACCTTGAAGGTCGAGGATCTCAAGAGCCTGCGGGAGTTGGAGAGCCCGCTCGATGGCCACCCCAATCCCGCGGAAGGCTTCCACTTTTTTGACGCAGCCACCGGCTCGCTCGGCCAGGGCCTTTCGGTCGGGGCCGGTCTGGGTTTGGCGGCGCGGCTGAACAAAATCGACAAGCGGATTTTCGTCCTCATCGGCGACGGCGAGTCGCGCGAGGGGCAGATCTGGGAAGCGCTCGACTTCGTCATTGACCACAAGCTCACGCACGTCTGCCCGATCTTCAACTGTAATGGGCAGGGCCAGGCGGACTACGTCTCAAAGCAGCAGAGCGCCGAGGTCCTCGCCGCCAAGCTCCAGGCCTTCGGTTACCACGTCGAGGTGATCGACGGCCACAGCATCCCGGCGATCCACGCCACATTGCGGAAGGTCGGCAAGGGCGACCAGTGCATCGCCGTCGTCGCCCGGACGCAGAAGGGCTGGGGTGTCGATTCGCTGAAGGACAAGAGCAACCACGGAAAGCCGCTCTCGCCCAAGGATCTCCCGGCCGCCGAGGAGAGCCTCGACAAGACTGCCGCCGCCCTCAAGATCACACCGAACCTGCAGGCGCCGCGTCCGCCGGCGCCGCCGGTCGTCAACCATGTCGTCAAAAAGACGCAGATCGTCGCGGCTCCCTTTGCTGAGGCGATGCAGCGGGCCGGCATGAGCGAGGCCGTCGCGAAGAACAAGCTCTCGACCCGGCGCGCCTACGGCGCCGCGCTTCTGGCGCTTGGCCATGCGGACGAGCGCATCGTTGCCGTCGACGGCGACGTGAGCAACTCGACATTTGCCAATGTTTTCGCCAAGGCGTTTCCGCACCGCTTCTTCGAGTGCAAGATCGCCGAGCAGAACATGGTGTCCGTCGCGGCGGGCCTGGCGGCCGGGGGGATGATCCCGTTCGCGAGCACCTTCGCCAAGTTCCTCGCCCGTGCGTACGACCAGATTGAGATGGCCGCCATCACGCGGGCAAACATCAAGCTGGTCGGCTCGCACGCGGGTGTCTCGCTCGGCGCCGACGGTCCCAGCCAGATGAGCCTGCCCGATGTCGCCTACTTCCGGGCGTACACGAGCGCCGACGACGGCTTCGGACGCCCGGTCGCGCACCTGCTCCACCCGGCGGACGCTGTCGCGGCCTACCGCCTGACGGAACTCGCCGCCAACACGCCGAACATCTGCTACGTCCGCACGCATCGCCCCGATGTCGCGTTGATCTATCCGCAGGACGCGACATTCGCCCTCGGCGGCTGCACGCAACTCATGGAAGGGAGTTCGGTGACGCTGGTCTCCAGCGGCTATATGGTGACGGTGGCTCTGCAGGCTGCCCGCGAGCTCGAGAAGCAGGGCGTGAAGGTCAATCTGTTTGATGCGTACTGCCTGCCGCTCGACGCCCGTCCGATCCTGGCCGCGGCGAAGAAGGCGAACGGCGTCGTCCTCTGTGTGGAAGACAACTTCACCGGCGGCTTTAACGGCGCCGTCGCCGAGGCGGCCGCCGCGGAAGGCAATGTCCGCGTCCACTCCATGCTCGCCGGCCGCATGCCCAAGTCAGGCAAGGAGGCGGAGGACATCCTCGCCTACCTCCACCTGTCGGCAGCGGACATCATCAGCAAGGCAAAAGCTTTGGCGAAGTAAAACAACCGCAGCAACCCGGGATTCATGCGAGGACGCACAATCCTGCGTCCTCGTGCCGTTTTGCCAGGCGGTGTGAACGCTCCTGTAAACCAGGCATCGGGTCCGTGGGCTCGGGTGCCCTCCGCGCGGTTGCCCCCATCGAGCGGCGGAGTGTTCCCGGGCAAGTTCCCGTCGAGACAAGCCGCCGCCCGTCTCACCTTTCGTTTTGCCCTTCCCAGCGTTGCTGGACCCAGCGATCGGGTTTGACTCCGCGCATCCCGCCTCAAAGAATCCGCTGATCGCCCGTGGCGCCTCGCATCTACGCTCCCCGCGCCAGCGATCGCCGGAGCACTCCATGAAATCCGTCGCCCTCGTTATCCTGGCCGCCGGAGCACTCTCGCTTCTCGCGGTCGCCGCGCAGCAGACCCGCCCCGCGGAGCCACCGGCGGATCGCGTCGCTCGCGGTCGCTACATCACCGAGCACGTCGCCATGTGCATCCAGTGCCACACGCCCCGCACGGAGTCGGGCGATCTCGACCGCACGCGCCTCTTCCACGGTGCGCCGATGCCCGTACGTTCGCCCTGGCCCAACCAGGAGTGGGCGTACGAAACGCCGAAAATTGCCGGCCTGCCGGGCTGGACGGACGAAGACGCGATCAACTTCCTGATGAAGGGAAAGGACGCCGAATCCGTCGTGGCGTTCCTGCGGACGATCGACTGAACCGCATGAGTTCAATTCAATCAGCGCCGCTGCTTCCGGGTCCGGGCGCAGGCCCGTTGAAGGGGAGTCCGCACTCGGGGCAACGCGCGTCCGTCTGGCCGCGCAAGTCGTAACCGCACCGTGTACAGATTGCGATGCCTCTGCGATTCAGCTCGGCCCGCAGGTAGCGCTGAAACGGCCGCTTGATGCAGCGCACGGCCAGAAGCACCGCGCCCAGCAGCATCGCGGCCACGATCAGGATGTGCGACCAGCCGGGCAGCCAGGTGACTCTCCAGAGGAGGAGGTAGTCCAGCACGAAAGCCAGTGGCGGCGCAAAGATGATGAGGCCGAAGAGCCATCGCCCGCGATAATGGCTCCAGAAGTCCTTCCACGCGTCGCCCCGCTCCTGCTCGGGCAGCAGGAACAGCTCGGGAACAGGCGGAATCTGGCCGGCAGATACGGGAGTGATCACGCGACACCTCCTGCGCGAGTGTGCGCGGTGTGCTCCTGCCCCTCCCTCGTACTGCGGCGGCGACGCAAAGCACTTCGAAGACGCTTCAAGCTGACGCGAGCTTCCGGAGCTGTTCCTCATCCACTTCGACGCCGAGGCCGTAGCCCTTGGGCACGAGGAGGTGCCCATCCTCCGGCTGGAACGGCTGCTTGAGGATGCTCGTGCCGGCAAGGAACTGAGGCCCATTGAGGGCGGCCGGGTACTTGAGATCATACGCTCCATACAGCAGGAGCGAGGCCGCCAGCGACACATCCGGGTCTGTCAGGCCGCTGCCGAGAAACATGAGTCCGTGCTGCTCGCAGAGTTCGATCTGGCGCCGCGCGTCGGCCAGGCCGGCGCACCGTGCGGGCTTCATGGCCACTCCGTCGCACACGTCGAGCTTGATGAATTCCTCGAGGTCCCCCGACGAGACGACCCCCTCGTCCAGGAGGATCGGAAGCGCATGCTGCTGTTTCAGCTTGCGCAGCGCGGTGAGGCGGTTCGGCGGCACAGGCTGCTCGAGCACGGCCACGCCTGCTTCCGCGAGCTTCGGTGCGACCGCGAGCGCCGTCCTCTCGTCGTATCCACCGTTGGCGTCGGCCCAGAGAAACCCGTCGGGGGCGAGCTTCTTCACGATCCGGCACATCTCGACATCAAACTTCGGATCGGGCGCGACTTTGACGTTGAACGTCGAAAAGCCCTTCCCACGTCCTTCCGCTATCAGTCCCTCGATGTCGTCGAGCGCCTTCGGGTTCAGCGTCCAGCTCAAACGGATACGGTCGCGCCCGGCACGCTTCCATCGCTGTGAGGCCGTCTGCCCGGTGATTCGCCCGGTCAGATCGAACAGCGCCAGGTCAACGCCGGCCTTGCAGATCGGCTGCCCCGTCGAAAACGAGGGCGCGATTGCCCGGTTCATCGCGACGTGAATTCCATCGATGTCGAAGGGGTCGCCGCCGATGAGCAGCGGCGCGAGATGCCGATCGATGGTGGTCTTCACCGTCTCGAGCGTCTCGTAGCTCCACTTGGGGGTCGGTACGCTCTGGCCCCACCCGACGGTGCCGTCGTCCGCGGTGATCTTCACCACCACCGTCTGTCGCCCGGTCGGCCGCCCCTGCGCATCCTCGAAGAACTTGAACCGCCCCACCGTGGGATACGCCACCGCAAACGTCTCGACGCGCGCGATCCGCACCGGCCGGGCCGGTGCCGCCTCAGCCCATCGCGCCACGGACACCATGCCCCCGAGACCCGCGGCGCCCGCGATGAAGTTCCGTCGCGTGCAGCTCATAATCTTGCCTCCACGAAGACGCGCGTATTGAACCGCGAACCCCGCAGCAGAGCAAATCCATCAGCGCCACTTCGTGGGCAAGAGATCAGCGACTGGAATACCTCTCGTCCCCGTGTTCTCATTCCGCAATTCGAAATCCGAAGTCCGCAATCCGGGGTCATTCAATCCCGCGCAGATCGGTTGCCGCCTTCACCCGCTCGACCGCGCAGACGTATGCGGCCGTCCGCATCGGCACCCGGTATCGGTCCATGGTCTTGTAGATCTCGCTCAGCGCCCGGGTCATGTGCAGTTCGAGTTCGGCGTTCACGGTGCTCTCCGCCCATTTATACTCCTGCATGTTCTGCGTCCACTCGAAGTAGCTGACGGTGACGCCTCCCGCGTTGGCGTAAATATCCGGCACGACTGTCAGGCCACGCGACCGGAAGATCTCGTCCGCTTCCAGAGTGGTCGGCCCGTTGGCCGCCTCCAGGATGTACCGCGCGCGGACGTCTCGCGCGTTCCCTGCATGCAGGACGTGCCCAACGGCTGCCGGCACCAGGACGTCGCAGTCGCAGGCCAGCAGGTCCGCGTTCGAGATCGTCTCCGGTGCCTCGAACCCCGCCACCGTGTGATGGCGTTCGTTGTGTGCGACCAGCGCGGGGATATCCAGTCCGTCTCGCGCAAACACCCCCCCCACCTGATCACTCACCGCGATGATCCTCGCGCCTGCCTCGTGCAGCAGCCGCCCGACCCAACTCCCTACTTTCCCGAACCCCTGGAGCGCGAACCGCGTCCCGCGCACATCGCGCCCGTCGTGCCGCAGGACATCCCGGATGGCGAAGAAGCACCCGCGCCCCGTGGCCGACTCCCGCCCGTGAGATCCGTGGAGTTCCACCGGCTTGCCCGTCACGACGGCCGGGTTAAAGCCGTACATCCGGCTGTACTCGTCGAAGATCCACGCCATCACGCGCCCGTTCGTGTTGAGATCGGGTGCAGGGATGTCCGTCCGCGGCCCGATGAACTCCCGGAGCTGCCCGACGAAGGCCCGCGTCAGCCGCTCGAGTTCGCGGATGCTGAGCGTCGATGGATCCACCTGGATCCCGCCCTTCGCCCCGCCAAACGGGATGTTCACCACCGCTGTTTTCCACGTCATGAGGCTCGCCAGTGAGTGGACCTCGTCGATGTCCACCTGCGGGTGGTACCGCAGCCCGCCCTTGTAAGGTCCCCGCGAGTTGTCGTGCTGCACCCGGTACCCGCTGAAGTGCCCCAGGCTCCCGTCGTCCATCGTCATGACGAGTTCGACGCGCAGCTCCCGCCGCGGCGTCTTGAGCAGCGTCTCGTACCGCACGTCGAGATTCAGGCAGTCGAGCGCCTGCTGCAGAAACGCGTTCGTCGTGTCGGTCGGCTTCTCATGCGTGGAGAGAACGGTCGAGGCGTGCGCCACCGGCGCATGGGCACGAATCATGGAGGACCTCGCAGGACTGAAAAACGAGGGGCCAACGCGGCCTCCTCCTCACATTGTAGGAGGGGTCGCGCGCCGTCATCCTGCGCCGCTCGCGCCAGGCGATATCCGTAAGATCAGTGTCGTGCGGGTCGATCCGCCCCCCGTTCGGGCGCTCAGCCCGGGCGGATCTGGCGCGTCTCCGGGTCAAATACCTGCCGGCGTCCCGAGTTGAGGGCCGTTGCCGACAGGATCGTTGCCACCGAGTGCTGGTGGCCGTACTCGATATCCGCGTTGGGACGCTGCCGCGTGCGGATGCACGAGAGCCAGTTGCCCATGTGCGACTCGTTCGCTTCCCGGGCGATTTTCCGCGTCGTGCCTTTCCGCCCCTCAAACGTCGTCAGCGTCAGCTTCTCGACATCCATGACCCCTTTGTCCCCCCAGACGTTGAACTGCACGCCCCACTCCGCGACGGCCAGGTTCATGCTCCAGTCCATCAGGAAGCCGTCGGGATACTCCAGCAGCGCGGTGAATGTGTCCGTGTGCTCGCGGTCATCCTTCCACACGTAGATGCCGCCATGGGCGACGGCGCTGTGGGGGAACTTCGCGCGCGTGATCAAATGCAGGACGTCGGAGAAGTGCGTCATCCACAGGCCCGCCAGGCCATTCGTGCACATCTTGTACAGCTGCCACTGCCCCAGCAGCTTCGGATCGAACGGACGCTTCTCGCGGTTGAACAGGTACGCATCCCAGTCCACATCGCTTTCGCGGATGCCGCTGCAGTCGCGCGTCCACCGGGCGTGGTTGAAATTGCACGTGCCGGTGACGCGGCTCACCTTTCCGAGCACCCCCGTGGCAAATTCCCTCGCCGCCGCCTTGTACCCCCCTTCGCTGCGCCGCTGCGTTCCGACCTGCACGACCCGCTCATGCTTGCGGGCGAGGTCCAATGCCTCGTTCGCCTCCTCGACGGTGATTGACATCGGCTTTTCGCAGTAGACGTCTTTGCCCTCCTTGAGCGCCTCGATCATGATCGGCGTGTGCGCGAAATCAGGCGTCGCGATCGCCACCGCGTCCACGTTCTTGAGCGCCAGCAGGTCGCCGAAGCGCGAGAAAACCTGCACGTCCTTCCCGAACCACTCCTTCGCGCGGGCTGCCGCCTTCATGGCGTTCGGCTTGTAGACGTCGCAGATCGCCACGATCTCGGCATTGTGCTCGGTCGCGACCTTGTGAATGTCGTCCATCAGCATGCTGCCGCGCCCGCCGACGCCGATCATGCCGATGGCGATACGCTCGTTCGTATCGGCAGCCGCATGGGCGAACTTTCCGCCGATTCCCAGGGCGGCGGCTCCTGCGGAGGCGGTCGAGAGGAAATGACGTCGTGTGAAATCACGGGACATGCGAGTCTCCTTCTGACTCCTGCGGTGACCAGCGCACGCGTGTGCGTAGAGGTGGGAGTGTAACGCGCAAAGGTTCTGCCCCGCCAGCCTCCTGCGACGGTCCGGTCCGCCGGCGTCTGGCCGGCCCGCCCTCGTCGCAGTAGAATCCGCTCCTGCTCACAAGGAGGCCCTTCATGCCGCGTTGTCTGCTGCTCCCCGCGCTGCTGCTTGCACTGATGGCTCCCTTTGCCCCGGCGGCCGAGACAGGCTCCGCCCGCTGGTCCAACGAGAAGGCGAACAACTGGTACCGCCGTCAGCCCTGGCTGGTCGGCTGCAACTTTATCCCCAGCACCGCCATCAACCAGCTCGAAATGTGGCAGGCCGACACCTGGGACCCGAAGACGATCGATCGCGAGCTCGGCTGGGCCGAGGACCTGGGGTTCACGAGCATCCGCGTGTTCCTGCACCACCTGCTGTGGGGCCAGGACCGCGACGCCTTCCTCGCGCGGATGGACGAGTTCCTCAAGATCGCCGACCGGCACGGGATCGGCGTCATGTTCGTGCCGCTCGATGCAGTCTGGGATCCGTTCCCCAAACCCGGCCGGCAGCGCGAGCCCAGGCCGCACGTCCACAACTCCGGCTGGGTCCAGAGCCCCGGCGCCGAAATCCTCAAGGACCCGGCACGCCATGACGAACTGAAGCCGTACATCCAGGGGGTGATCGTCCGGTTCAAGAACGATCCCCGCGTCCACTGCTGGGATCTCTACAACGAGCCGGAAAACCCGAACAAGTCTGCCTACGGCAAGGTCGAACTGCCCGACAAGGCGGAGAAGTCGCTGCTGCTCATTCGCAAGGTCTTTGCATGGGCCCGCGCGGTGAACCCGTCCCAGCCGCTCACCTCCGGTGTCTGGATCGGCAACTGGGCCGACCCCGAGGAGCTCTCGCCGATGGAGCGCTTCCAGCTCGAGGAGTCGGACGTCATCAGCTTTCACTCGTACGGCACGCTCGACGATGTCAAGACATGCGTGCAGAATCTGCGCCGCTACAGCCGCCCGATCCTCTGCACCGAGTACATGGCCCGCCCCAACGGCAGCACGTTCGATCCGATCCTCGGCTGGTTCCGCGAGCACCGCGTCGGCGCGTACAACTGGGGCTTCGTTGCCGGCAAGTCGCAGACGATCTACCCGTGGGACTCGTGGACGAAACAGTACAAGGCCGAGCCGCCGGTGTGGTTCCACGACATCTTCCGCCCCGACGGTACGCCTTATATCCCCGCCGAGGTTCGGTACATCAAAGAGGTGACTGGTAAGGAGGAGGCGGCCCGGGAGGGCGCCCGCCGATAGAGGCGGACAGCGAGGCAGGAGCCGTTTCTTGCTCGATTTCGAATTCTTCTCTTCCGACATTCTGACTTCGTCATTCGGATTGTGACTCAGACCCGGAGGTATCTCATGTCGCATCTTTCACGTCGAGGTTTTCTGGCAGGCTCTCTGGCTGCGGCCGGTGCAGGCCTTCTTCCCGTTCGCCGTGTGGCGCAGGCCAAGGACGCCCCCTCAGGTCGCGTCATCGGCGCCAACGAAAAAGTCCGCGTCGCTGTCGCCGGGTTCAACGGGCGCGGCAGTGGCCACATCAGCGCGTACACCGGCATGAAGGACGTCGAACTGGCGTACCTGGTGGATCCCGACAGCCGTCTCTTCGGCGCCAACATCAAGCGGGTGCTCGACAAGACCGGGCGGGAGCCCCAGGCGCTCCAGGACATCCGCCGCGTCCTCGACGACAAGACGATCGACGCGATCTCGATCGCCGCCCCCAACCACTGGCATTCGCTCATGACCATCTGGGCCTGCCAGGCCGGCAAGCACGTGTACGTCGAAAAGCCGCTCAGTCACAACCTCCGCGAGGGCCGCGTCGCTGTCGAGATCGCCAGGAGGTACAACCGCGTCGTCCAGCACGGCACACAAACCCGTAGCGAGCGAGGCATGATCAAGGCGCTCACGGCCCTGCGGGCGGGGAAATTCGGCAAGATCCGCGTCGCCCGGGCGTTGTGTTACAAGGGCAGGCCCAGCATCGGCTTCAAGCCGAACGGAAGCCCGCCCGCCGAAGTCGACTTCAACCTCTGGCTGGGGCCGGCCCCCGAGCAGCCCTACCATGAGAACCTGGTGCACTACAACTGGCACTGGTTCTGGGATACCGGCAACGGCGATATCGGCAACCAGGGCGTCCACCAGATGGACGTGGCGCTGTGGGGCCTCGGCGAGCCGGGCCTTCCAAAGAACGCCCTCAGCCTGGGTGGGCGTTTCGGCTACGAGGATCAGGGCCAGACGCCCAACACTCAGCTCGCATTCTTCGATTACGGCGACGCCCAGCTCATTTTCGAGGTGCGCGGCCTGCCGACCGAACGCTTTCATCCCGCCGCGGGCGGCGCGTCAAACGTCTTCCACTGTGAGGATGGCACACTGGTCGGCGAGAAGTTCTACCCGACCGGCAGCGACAAGCCTGCCCCGATCCCCGACGTGGAGATCAAGCCCGGCCCCGGCGGAGAGCACTTCGGCAACTTCATCGCCGCGGTCCGCAGCGGGAAGGCCTCCGACCTGAACGCGCCTGTCGAGCGCGGCCATTATTCCAGCGCCCTCTGCCACCTCGCCAACGCCTCCTACCGGACCGGCGAAAAAGTGCCGTTCAACCCGAAGACCAGGGCGTTCGGCGACAACAAGGAAGCCTACGAAACGCTCGCCCGCATGGAAGAGCATCTCGCTGGCAAGAACGGCCTCAAGCTGGAGGAGATCAACTACCAGCTCGGTCGCAGGCTCACGATCGATGCGGAGTCCGAGACCGTCGACGACTCCGCCGCGCAGAAGATCCTCGCCGGCGCCGGCCAGTACCGCGGGGAGTTCACGGTTCCGATGGCGTCCTGAGGGGGCACCAGGGGCCGTGGGGCGTTTCGCCTTATCCAAGCCGGATGATTATCATCTTCAACCGACCGGGCGGGCCCACGCCGCCCGGCGGTTTCTACTGTCCGCATGCCCCGAACCGAGGACGCAATGACTTTGCCCGGCAAATACGATTTCAACGCCATCGAAGCCCAGTGGCAGAAGTACTGGCTCGAGCACAAGACGTTCCGCACGCCCAACCCCGGCGACGGCGGCTTTGACGCTTCCCGGCCCAAGTTCTACGTCCTCGACATGTTCCCGTACCCCAGCGGCGTAGGGCTCCACGTCGGTCACCCGCTCGGCTACATCGCGACAGATATCTGCGCCCGCTTCAAGCGGATGCGCGGCTGCAACGTCCTGCACCCGATGGGCTATGACGCCTTCGGCCTGCCCGCCGAGCAGTACGCTGTCGAGCATGGCGTCCCGCCGCGCGAGACCACCAACCGCAACATCGCCAACATTCGCGCGCAGATGCAGCGGCTCGGTCTCGGCTACGACTGGGATCGGGAAATCGCCACCACCGATGTCGCCTACTACAAGTGGACGCAGTGGATCTTCCTGCAGCTCTATAACAGCTGGTACGATCCCGCCGAGGATGCCGCCCGCCCGATCGCCGAGCTGCGGCACAAGCTCCAACAGCAGCACCTTGTTGTGCGCTTCGACGGCCGCCTCGTCCCGGTGCAGTCACCCGGCCTGCAGGAGGTGTACGGCCTGCCCCCCGGGACGCAGCGTTGGTCCGAGCTCACCGACGAGCGGCGCCGCGAGGTGTTGGATCATCACCGCCTGGCCTACCTGGCCGAGGTGCCCGTGAACTGGTGCCCGGCCCTTGGCACCGTGCTGGCCAACGAAGAAGTCACCAACGAGGGCCGCAGCGAACGCGGCAACCACCCCGTCTTCCGCCGACCGCTGCGCCAGTGGATGCTCCGTATCACCGCCTACGCCGAGCGCCTCGCCGCCGACCTCGAAAGCGTCGACTGGCCCGAACCCATCAAGTTGATGCAGCGCAACTGGATCGGACGCAGCGAGGGCGCCGAGGTCGATTTCGCCGTTGCCGACCATGACGAAAACATCCGCGTCTACACGACCCGGCCCGACACGCTCTTCGGCGCGACGTACATGGTGCTTGCCCCCGAGCATGAGCTCGTGGAGTCCGTCACGGCCGACGATCGCCGCGCGGCCGTGCAGTCGTACGTCGATATCGCCCGCAACAAGAGCGATCTCGACCGTACCGCCGAAACACGCGAGAAAACGGGCGTTTTTACGGGCGGTTACGCGATCAACCCGGTCAACCACGAGCGGATTCCCATCTGGATCGCCGACTATGTCCTGATGGGTTACGGCACCGGCGCCATCATGGCCGTCCCGGCCCACGACACCCGCGACTTCGAATTCGCGACGAAATTCAACCTGCCGATCGTCCAGGTGGTTCAGCCTCCGCCCGGCGTCGATTGGCGCGGCTACACCGACGAAGGCATCGCCGTGAACTCCGGCGAGTTTAACGGCCTGCCCACCGCCGAATTCAAGCGGCGCATCACCGACTGGCTCGAATCGGAGGGTCTGGGTAAGCGAGCCGTCAACTACAAGCTCCGCGACTGGCTGTTCAGCCGCCAGCGATACTGGGGCGAGCCGTTCCCCATCGTGCACGATCCTGACACCGGCGAGGTCTTTCCGCTCGACGAGAGCGAACTGCCCGTGGAGCTCCCCGAACTCGGCGACTTCCGCCCCCACGCTTCCGAAGACCCCGATGCGTCGCCCTCGCCGCCGCTCGGCCGCGCGACCGACTGGGCCAACGTGAGCGGCTACGTCACCGAACAGGAAAGCGTCAAGCTGGTCCGCCCCGGCGACCCCTGCCCTGACGACGTGACACTCCGCGTTTTCAAACGCGAACTCAACACGATGCCGCAGTGGGCGGGTTCCTGCTGGTATTACCTGCGTTACCTCGACCCCCGCAACGACCAGCAATTCGTCCATCCCGGGGTTGAGAAGTACTGGATGGTTTCGCATCGCAAGGACGGCCAGGCCCACGCCGGCGGCGTCGATCTCTACGTCGGCGGCGCCGAGCACGCCGTCCTGCACCTGCTGTACTCGCGCTTCTGGCACAAGGTGCTCTTCGACCTCGGCCACGTCAGCACGCCCGAGCCCTTCGGACGGCTCTTCAACCAGGGTTACATCCAGGCATACGCATACCAGGATGCTCGCGGGATCTATGTGAGCGTGGATGACGTCGACGAAACTGCCGACGGGACGGACATCCGCAGCACCCGCAAAT
>CAZJTF010000031.1:0-29180 GCA_964548565.1 uncultured Planctomycetales bacterium | reverse complement strand
TGCCCGCGCGCATCCAGCGATTCGACAGCTTGATTGCAGGATCGGGATGGATTGCGTGGTTTCCCTGAAAGTTAAGCAGCAAACAGACAGGCACGGGCCGCTTCGCCGCGTTCGGCAGGTACATCAGCAGGTCCATGCCAGCCCCCTCGGGGCGATCACTGAACCGGATTGTCACCTGCTTGCGCGTAGCGGTGCCACCGAGGGCCTTGGCGTCGCTCTCGAACAGCTCAAAGCTCAACTTCGTCGGCCGCCCGGGGGATCGCCCGTAAACATGCGTCTCGAAGAGCCGGAGCACTTCCGGTCTTCGTTTTCCCCGCCATGCGGCCGCATCCGCAACCTTCTCACCGTTCGTCATCATCAGCGGATCCGGCAGCGTGTACGCCGGCACCTTCGACTCATCATAGTTCGGCGTAAAGGCCGGCGCCGCCGCCCATCCGAACGTCACCAGCGTCAGAGTGGCAAAGACCCCTGTAAGAGCTTTTCGACGATCGTTTCGCGTGGCGTCGCTCATGGCCTGACCTCCAGGATCTCGTCACTCAGCCGTCCATTTGCTGCGTTTGCCTCTGCTTCCGCCCGAAGACGCTGGCGTTCGGCCGTCCTGGCGAACGGCCAGTACACAGCCATCGCAATCACGATGGACAGCGCTCCCCAGACCGCTGCCCGCCAGTCCCCGCCCGAGACGAGATAATGCCCGATGATCGGCGGCGTCGTCCACGGCACGTTTACGAACGGCCGGTGGATGATGCCCCACTGCATCAGCAGGTACGTCCCCGTCGTGAGAATCAGCGCGTTCAGAATGTAGGGAATCATGAGAAGCGGATTCAGCACGATCGGGAACCCGAAAAAGATCGGCTCGTTGATCTGAAAGATCTGAGTCGGCAGCGACAGCCGGCTGACCTTGCGAAAACCCGGCTCCTTCGAATTCAGCATGATCAGCGCCAGCGCGACGGTTGCCCCCGTTCCGCCCACGTTCACGAATGCCGTGAAGAATCCGTAGGCCGTGATGTACGGCAGCGGTTCACCGCGCGTCGTCGCCTCCACGTTCTCCGCAAGAAACTGCAGGAACACGGGAGCGACGATGGCATCCATCGCATTGTCGCCGTTGATTCCCACCGACCAGAGCATCGTCACCAGGAACGCGTACACCAGGATGCCGGGCAGCGTGTTCAATGCGAAGACCAGCGGCCGCAGCGCCGCCTGGATGATTTCGTTGATGTCGATCCCGGCCACAAATCGAATCACCCAGAAGATCACGACCAGGAACAGGAGCGGCGTGAGCGACAGGAAGGACTCGTAGACCACTGCCGGCACAGTTTGCGGCAGTCGGATCACCAGTCTGCGGTCTGCGAAGAACTTCTGCACCCGCACGGTGACGATCGCGACAAGAATCGCGGTAAACAGCCCCTTTGAGCCGAGCCCTTCCATCGACAACGATTGGTCCTTCAACTGCACCTGGATCATCAGGAAGATCAGCGTCGCCATCGTGGCGCTCACGATCGCTTCCTGCTTGAGCAGCCTCCCCAGCTCGTAGCCGATGGCGAAGCACACGAAAACCGCGAGCAGCCCGAACGTCGCCGTCACCGGAATCTCGAGCAGTGGCTGGTATGGCCCGATGATCTTGTCCCAGCCCCTCACCGGCAGATACGAGAGGATGATGAACAGGCCCCCGATGATCGTCATCGGCACGACGGACACCATGCCGGCACGGATCGCCGACATGTACGTGTTCTCGCTCAGCGCGGTGAGCGCCGGAACCACACGCCGGTTGAGGAAACCCGCGGCCTGGTTCACGTCGGGTCCTTTCCCGGCGCCGGAGTCGCATGCGCCGGCAGTGTACGGCCCATGTAGATGCAGGCGTCATTGCCGGTACCTGCCCTGGCCAGTTCACGAAAGCCGAGATGCTGATAAAAACCATACGCCCGCGGATTGAATGCACTCAACCCGAGATGAACGCCGGGCGAACCGCGACGGGCGAGTCTGTCCATGAGCGTCTCGACCATGCGCCGTCCCCAGCCACGGCCCTGCGCGCGCTCGAGCAGGTCGATGTGCAGATGCGAAGGGTATGCCGCGTACGGCTCCGGACAGAAGTATTCGGGATGGTGATACGTGTAGTACGCCTCCTGCACAGGCGTCCAACTCGCACGGTCTCCCCACGGCTCGGGAAAAGCGGCAATCAGCTTCGGACGCCATTCCGTTTCGTAGCGGAGGTAGAACCGGCGCGAGTCGAACGCGCCCAGCGCGTACCCGCAGATGCCTTCACGATCCTCGAGGATCAGCGAGAGCGCCGGCTCGAACGCCAGGTAGGGTCCGACGAAGATCCTGCCCAGCGCGTCCGGATCCTCGCGGTAAAGGTGCTCGCCATCCCGGCCGAAGTCGCCGGTTTTGAGGCAGACGTAGTACGCACCTCTCTCGTCTCCCTGTCGAGCGTCGCGCACCATGAAGTCAGACATGCGTCAGCTGATCCATCCAGGAATAAACGCGTTCGCCGGGCGCGAGGACACTGGTTAGCAGCAATTCCAGCTGAACAGTGACAGAATCGGGACGCCGCAACATGGGGTGGCCTTTCGAAGACCTCCCGGACGCCTGCAGACGACTCCGGCGATCCTAAAGAGTCGATCGCCCCGGTCAAGGGGTGAGTTCGCCACGCGTGTTGCTTGAACCGTGCCGGCCCCGGCACCATCTTTTCGAAGATTCGGGCCGATGCGGGCAGGACGCGACACCGGGCACCTGGTGCCCCGGCGGTTCACGGCCTGTTCGCAGACCACTACCGCGGGCTGCCGGCCTGCGAACGTTCCGCAAACAAGATCAACAGGATGCCCTGCGGAGGCGGTCTGCCCGGACCACCCGCAGAGCCTGGGAGGACGACCCATGGCGCACGTGACGCCGGATGCGATTCTTCAGCTGGGTTTCGGATACTGGGGCTCTCGAACGCTGCTCAGCGCGGTGGAACTGGGCGTGTTCAGCGAACTGGCGGGCGGCGCGGACTGCGCCGGCTGGATGCGCGAGGCGGGTTTCATAGAGACCCGTGTCGAGCACCTCAGCGGTCACGACGGGATGGTGATCGGCACCAAGCCGCAGTGATCCGCGGCTCAGTACCCGATTTCCCAGGTATTCTCGATATCGGCGGCCGCCGTCTCGGAAACCCAGACCTCGGTCTTGAGGAGCTGGTGAATCGACGTCGGCAATCGCGGCGTCACCGGACCGTGCAGGCACAGGCGCGTGATGAGCCGCTGCCATGAAATAGGGGTTCCGCCCACGGCAATCGAGTTGATGTCGATTCGTTCTTTGCTGGCGATCACCTCCGCAGGACCGATAGTCGCCGCCTTCGGCGGTACCGCGCACAGGTCACCGCTCGCGCCGAAGCTGCCGTGCATCGAGTTCTGCGCGATCGTGAACGGGCTCAGCGTGCAGACGCGCGGCCCCATCTTCTTCCACTCCTCGAGCGGCGCGTCGAATTCGGGAGCGTCCGGCTCGATGAACGCCAGGTGCCCCGTCCAGCCCGGGCCGCTGTAGCAGATGTCCGCCCCGCCCCGGTCGGCGAGCATCCTGCCGTAGTCCCGCAGGTTCTGATTCGTGAAGACGTGCACCTGCTCCTCCGGTGGGCGGAGGTCCGCGTCGATTTCGCTCCAGAAGAACCGCTTGAATGCGTAGCCGAACCCCTGCGGCCAGGTCTCGGGCGCAATGACGCCATGCTCGTTCGCGTACTCGTCCATGTTGAACGTGTGCACCCGCCGGCAGTCCAAGCGGAACTTGTTGATCAGGTAGGCGACCTTCCGGTACGACGGCCACGGGTTCGGCATGATCATGACGAGCCGTCGCCCTTCATCAGCCGCTGTCTTGAGGCGATGGACAATATCGGTGATCCAGAGGAACTCGACGTCGGCGTCCGGGACGACCCGGATCGTGAGGTCAGGATTCCGATGCTTCGTGATGTCCTGCCGGCGAATAGCGCGGACGCGACGAATGACGTCCTTGTCGCGGAATGGCACAAATGGTGCGGGGCTGAATTCGAATGCGCTCATGTTGAGACTCCACGCGTGCGGCAGCAGCCGCCACCGTCACTGATCTGACCGGTACACAGGACGACCTGCGACCCAGGTCATCGCGGGCATCATATCGTCATTCCACAGCACGAGGTCCGCGTCCATGCCGGGTGCGATCGCCCCCTTCCGATCGAGGCCCAGTACGCGGGCGGGATTGAGCGTCCCCAGTGCCCATGTCTGCTCGGGCGGCAGCAATCGCCACCCCATCAGGTTGCGGATGCCGCGGTCCGGCGTCAGGGAACTACCTGCCAGCCCGCGGTAGTACTGGTGCGAGGGGTCATCGATCCGCGCCCCGCCCTCCGGCGGCACGACAATGGGATAACCCCACGGCGTGTCGTGCCTCTGCGGAGGCAGGCCCGCCCCTATATTCGCGTCGGTGATCAGACTCACACCGCCCCACCCCTTTGCCGCAATCGCGGCGCGGATCAGGAGCGGATCCACATGCACCCCGTCGCAGATGATGTCGCACGTCACCCGCGGGTCCGCCAGCACCACCTCCACCGCGCCCACGGGCCACATGCCGGGCTCCTTGGCGGGCGGCGGGTAAAAGACGTTGTAGAAGTGCGTCGCGTGCCGGGCCCCGGCATCGACGGCCGCCAGTGTCTGCTCGGCTGTCGCACGCGTGTGGGTCATGAACGGCTTGATGCCGTGCGCGCACAGGCGCTCGATCACGGGAATGATATTCTTCGTGTCCGGCGACAGCGACATGATTGCGACGCGTCCCTTGCACGCGGCGATCATTTCGTCGAGCAGGACCACGTCGCCGTCCACAGGCTTGCATCCGGCGCCCGTCACCGTGACAAACGGGCCCTCCAGATGGAAGCCCGCAATCGCCACGTCCGTGATGCCCGGGATCGCGTCAGCAAGTCGCTCGAGCCGTGGCAGGAGGTCCGGTGTGCTGTTCGACAGCAGCGTCGGGGCGATACACGTTGCCCCGTAGCGTCCCACGATCGTGGAGGCCTCGAGGAGCTGGTCCGGCCCCCGGTCGTAGTTGCACGTGTGCACGCCGTGAACGTGCATGTCGATCAGGCCGGGCGTGAGCAGCCGCCCCCCGCCGTCGATCCGTTCGATCGCCTCCGGACCGCGACTGCACGCGTCCGGCACGTCGACGCCGGCTATCCGCTCACCGTCGATGAGAAGATTGCCGGACCGGATCTGCTCGCCGGGGAAAACGATTCGCACATTGAACAGCAGTTGCTTCACGCGACACCCGTTCTGTACCCGCGAGACGCACGGGGGTAGAGTGTGCGGTCACGATAACCAGCGCCACCGGCGGGTCAACTGTTCCTGCTCCGCTGCCCGGGCTCGTCAGCCGGGACACCGCAGAACCGCCTGGTGCCGGACGCGCGTTTTCATCACCCCGGTGCCGAGTACCGACATGTCGATTCTCACGCTCGATCTGGGCACGACTTACTTCAAGGCCGCCGTTTTTGGACGTGACGGCCGGATCGAGGCCCTGCACCGCGAACCGACGCCGATCACCCCGGCATGTAAGGGTTGCTGCGAGGTAGCCCCGGGGGCATTCAAAGACGCGGTCTCCAGGTGCTTCGGACAGCTGCGGCAGAAACGCTCCGGTGGCCTCGCTGATATTGAGGCGATTACATTCGCCACACAAACCAATAGCTTCATTCTCCTCGACCGGCACGATGAGCCGCTGACTTTCCTCATTCTCTGGCCGGACGCGCGTGCGAAGGCGTTCGAGCCGCAGGTCCAGCGGATCGCTGCCGCGCCCGGCTTCCTGCCGGAAACCGGCCTGCCGGAGCTCGGTTTCGAGTTCATGGCCGCAAAGCTGCTGTGGATCCGCGAGAACCAGCCGCACGTGTGGGAGCAGACCCGCCGGGTTTGTCTGATCAGCGACTATCTCACCCTGCTGCTGACCGGGCGGCACACGACTGAGGCCAGTACCGCGGGGTTGACCGGCCTGGTGAATATCCACACTGCCTCCTGGCGTCGCGATGCCGTGGCCGCACTCGGTCTCAATCTCGGCAGCATGCCGCCCATCGCCCGCACCGGCACCGACCTCGGTCAGATCTCACCCGAGGCCGCCGACCGCGCGGGTCTCCCGCGGACCTGCCGGTTCGTCGCCGGATGCCTCGACCAGTTCGCCGGGGCCGTTGGAGCGGGCAATATCGCCAGCGGCGGCATATCCGAAACCACGGGAACCGTCCTGGCGTGCGTGCGGTGCAGCGACGTCTTTGCCGCCACTCCGCCGGTGGGTGTCTATCAGGGCCCGGCCTTCGACGCCGGAAAGTACTTCGCTTTCTGTTTCGGTACGACGTCCGCCGGCCTGCTCGAGCAGTACGTCCGGCGACTGCCCGACGCGCCGGAGTACGCCGTGCTGGACGACGAAGCATCCGAAGTCGCGCCCGGCTGCGATGGTCTGCGGGCGCGGGCAACGGACGCCGGCCTCGCATTCCAGCACGTCACACCGGCTCATACCCGGGGACATCACGTCCGCGCGATTATGGAGGCGGTCGCACTTGCCCTCGCCCGACAGGTCAGGCAGTTGTGCGGAGACGCTGCCCCTGCCGCGATCCGCTCGACCGGCGGGGCTGCCCGCAGCGATGTGTGGCTCCAGATCAAGTCGGATGTCCTCGGGACCAGTGTCGAAGCGGGTGACTGTCCCGAGCCGACCAGCCTGGGCGCTGCCATGCTGGCTGCGCGGTCACTGGGATGGGGCACCCTCGATGAATTGGCCCGCGAATGGATCCGCACCCGCTCGCGCAAGATCCCCGACGGCGGGCGGCACGCGCAATATTTGCGCCTTGCGCGCCAGCTCGATCCCGCATGACCCACGGCACGGCCAGGCCGTTCCGCACCCGCGCCGTTCGAACGGTCGGCGGGCCGGATGCCGTCTCAAGGTGCGCGCAAAAAAACGCCCGCGCTTAGGGGAGGTTAGAGTCGCGGAGAGCGCGGGCGAAAGGGAATGGACCGAATCTCAGGGAGGCGACAGACCGCCACCCGGGACGTACAGATTGCGGGACCGCTCCCACAGTTTCAATTGTCAAACGCGAAAACGCACGGTGCAGACAGGCGTCACTTCCCACTTGACCCTGGCACTACAACCAAACAACCCAGTTTGCGACCCTCTGTCTTGCAGCCGCAACGCAGTTGTCTCAACCCCAGCGTATGTATAACCTGTATTCCACCTTTCGTCAAGAACTTTACGCACGTTTTCGCCCTCTGGCAAACATCTGGCAGCACAGACATTGAGCAGTCAGCCACAACAAGTCGTTTGGCGGCACGATACGTGCCACTGTTGTGTTAAAATACGTAGTTTGACCATTGCGAGATGCGGCCTTCTGCCCGTAGCCCCCTCTCGGACGCCGCCGGCCCCACGCGCGCATTCCGTCAAAACCGCTCCCTGTGCGGGGTTTCCCATGGTTTCCCACTACCGGCCGAAGATTGACAGGCGGCGCCGGTTGCGGGCTTGCGGTCCTGTCGAGCCCTCCGGTACAACGAGCCATGTTTGAACCATGAGGAGCCCTATATGAGCATCCGAACGATGTTAGTGATCGCGGTCCTCCTGCTCTCGTCCGGGTGTGCCGTTTCCGCACCACCCACCCGCGTCCTGATGCACGTCGGCGGCAGGTCGCACGATTACGAGCAGTTGCCCAGGCAGCTCGCGGAGCGCCTCGGCGGGCGGGGCGAGCTCAAGGTGGACCTGGCGACGGACGCATCCTCGCTCACCCGCGAGAAGCTCGCCGACTACAAGGCCCTGGTCATCAACAACTGCGAAAAGAATGCCCCCCCGGAGGGTGTCCGGAACGCCATTCGGGGTTTTGTCGAGTCAGGCCGGGGCCTGGTCGCGATGCACTGCGCGCTCTGGAGCTTTCAGGACTGGCCGGAGTGGTCATCGCTGGTTGGCGGCTTCGTCCCCGGTCACGGGTCTTACGGCATGTTTCCCTGTGTCGTGCTCGACCCGGCGCACGCAACTGTTATGGGCGTCGGCGGTCGATTCGACATCACCGACGAGCCGTACGTCCTGGATCGGCGCGGAGCGGACATCAACGTGCTCGTCCGGACGGCCGGTGTCATCAAGGTCGCCAACGGCACGCGCGAAGGTCCGGAGCCCCAGGTCTGGACCCGCCGGGAGGGCAAGGGCCGCGTGTTCGCGCTGACGTTCGGGCATGATGACAAGTCGCAGCTCGACGAGCGTTTCCTCACGATCCTGCACAACGGCATCCGCTGGGCGGCCGGTGATCTCGGGGACACGCGACACAATCTGCTCACGGCAGCCGAGGAGTCCGAAGGATTTCGCCTGCTGTTCAACGGTCGCAACCTGGACGGCTGGACGGGCGACGTCGAGCGATGGTCGGTGAAAGACGGCGAACTCGTCGGCCAGACGGATGGCAAACTGCCGCACAACCAGTTCCTCATCCATCGCGAGGAGTTCGGGGATTTCCTCCTCAAGTATTCCGTGCGGATCCGCAATCACAACAGCGGCGTGCAGATCCGCAGCCGCGCGTTCCCCGAGCACGTCGTGAAGGGCTACCAGGTTGACATTGCCGACGGCTGGTACGGGAGCCTCTATGAGGAAGGCGGCAAGCGCGGCGTCCTCGTCAACGGCTTTAAAGGCAAAGGTGATGCGGTCGCGATCCTCGACGGCTGGAATGACATGACGGTCCGCGCGGTCGGCCCGAGGATCACGATCACACTCAACGGCGTCAAGACGGTGGAGTACGAGGAGAAAGAACCCGGCGTGCAGCCGGACAAGGGCGTTATCGCCCTGCAGCTCCACGCCGGCCCGCCGATGGAAGTGCGTTTCCGCGATCTTCGCATTCGCCCGCTCACAGGCGATGCAAAGGAGTGAGGTACGTATCGGCAGGCATCTGCAACGGACCACTGGCGACTGACAACGGACCAGAAAAATGATCCACCTGGGCATGCACACGGACAACTGGCGGACGCTGAGCGGCAACCTCGATGATGCGGTCGCCTCGGCGAAGGCGAACGCCCTGAAATTCATCGAGTTCGGCGTGGTGGACGGGCAGGACTTCATTCAGGGCCTCGGCTACAGCCCGGCCGTCTCGCTCGACAGCAACCCGATTCGGCTGAAGCGATCCCTCGACGCCGCCGGCCTGAAGGTGTCGCAGATTGACGCCGGCTACCCGATCACCGGGCCGCTCGGGGCGACATTTGGTGTCCGCTACGTCCAGCGGGCGATCCAGTTCGCGGCCGCCATCGGCTGCCCCTGCGTGGACACCACCGACGGCGCTCGCAAGCCGGAGGGTTACACCGACGAGGAAGTGCTCGCCATCACCAAGGAGAACTTCCGCCAGATCCTCGAGTGGGCGGACGACTATGGCGTCACGATCAACGTCGAACCGCACGGACCCTACACGACGAACCCCGACCTGATGGAGCGGATCCTCGGTTTCTCACCGAAGTTGATGGTGAATTTCGACACCGGAAACACTTTCATCGCCGGCCAGGACCCGGCCGCCTGGTGCCGGCGATTCCTGGGGCGCATCCGTCACGTGCACTGCAAGGACGTGAGCAAAGAGTTGGCGGCCGCCGCCCGCGGCGAGGACACCGGCATCGCCTGCAGTGAGGTCTCCATCGGCGAAGGCGTCAACGCGACGAACATCGCCGAGGTCATCAAGGTCCTCAACAAAGCCGGCTGGGACGGCGTGTTCAGCATCGAGTGCCAGGGAACGGCGACGTGCATCAAGAAAAGCGTGGACTGGCTGCGGAGGCAAATTGGTCATTAGTCATTTGTCATTGGTCCTTGGTCGTTGGTCATCTGCTCGTGCGAGAATCCCTTCTCGCACGTCCGACATGAGTCATGGGTCATTTGCTCGTGCGAGAATCCCTTCTCGCACGTCCGACGAGCCCGCTCGTGCGAGAATCCTTTCTCGCACGTCCGACGAGCGACAAAGGACAAAGGACAAAGGACAAACAACAACACCCGTCAGACGTTGAACCGGAAGTTGATCACATCCCCGTCCTGCACGACGTACGTCTTACCCTCGAGGCGGATCTTGCCGGCCGCCTTGGCGCCTTTCATGTCGCCGTGCGCCTTGAGATCCTCGAAAGCGACTGTTTCGGCGCGGATGAATCCCCGGGCGATGTCGGTGTGGATCTTGCCAGCCGCCTCGACAGCGTCGCTGCCCTTCTTGATTGACCAGGCGCGGACTTCGTCCTCGCCGCAGGTCAGGAACGAGATCAGCCCCACCGCGTCGTAACACGTGCGAACCAGGCGGTCGCGCGCCGGCTCCTTCACGCCAAGATCCGCCAGGAACGCCGCACGATCCGCTGGTTCGAGCTGCGCGATCTGCTCTTCCGTCTCGGCACAGAGCGAGATCGTCGCCTTGGCGTGCGCATACTCGAACGGCGGCGGCGCCGAAGCCTGGTCCTCGTTCACGTTGATGACCACGATGAGCGGCAGCTCGGTCACGAACGCGAAGCTGGCCAGCGCGCGGCGGTCGTCCTCGGTCTGGATCGTGGACGAGAGCGGCTTTTCGTTCTCGAGCGCCTCGCGGCACCGCCCCATCAACTCGAGCTCGCGCTTGTCCTGGTCGTGCGTCTTGGTGGGCTTCTTGAGTTGCTTTTCCAGCCGTTCCACGCGCGTCGTCACCGCCTCGAGGTCACAGAAGATCAGCTCGCTCGTGAGTTCCTCGAGGTCGGCCCGTGCATTCACCCGATTCCGGTAGGCGGGCACGCTGGGATGATCGAACGCCCGCACCACCGCCACCAGCGCGTCACACTTGCGGATGGCGGGCAGGCTCTTGCGGAACTCCGCCTGCTGGGCCGCCGTCTCCTGGCTGAATCCCGGCACATCCAGGCACTCGATCGTCGCCTCGGTGTACTTCTTGGGCTTGTAGAGTTCGGCCAGGAAGTCCAGCCGACGGTCCGGTACCTTCACGATGGCGATTTGCTCGCCCTGCCCGTGGTGGGCGGCGGCATGCTGCCCGGTGACAGCCCGAAACAGCGTGGATTTGCCGCTGGAAAGCGGTCCGATGAAGGCGATCCGCATCGATTCTCCCTTCGAAAAGAGATCCGCGGCCGCACTCGCCCGACCGGCGGGAGCACGATTGTATGGACGCGCGGCCGGTGGTCAACGTGGCCGCCGGCCCGGGTCAGGGCCTGGTTTCCGGCGATCCCGTCGCGCCCAGGTCGAGAACCGCTTTCGCCCCTGCCCGCACGCGTTCATCCTCGTCGTCAAGCAGCTCGCGCAGCGGTGCCAGCGTGCCCCGGCGCGCCGCATCGATCAAGGCCTCCTGCACCGGTCCGCCCGCAGGCACGGCATCGAGCAATCGTGCCACACCAGCCAGATCCTGCAGGACCCTCCGACCGAACAGCCTCCGCTCAACGTGCGGGCGCCAGCGGATCGACATGGCCGTCATCGTGAAGCCGGACGGGAACAGGTCCACGTCCGTGAAATCCCATCGAATCGTGCGTTCATCGATGCGCCGCCCGTCCGTTTCAAGCACCGGCCCGGGCAGTTCCAGCGTGTAGCGGAAGCTCCGCGACGCGTTCAGGGACATGCCGCCCAGGAGCAGATCGAACGGCGAGTGCCCGTGCACGCCGCCCATTTTGATACGCAGCCGTTGCAGTTCTCTCTCGCCATGCGCGCCGTACAGCCGCATGAAGTGCCGTGACACCGCTTCCCAGAAACGCTCCTGCTGCGCAGGGCGTGTCTGCGGACCGTCCGACGTTGGGCGTACCGTCGGCTGTTCATCTTCTTCCTGCATGCCCTGCGGTGTAGCCGGGAGTCCGCAGTCCACGCGGATCCGTCGCCAGAGCGCCTCCGCCTCCTCGTCGGCCAGTGCCCGCCCGGAGGGGCGCATCCGCACCTTGGCCTGCACGAGGTCCAGGAAAAACGCGTCGAGTTCCTCCCCCAGCGCTTCCTGGTCGATGTAGTGATCCTCGTCTTCCGGAAGTTGCAGCCCGGCCGGTTCAAGTACGCTCTGCAGGTCGTGCAGCGCGTCGCCTGAGATGTCCTCCATGGAATGCGGCCGATACTGGTAGAACCACAGGCAGTAGTTGCGGAGCGCCCGCGTCGCCTGGCCGTCCAGGTACGCCAGCAGTGCCTTGAGCTCGTATCGTTGCCCGTAGGACTCCTCGAGTGCCGCCTTGAACGCCGGCATCAGCATCTCGAGCGTGTCGC
The DNA here is from genome assembly GCA_964548565.1 of uncultured Planctomycetales bacterium. Classification (GTDB taxonomy): domain Bacteria; phylum Planctomycetota; class Phycisphaerae; order UBA1845; family PWPN01; genus CAYLLT01. Next base: position 17,024 of record CAZJTF010000031.1, on the reverse strand, counting down.
CGACCGCCTCGGCATACTCCGGCAACAGCACGGTCTCCGTGATCGTCTCCGTCCACTGGTCGATGCCGAAGATCCCGTAGTCCTCCTCGGCATGCGAGAGCAGATTCTCCGAAGCAAGGTCGTCGGGAGGGTCGCCGGCAGCGAAATAGCTGGGCGGGATGTTCGCTGCCTTCGCGAACTCGCCGACCGCCCGGAAATACGGCCCGTCCTGCGCGTCAGGCGGTGCCGGGGCCGTGCGAACGGACATCCAGCGAGCCTTCCAGGTGTCATCGAGGCGGAACTCGGCCGGACGTGACGCCGGGCCGGTCGTCTCCGCCTCGGCAAGTGCTTCCGGCGGCAGCGAATCGTCGAGGGGCTGGTAAATCTCGCGGCGGAATGTCCCGTCGGGCTCCAGGCGGGTCAGCACCTCGTATCGGCGCGTCTTACAGCCCACCGCCGCGATCACCAGCAGCACAACACCCAGCTTCCACCGACTCACGCGGGTTCTCATCGTTCGGCTCACGATCCAACCAGATGCAGCGTACCGACGGGCACATGATAGCAGCCCTGGGAGCGCCCCGCATGCCCGTGAGACGCCGGCCCGGGCGAGCTGTAAAATGGGGCCCATGGACGCCCCCCCCGCTCTCCGCCGGACCCCGCCCGGCACGATCCCGGTGCTGATCGTGATCTGCGTCGCCGCGCTCGGTTGCCGCGTGTGGATCGGCTGGCAGTTGGGCTTCCTCAGCGACCTCAACTGCTTCCAGATCTGGGCATGCGAGCCCGGCGAGTTCATCCCGCCAACGCCCAACTACAAGTACCCGGTCCAGAACTACCCGCCGATGTACCTGTCCATCCTCAAGCTGCTCCGCTGGGGGCACGACGCGTTCGGCCTGCCCGGCGACTTCCGGCAGTCCATCATGTTCTCCGAGCGGGTGCACGAAGTCCGCCCGATCATCCTGCTGCTCAAGGTGCCCTCGATGGTGGCGGACATCATCAGCGCCTGGATCATTTTCGCCCTCGGCCGGCACCTGGGACGACCCTGGCAGGGCGTCGGCCTGGCGACCTTCTACGTGTTCAGCCCGGTCATCCTGTACGACGGCGCATACTACGGCCAGACCGATACCATCCTGCTCACGTTCCTCCTCGGCGCGGTGTACGCGTACATTCGGCGCAGCCCCTTCCTGCTGGGCGCGATGATGATGGCTGCCCCGCTGATGAAGGCACAGGCATTTTTCGTGCTGATGATCCTCTGCGTGGCGATCCTGGCGCAGTGGCGAGAGGTCTGGGGTCGCTGCGTGGGACGCGTCATCGCCGGCGGACTGCTGTCACTGGCAATCGTGGCGGGCCTTGCCGCGCTCACCGGTCAACTCGCAGCCTTTCGCGACGGGTACATCGGCGCGGTCGGCTGGTTCCCACTCGTAACCAGCCACGCGTTCAATCTGTGGTGGCTGCTCCTGCGCCCCTGGGACAAATCGCCACATGAGCAGGATTTCCCGCTCGACACGGAACTGGTGCTGGGCATCGTCTCATACCGCACAATCGGGCTCGTCCTGTTCTTCGCGGCGATGATCCTGATCCTCGTGCTGCTGGATCGGCGCCGATACACACCCTACGCGCTCGTCCTGGCCTGTGCGGCCGCCGGCTGGGCCTTCTTCAACCTGCCGACCGAGATGCACGAACGGTATTCCGTGACCGCCGTCGGTTTCATGTGTCTGCTGCCCTTCTGGGAACGCCGCTGGTACCTCTTCGCCACGCTGGCCAGCATCACGACGACGCTGAACATCGTGACGCTGGCCCCGTTCTTCCTGGGCGGCTTCCGGCGCACGACACAAATCATCAACTGGATCATCTGGCCCGATCAGCACGGCGTGTGGACGGTCGTCGCGTTTCTCCACGTTGCCATGCTTCCGCTGATCCTCGAAGCGCTCTGGCGCGGCCCTCGCCTCCGCACCACCCCGGCCTTTCCCATCGTCGAGCCGACGTCCGCTTCGTCGGAAACAGACCTGACCCCCTCACGGTAGCATGACCAGGGCCGCCCATGCCGCGCGCCGGCCCATGTCCTGCCTTGGCTGGCACCGATACGTTTTGTTGTGTTGGTGCAGGCGCCGCCGCCCCCGCACAGAAACAGACCTGTGCCTGCCAGCCTGCGCGCGGCACGGCCTGCCGCAGACGCGACAGGCCGTGATTGCTCTGCACGGTCGGATAGGAGCAGACTACTGGAGTCGCGCGACCTCCATTCGCCGCACCGGTTCGAGCAGCGCCACATCGGCAAGCTTCTCACGTGGCACCACCGCTACCACGAACTTCGATGCCGCGACCGTTGTCTCGACGTCGACTCCCGCCTTGCGCAGTGTCGCCAGCGTGACCTCCTCGGTGTTCGGCAGGAGGACAGTGACGAGCAGCCCCTGCTGTCGCACCGTGACGCCCGCCGGCACCTCCTTCACCTTGCCCGTCGCGAGTCCGTACAGCGCGTCATCCAGTCGTCGGCGCAGCTTCGCATCCCGATCGGCCGCTTCGACCGGCTGGCGCGCCTCGGCCGCGATGTCGGCGATCCGGCGTTTCTGCTCCGCCACCGCGATCTTCTGAAGCAGCACGCCCTTCATCCTCACACCCGGCTTGAACTCCGGGTCAAACTTCGCCAGCGCCGTCGCAAGCTGCCGGGCATCCTCGAACTTGTCGGAGGCCACGAGTTCGGCCACCGCCAGCGCCACCCGGTTGGGCAGCAGCACGGACCGCGCCCACTCCTTCTGATCGGCGACCTCCTGCAACTGCTGCGTGAGAAACGCCACCCTGTCGAGCGCCGGGAGCGTGGTCGGCATCGGCTTGCCGGCGTCGAGTTGGGTCACGAGCGACTGGATCCGGAATGCGTCCTCCGCCTCCGCCTGCACGATCAGTGAGTTCGTCTGTGCGTCCGCCGAAACCACCGGCCGCTTTCCTACAGCCTCGTTCGCGAAGTAACCGTCCATCGCCTTCGCCACGTCCACCGCCGAACCGTTCCGTAGTGGGACGACTCTCGGGCCCCCGGCCGGGGCATCGAGCTTATCCCGGAACACCTTGCCCTCGCCCTTCCTCACCGCAAATCCGAGGTCTCCCCCCGTCGACGTGGGCGCGAGCTTCCGCTGCTCCGCCGAACTCACGCCAGCTGCAGTAGATCCGGACCGCTGCAGGCTCCACGAACTGCGCGCGGCAGGCGTGACCACGGGTAGAGCGCCCGCCCAGCCACCGGCCCCTGCGGAAAAGCGCCAGTTCGGGTCTCCGCGTGCGGAGGCAGACGGCCGCCCGAAGGCGGCTTTCAGCGTGGTCCTGTCGCCAGCTACAACAAACTGCTTGCCGAGCTGCTCCTGACGCGGAGCCTCCCTCAGCACTTCTGCCACGCCGGCAACTTCACCCTGGCTCCCGCCGAACACGCCCTCATAGCTCACGCCCTCGGGCATTTCGATCGGCACCGCCACCAGTCGCGGCTGGCCGCCGATCGTCACCCGCGACTTCTCAACGGCTACGAAACTCGTGAACTGCGTCATGATCGAGAACGTCTCGCCGAGTCGGACAATTTGAGCCTTCAGATCGTCCGGCATCGTCTGCTGCTGGGCCGCCGCCAGGTCGCGGTTCATCAGTTCCTCGACCTTTGCCCGTGCCCAGAGTGTCGCGATCGTGTCGTGCTCGGGCTGGGATTCCGGCAAACTCAGGTCGATCGTGCGGATGTACGGTCCGGTGCCGGTGCGCCCGCGGATGGTCACGGTCCCCTTGCCCGTCCCCGTGTACTGCCCGTGCAGAATCAGCGGTTTCACGTCGAACAGATCGGGAATCCGTCCGGGCACCAGTTCGCTCACCTTCAGTCCGGGCGAGAACTGCACCTCCACGTCCGTCAGTACCGGCGTCTGCACGCGCTCGGCGAAACGCTTCGCGGCGCCGTCGGCATCGTCCGCGAGTGTCACGTATTCGACCTCGCCGCGTCCCGCCTTCGCCATCCCGTCCAGCAGGTAGCGGTTCACACTGTTGCCGATGCCGAAGCTGAACACCCGCGTCGTAGCGGAGTTCTTCCGAACCGCGTCGATGATCTGCATGTCGTTACCGACGTAACCGTCCGTCATGAAGCAGCAGATGCGGATCGGCGCCGAACCGGTCCCGCCGCCCGTCTCCCCGCCGCACTCCGCGGAGATCACGTCGAAAACGCGTTGCCGGTCCCGTGTCACCCACTGCCCGCGGAGTTGCACCACGCGGTTGGCCGCGGGGTCAAAGTTCCCTGGCCCGCTCTTGATCTCCCAGTTACGGATCATCGCCCGAATGGTGCTGCCGTCAGAGAGCTTGATGTCGACTGTGCCCGGAGCGAGCCCGTCCTGCGCGACCGCCATCATCTGCCCTTCGCGTACGGTGACCGTCGCCTGCCGCCCGTCAGCCGGGAGGTTCGCCAGGTCGTCCGGCGTCATCGGCCCCGCCTGCGCGATGGGGCCTTGCACCAGGGCCGCATTGATCGCCTTCATCATTTCCGTGCCGCCGCGACCCTGGCGGGCAGCCAGGAACGACTGCGCCTCGGCGATGTTGCTCGCCGTGCCCGGGCGGGGCTTGTCCCACAGGATATGTGTGTCACCGGAGAACGTGATCAAGTTGAATGTATCCTGCGGCCGAAGCGCTCCGATGGCCCGCCTCATCACGTCCTTGGCCTTTTCGATGGGGAACCCGTTCATCGAGCCGGAGGTGTCCAGCACGAAGATCAGCTCCCGCGCGACCGCCTCCGCGGTTCGCACGCGGGCCGGCGGCTGCAGAATCAGCGTGAAGAACTTCCCGCGCGGGTCGGTATGCGTGAACGTCGCCTCCTGGATCGTCTCGGCCGCCTGGCGCCACTTCAGGACGAAATCGCGATTGGGGATCTCCGCCGCCTTCTTCAGGCTCACGAGGGTCCGCCCCTGCGCCTGCTTCTGGTCAACTTCGTGGAGCGTGGACTTGAGTTTGGTGATCGCCGGCCCGCCGGTGTCGATTGTGACCCGAATGCTGATGTCGTGCCCCGAGCGTTTGCCCGGTTTGACCGGCTCGGGCGTGATCTTGCTCGCGTCGGGCACCTGCGTCGTATCCGGAGAGTAGCCGGTGCCCATACCCTGTATCGTCTTCGGGTCCGTATAGAACCAGCGCCCATTCACCTGGCCGGTGCCATCGGTGTAGAGTTCGCCCAGTTCCTTCGAGCCGTTGCAGTAGGTCGCCTCAAATCGATACCAGAGTGACGTCTGCTGAGCCGACCCCCCGCCCGCGCCCCCGCTATCCTGGACCATGCGGGCAGGGATGCTGATCGGCATCGCCGCGTGCAGCAGAGCGGCCAGCTTGCCTGTCTGCAGCGTCCCCAGCTTACCGGTCTCCCCCGCGTCCTTGAGTTCGAGCTTCGCCGGTCCGAGCAGCACGAGCCCCTGCCGGGGCGTGAAGCCGCCCGGCAGTCCCCCGCCCGCAGTGCGCATCGAGCCCGGGATGTACCGCGGCCCGACCACCATCGGGAAGTCGAAGCTGTATTCCGCATCCTTGCTCTCCAGCAGCTCGACGTAGCTGATTTCAATCTCGATCTCCGCCCCCGGCTCGATGTTCGCCACTGACTGGGTGAAGATGTTGGGCCGCTCCTGCTCGAGCAGGCTCGCGACGTAGCCCTGCTGGCGGGCGGCCTCGTAGATCGCGCGGGCCACCGCGCGTTCCTTGATCTCGCCGACCACGACGCGGCTGCCGATGGTCATCACCATCCGATCCACCGCCGCCCGGTGGCTGAGCGGGAACGTATACACCGCCTCGATCTTGTCCTGATACGGGTTGTGGTACTGCTGCTTGACCGTGACGCGTGTAAACGCGCCCGAGATCTTGACGTCCACGTCCGTGTGCTTGAGCGGGCACGGCCCCATCACGTTGCCGTCCCGGTCGATCGCGTCGAGCCGCCCCCCTTCCGGCGCCATCACCACGTCTCCGTACGTACGCTGTGACCGCGCGGACGTGAAGAACGGCACCAGTGCCGCCAGGATCACCAGCCCGGCCGCAATCGGCGAATAACGATTCATGACAAGCCTCCTGATCAGCCGCCAACCTGCGTGGCGGACACCGACCTCTCCAGCAACGCTCCCGCCACTCTGAGACTCCCTCATCGCATTTGTTCCCGCCGGAGTACCTTCCGGCACCTGACCGTGTTCGCCCCCCTCCGCTCCTTCGCGTTCCGCTCCGTCCGCCTGCGCGCGGGTAGCCCCGAGGACCCGTTCGCGCAACTCCGCAGCCCGGGCGGTGCTTTCCGCGTGCCACCGCCGGAGCAGGGCGTCGAGATCTCCGCCGGTCTCTCGGCGGTCGTCTTCAGGTGGAATGCGGTCGTCAGCCATGAACACTCGCCTCGCGCAAGAGCACCGCCAGTTGGCAGCGCGCCCGCTCCAGGAGCTTGTGGAACCCATGTAGTAGAGATGGATCGCGAGTCGCTCACGCTCGGGCAGTCGGTCCAGGGCGGCCGTCAGCCGCTGCGTCTCCTCGTCGGGTGCACCCCGCTCGCCACCCGACGCCAGGAGATGCGCATCTCCGTTGCCGGCCGCGGCCGCCTCATGTCGGGCTCGCCGGACCCGGCTCCGCCGCCGCTCGGAGCACACGTTCCGTGCGATTGCACACAACCAGGCCCCCACCCGTTCGCCATCGCGGACCTGATCCAGGCGCCGCAGGGCTCGGACGAACGTCTCCTGCAGAGCGTCCTCGGCGTCCGGCCAGCCGGCCCCCCGGCGACAAAAGGACAGCACGAGCCCTGCATGGCGGTCATAAAGCCGTGCGAAGGCGTCCTGATCCCCGGCTCGGGCGGCCGTCAGGTCAGCAACATCGCTGGTCATCTCACTCTTAGATGGCCGGCCGGTGGAACCGGTTTCCCAAAAATCGCGAAAAAGAAGGCGCCTGAGCCGATGCGGCCGGCGCCTTGAGTCTGAAAACTGCGTAGGGGTCGAGAATCGACGAACTGTGAGCCGGGGCTACGCCTTCGCCCACTGCTCGCGAATCAGCTTCACGGCCGCTGGAATGGTGACTTTCTTGTCACCGATCGAGCCGCATTCAAAGCTGATGAAGTCCTGGTAGCCGATCGCCTTCAGGCCCTTAAAGCCGTTCACGTAGTTGTCGGCCTCGCCGTCCTCGCCCGGCATTCTGCGACGCCGCCGGCTGGCGATGTGAACGTGGTGCAGATACTTGCCGCCGCTCAGGAACGCACCCTCGTCGCTGGTCTCCTCCCACGTCATGTGCCAGAAGTCGCCCATCAGAGCCATCCCCGGCGTCTCGACGTCGCGGCACATGGAGGCTGCGTCCGCCAGCGTTCGCATGAAGTAGCACTCCTGCCGGTTGAGTGGCTCGAGCAGAATCCGCGTGCCGGCCCTGGCCGCGTATTCACCGAGCTCGTACAGCAGGGCCCCTTCACGTTTGCGGTCGGCCTCGTCCCACCGGGCAAAACCCGTGAGCAGCTCGCGTGCTTCCTTGTGCGGCAGCGATGCCTGCTTGTTGAACGCCGGCACGATGATCAGCCCCGTCGACGCCAGCTCGCCGGCTGCCGAGAGGATGTCCTTCATGGACTGCATTGCCTTGTCGCGAACGCCCTTGTCCGGGGAAATCAGCCACCCCTCGAAGCCTGCGCAGATGGCGCTGATCCGGATCGGGCGCCCCTTGAGAGCTTCTTTGAACTCCTTGACACGTCCGGGCAGGCCTCCGCCCCACGGTTCCAGGCCTTCGATCCCGAGCGTCTCCATGAAATCGAGCTTTTCCGGCAGCGATTGTCCCGGAGGAACGCCTTCCTGCGCCGAAATGCGGAGCACGGCCTTGGCGTCGCCCGATTCCGCGGCCACCGTCGCGCGGGACATTGTCACGCCGGCAAGCCCGGCCGCCGCCGCCCCGAATACGTCACGTCTGCGAAGTTCCATGGCTGACTCCTTCCAAAGTGCGGGACGATTGTGTCATTGCGGGCGGGAGGCGTCAATCGGGACCGTTACGCATGAAAAAGGGCGACGCCCCGCACAATCCGGACGCCGCCCCGCTGTCGATGTCTCTGTTCGCTGCCTGGTCCGGCTCACCGCTACGGCAGTGGCCCGACTGGTCGCTCACCCCGCGCGTTCGCGACGCGGGCAGGCTGCCGAACGCGCTCGAGATCCGTACCCGCCGCGCCGAGGACTTCCATGGTGTCGCGCTCCTGGACGTAGACGAGCACCATCAGCTTGCTCGGGTCGCTGCCGAGCGGCAGGTCCACGGTGGACGACCCCTTGCCGTCCCGCGCCAGCGACGTGGTCCTGAACGAGCGGACCACGTTTTCGTGCTCGAAGACGCGACCGCTGCGCGACCGCGATGTGACCTCGCGCTCGATGACGGCGATGTGGACGCTGCTGCCCGCCGCCGCGCCTTTGATCGCGTACTCCACCTCCGCCTTGTCGCCGGTCGCCTTGGCCTGCATCGTGACCGATGCCCGGGCCGGGCGCCGGAGCGCTTCGCTGACCATCCGGGACGCCGTCTCGCGCTGTGAGCCGACGAACTCGACACGTCCGTTGACGATCATCTGTGGTGTGTAGCGATCCTCGAACTGAAGCGCCTGCTTGTAGGCGGCCTGCCGCTGCGAGTATGTCGCATCGCTGAACGGGTCGCGAGCCCCGGGACGGTTCCAGTAGTCGACGTGAAATGCGAGCGGAAAGACCTGGATCCCCCGGGCCCTGGCTTCGCGCCCCAGGTCACCCAGCACCTTGTCGGCAGGCGGACAGGTCGGGCATCCTTCGGAGGTGAAGAGCTCAACCACCGCGATCGGGGTGGGCGTGCTCCTGGACACATCTTCGACGGTTGTTCCGGCCCCCCCTGCCTGGGCCGCCGCGGAAATGGCCGCGATCAGTGCGGCCGCCGCCATCCAACCACCAGTCGAACGCACTGCCGCGACGGTCAGCAATCCTTGCCTCATCTGGAACTCCTTTCGGCACCGAGTCTTTCAGTGCAACTGGCCCCGGGGGAATACGGCCACCCTGCCAGTCCGATATCGGCAGACAGTCCGGCGGAGCAAAAGCTCATCAGTATGTGGATTATCCCAGATTCTCCGCTCGCGCCAATCAAAAACTCCGAACTTTATACGCCGGTCCGCCCGATTCGCCTACGCCCGGGGGCGGCGGCACATACCCCAACTTGCAGGGCTCCTCCCGGCCGGGCCGGCGCGCGGGGGTCTCCTCCCCCGGCCGGTGACCCGGGCGCGTCACCCGGACGGCCACGCGGGGCGCTGCGGCGCCTGCCCAGTCCATACTTCCACACCGATCCTGAACCCCTCGACTGCCAACACCCATATACCCCCGGCGCGCAGCGGCGCCGCACGTTCCGAAATTCCGCGAGGTTCGGGTAATTACCTGCTCAACCGCGATTGCCCGCGTCGATAAAAACCGATAGATTGCCCGGACAATCAGAGGAGGGCGCCGAATGATTCGGTCGCGTTCGTGGCGTTATGACAACGCATTGACACTCTCCCTGTCTTTTCTCACGCTCGCAGGATGCAGCGGGGGAGAGGCCTCCGGTCCGGTCCGCTCCGGGCAGGTGCAACTCGGGACCCCTAAGTACCAGCAGCATTCTCCCGCCGCCCGCGAACTGCCGCGGAGTGAGACGGCCGCCATGGGGGCCAGCCGGGCGAAAGCCGTCCCCGAAAGACGCACGACCATCGTCGTCGACGTCGACGAAACGCTCTGCATCACCGACTACAACTGCGTCCTCTGGGGGATCGGGTCAGACGACTCGAGGCCGCTCCGCGACGCCCAACGCGTCATGCGGCAGCTGAGCGAGCGGTTCGACATCCTGTACCTGACGGCCCGCCCCACCTCCTGCATCCCCAAAACGCGGCGGTGGCTTACCTCCAACGGCTTCCCCGACGGGCAGATCGTCGGTTCGCCTTCGCTGGGTGATTTCCTCGGGCAGACCGGCTTCAAGAAAAAAGCGCTGCGACGGCTTCGGGAGGCTTCGGACCGGATTCTGATCGGCATCGGCGACAAGAACACGGACGCCGAGGCCTACCGCGAAAACGGCATGCTCGCGATCATCGTGAACCCCTGGTCGCACCAGCGATACAGTCGCAACGACATCGTCCTCAATGAGTGGAGCCGCGTCGGCACGTTCTTCGAAGCCAACGCGGATCTCTTCACCGCCCCTGAGCAGTTGGCCGAGGCGATGTCGCGCAACCGGCTCTCGCTCCAGATGCCCGGCCGCACGGCCATCAACTGATCCGAGACGCTGTCCATTTCAAACGCGAACGGGAACGGCCGCCTGCCCTGGCGGCCGTTTTCGTGTCATCAACACCGCCGCCACGTGGTGATCGCACTGGCACAAGGGCACGGGCACGCGTTTCCCGGGGCTCAGCTCCGGTCATGCTCATTATGCGGCGTGAGAGCGAAGAGATGTGTCAGGATTTGACCCGCTGGCCGTCGGCAAGCTTGTCGATGCGGTCGGCGGCAATGGACTCCCCCGCCGCCAGGCCCGACATGACTTCGATCTGACCGCCGATTCGCCGGCCGACCGAGATCGCGCGTTCCTGCAACCGCCCGTCGCGGACGACAAAAACGCGCGCTAATTCACCGCTCGTGTTCACCACGCAGGCGGTTGACGGAATCCAGATGCCGCTGGCCTGTACTGCCGGTGCGGTCGTCGGGTTCTCCGGAAGGAATGTCACCTGGGCGGACCCCTCGACACGGAGGTATTCGTCGGGATCGTCGATCCGCACTTTCACCTGCACGGTCGCTTTCGCATAGTTGGCGCCGGGATCGATCCACAGCACGTGGCCGCGATACCGCCGATCCTTGTAGGCCTCGGGCGCGATGGTGCAGGGCATCCCGGGTCGCAGCCGCGCGATATCGAGCTCGCTCACGTCCACCTCGACCCGCAGCTTGTTCATATCGGCGATGATGGCGAACTGGGCGTTGGCGATGGCCCCGCGTCCGCCTTCCGCCGCCACGAAGTCCCCGACCTCGACGTTCCGCTCGATGACCACGCCCTCGATGGGCGCGAGCACCTCGCAGTCATCCAGCGCCTTCTGTGCATAGTCAAGCACGGCCTGGTCCGCGGCGACCTGCGCGTCGGCCTCGTGCATCGCGCGCTTGGCATCCGCGTACTCGATTTGCGGCGCGCTCTCCTTCTCGAAGAGCCCCGCCGTCCGCTGGTGGTTGAAGGTCTGGAATTCGAGGTTGGCCTTCGATTTCAGCAGGCGTGCCTGGGCCTCGTCCCGCCGTGCGCGGTAGTTCACGTCTTCGATCCGGGCAAGAAGTTGGCCGCGCTTCACCCGATCTCCCTGCTCGAAGTACAGTGCGACAATCTGCCCGGAAACTTTCGTGCTGACCTGCACGCGGTGGTCGGAAACAATCTTGCCGGTCGCAGTCAGGACCGGCGGCACCTCGCTGGCCGCCCGCGGGGCCACCGTCATCACCCGCACCTCGGCGGCGGACGCGCTGGCCAGCACTGGCAACCGGTCGCGCTCCAGGTACGCCCCTATGCCCAGTCCGACGAGCATCGCAAGCACCGCCAGAACCTTCAACCCGCCCCAGACGCGCCGCCTCCCGGCCGGACGCTGCTCATGCGGGATCCGCAGCGTCTGCAGTTGTTGTCGAATCTCAGGAAAAGTGCTCATTTTGGTATTATAGCGGAAAGTCAAGCTTTGCGGAGCGCCTCCAGCGCGTTCGTCCGGGCGGCTCGCACGGCGGGCGCCAGCGAACCGACCACCCCCACCAGCATAGCGAGTCCCAGGGCGGTCGCTACGGTTTCAGGGGTCACTTTGAGTTCGTAGGCAAGGACCGTCCACGTGGCCTCCGAGAGGAAATCCTGCCGAACCCAGAACTCACTGACGCCAAAACTCACCACCAGGCCGAAACCGCACGCAATCACACAGATCAGCAGCGACTCCACCACGAACGCGACGACAATCGAGGTCCTCGAAAAGCCGATCGTTCGAAGCATCGCGATTTCGCGCCGGCGACCGTCTACCGCGGCATACATCGTGTTTGCGACGGCAAAAGCAGCACCGACCGCCATGATCCCGACCAGTACGGTCGTCAGCACCACGATTTCGCGCGTTTTCATCGCCAGTTCACGGTAGTAATCCGTCTCCCGCTTCGCCTCCAGGTTCACCGCCGGGCCGTTCACGTACGCGATCGCCTCGTCGGCGGCCGCGGGCTCGGCGAGCCGCAGGAGTGCGCTCGATGTGACCCGCCGGTTGTACGCATCCGACAGCACGGTGGACGGCAGCCAGATTTCATTCTCGAGAGCTCCGCCGCCGGCCTCGAAGACGCCGACCACGCGACATTTACGGCTGCTCAGGCGTCCGACCTGCATCTCGCCGCCGAGCTGCAGATTCTGGTAGCGTTCCAGCGCTGCCTTTCCCACGATGATTTCCGGCTGGCCGAGTTCGAAACGTCGCCCTGCGATCAAACGTACCTCGCGGTGGAGTTCGAACGCCTCCAGGCCGACCCCGCGGACCGCCACGTTGGCGATCGTACCCTCCGGGCCGCGACGCGGGATGGACGTTTGCACCGAGAACTCATGGCTGACCAGCGGGCGTCCGTTGGCGTCGCGGGCAAGCCCCGGGACCTGCGTGAGCCGCGCCGACTCCTCCGGCAGAATAATGCTCGTGCTTTCCGCTGCCGCGCCCGGCTTCAGCACGATCAGGTTGTCATACGACCCGCTCGCCGCCAGCGACGCCCGGATTCCCGCGGCAAACGAGAGCAGCACGCTCAACACGCACACCACCACCGCCACCACGACAAAAGTGAGCGTGGTACTCAGCTTCCTCACGAAGAGGTTGCGCCAGTTGTAACTCAGTGGCAGGGCCATCCGTCACCCAGGCCTGGCCGCGACGTGCGGCCACGGGCCTCTCCTCCTCATTCCAGGTTCCGCAGTGCGGATACCACTTTCATGCGCATCGCCATCCACGAGGGCCACACCGCCGCGATGATCCCGATGCCCACCGCGATCGCCAGGGCCTGCGCGCAGACAATGGGATGAATCTGCAGCTGCTGCACTACCGGCAACGTGATATTGCGCAGCGGCGTCAACGTGAAGGCGATATACGGCGCCGCCGCTCCGATCAGCCCGCCCAGCCCGCACAGGAACATGCTTTCCGACTGGATCATCGTGAACACGAACCCGCCGCCGAAGCCCATGCTCTTGAGCGTGGCGACCTCGTTCATCCGGTCGCGGAAGTTCATGCTCATCGTGTTCGCTGCCGCCATGATGGCGACGAACACCGTCACGGCTCCCAGAATCGTCAGGTTCCGGGGCAGATCGAACTGCTGCGTAATGTAATCGCTGATAAACGCCTTCTCGTCCTGCGTCTTCGTCTCGTCGGGCGAGCGCACGAACAGCGCGTCGATGGATCGGCGGAACTCCTCGAGATCCGCCTTGCTCGCGCATTTGGCGAAGAAGAAGCTGACCGTGCCCTCGTGCTGGTACCCGTGGCGCTTGAGCTCCTCGTCCAGGTAATCCCGACGAAACCACAGGGTGAGAGGGTCCGGCGAGTTCTCGATCGTCGAAACGATATGGAACTCCATCGGGTCGTACGGGGGAACCGAAGGCCGGATCGTAATGCGGTCTCCCTTCTTCCATCCGAACTGCCGGGCCGTCGCGGGGCCCACGACGATCGCCTGCCGATCGCGCCGCCACGCCTCCGCCTCGTCGGGGGCGATGCCGTGCTCGGGAAATATTTCGAGGAATGTGTCCGGATCGGCCGCCAGCGTCGTCAGCGGGCGCGGATCGTTCTCGATTTTCCCGCCCAACCAGCGGATGCCGCACACCGTGAGGAGCCGCTGGTGCGTGGGGTCGAGCGACTCCATGCGGACGCGGTGCCCCGCCGGCAGCGGGTTCACGATCGATGACTTGTGCATGATCGCGAGCCGCAGTTGCTTGGCCGAGTTGTTCAGGTATCGCTCGACGCCGTCCACCACGGCCGTCGAGAGCACGTAAATCATGATCGGCAGCGCCACCGCTGCGCAGGTCAGCAGCGCCCGCAGCGGGTTTCTCGTGAGGTTTCTGTAGATGTACGTCAGGCGAAGCATCAAACCGGACGCGGGACCGAAAACCCGTGCCTCACGCCTCCCGCAGTGCAGACACAACCCCGATACGAGACGCCCGCAGCGCGGGCACGAACGCTCCCACGATTCCGACGATCGCTACGGACATCAGCGCCGCCGCCACCACGATCGGTGCAACGCGGATCTCGAAGGCCAGGCTCGTGAACGTGTTGGCGCCGAACATGTCTTTCGTGTTACCTGCCAGGCTTAGCCAGGCCGCGCACCCGATCGACCCCAGCACACCGCCCACCAGGCACAGCAGCACCGCCTCGATCAGAAACCCCGTGAGGATCTGCCGTCGCGAGAAACCGATTGTCCGCAGCATCGCGATCTCGCGGGTCCGACCAGCCACCGCCGAAAACATCGTGTTAGCGATCGAGAAGACCGCCGCGACGCACATGATCGCGATAAGGACGCGTGCGATCAACAGGTACACACGAATCAGCTTCGACTGCCCCTCCCAGTACTCCGGCTCGGTCTGGGCCGCCAGCTGGATGCTCGGCCCCTGGATGCGGTCGATGACCGCGCGGGGATCGGCGCCCGCCGCAAGCTGCACGCTCGCCGAAGAATACATGGTGCGATTGTACGCGTTCATCAAAGTGGGCAAATACCCCCAGATTTCGCTCTCCATCGGCCCGCCGTCCGCGGTGAAATACCCCGCCACGCGGAAACTGCGGTTGCCGCCGTAGCCGATATTGACCGTCTCGCCGATCTCGAGCCCCTCGAACTGCTTCGCGGCGGTCAGGCCGACGATCACGTCGAGTTCGCCCCTCGAGAACCCCTGCCCGAGCAGCCGCACGTTCCGGTGGACACGCATCGCCGCTTCCGTGACGCCTCGCACCGCCACGTTAGCCGCGGTGCGTCCGTTGTCCCGGAGTCGCGGCAGTTGAACCTGCACGAGCATCTCCGGGCTGACCAGCACCTCGCCGGTCGCCGGATCGCGCTCCACCTCCGTCAGCTGGCTCAGCTTGTTGAAGTCGTCCACGAAAATGGCGCTGTTCCCCTCGGCCGTCGCCCCGCGCTTCAGGATGATCAGCTTCCTGGAATCGCTCGCCACGGAAAGCGACTCGCTCAGGGCCCGCGAGAAGCTGAGCATCCACACAAACACGGCCACCACGGCTGCCACCACGGCGACAGTCAGCACCGTCGCGCTCTTGCGCACGAACAGGTTGCGCCAGTGATAGGAGACGGGCAATCCCATGCCTCAGGCCACCCTCCGCAGCGCATCGACCGTCCGCAGGCGCATGGCCTCAAGCGCCGGCCACGCACCCGCAACCAGGCCGACCGTCAGCGCGATCAGGAACGATCCGGCCACCGCCATAGGAGACACCTCGAGCGCGGTGATCGGCCCCATGTCGAGCCCCCGCAGCGGCACGAACACCAGCAGCAGGACGGTCGGAATGATGCCCAGCGCCGCCCCGAACACCGCAAGCATCACACTCTCGGCCAGCACGATGGTGAAGATTCGCCGCGACTGGAACCCGATCGCCTTGAAGACCGCCAGTTCGCGCGTCCGTTCGCGGATGCTCATCATCATCGTGTTGCCTGCCACCAGCGCGATGATCAACACGACTACAAGCGCCATCGCCTTCATCAGGCCCGGGATGTCGCCCGCCGCCTGCGTGAAGTTGGCGATAAACGCGTTCTCATCTTCCGATTTCGTCTCGTCGGGGCTGTTTGCGAACAGCGTGTCGATCTCGTTCTGCAGCGAGCGCATGGCATCCGCCGACGTGCACTTCACCCAGAAGATGTTAACGGCGTCCGGAAGCATGTTCGCGCCACCCGGCAGAGCCCGCGTCGACTCTTCGAGGTAATCCCGCCGGAGGTAGAAGAGACCGCCCCGCGCGCGGTTTTCCATGATCTTGATGACGCGAAACTCGAGCGACAGGTACGGCGGAACCGTGCTTTCCAGCACCACCCGGTCCCCGATCTTCCAGCCGTACTGCTCCGCGATGGACGGCCCGACGATCGCGGCACGGCGTTCCCGGGTCCACTCCGCCACCTCGGGGGGTGACATCCCTATGTCGCTGTAAACGACGGGGAAGGTGTCGGCATCGGCCGCGAGGCTCGTCAGCGTATTGGGCGTGTCGGGCACACGTCCGCCGAACCACCGCATCCCGCACACGGCAACGATACGCGTGCGGGCCTGGTCGAGCCCTTCGATTTTACGGCGTGCCCCCAGGGGCAGCAGATTCGTGATCGACGTCTTGTGATGGACCGCGAGGCGCAGCTCCCGCTGGTTGTTTTCCGACATGCGGGCGAGCGCAACCACGAGCGAGAGGGCGAGAACGAACACCGCCATCGGCAGCGCAAACGCGAACACCGTGAGACCGCTCCGCACGGGGTTGCGTTTCAGGTTCTGCATCAGGACGTACGTGAGCGTCACCGCCGCACCTCACGAGCCCGCAAAGGTCGGACGCCGGGTGTTGATCTCCTCGCGCTCGAGAACCCCTTTCTCCAAATGCAGTGTGCGGCCGGCGTGCGCGGCGGCGCGCGGATCGTGCGTGACCATCAGGATGGTCTTGCCGAACTCGGTGTTCAGCAGGTTCAGGAGGCCCAGGATCTCCTCCGAAGTCTTCGCGTCGAGGTCACCCGTCGGCTCGTCCGCCAGAATCACGTCGGGGTCGGTGACGATCGCGCGCGCGATCGCGACACGCTGTTCCTGGCCGCCCGAGAGCTGGTTCGGACGGTGGTCCATCCGGTCGGCGAGCCCGACGACACTGAGTGCCGTCGCAACCCGTTCCCGGCGCTCGGACGCCGGCATGCGGAAGAGCAGCAACGGCAGTTCCACGTTTTGCGCCGCCGTCAGAACAGGCACGAGGTGGTACATCTGAAAGATGAACCCGACGTGGCGACTCCGCCAGGCCGTCAGTTCATGCTCGCTCATGCGCTCCAACTGGGCGCCCGCCACGCGAACAGTGCCGCCCGTCGGTTGATCAAGGCCGCCGATGAGGTGCAGCAGGGTGGATTTCCCGGAGCCGCTCGGCCCCATGAGTGCCGCGAAATCGCCCG
>CAZJTF010000030.1:0-30188 GCA_964548565.1 uncultured Planctomycetales bacterium | reverse complement strand
CCACAGCGAGAGATCCTCGGGATTGGTGAGGGCGGGAGCGGTTGAACTGTTTTTGGGCTGCAGGTAGTAACTGGTGCTGATCAGTGGGCACCACAAGATACTCGCCTGGCGGTTGGCGGCCTTGTAGTAGAGCAGCCGACGGATGTCAGGCTTCGCGTAGCTGTTGGACTGCACCTGGTTCGGATAGTTTGCGCCGCGTGTCGGGTACTTCCCGCGGTTCTCCGTGGCGTACAGGGTCAACCCCTTGGCGATCTGGGCGATGTTGCTCGAGCAGAGGACGACCTTTGCCTGTCGGCGCGCCTTCTTGAGCGACGGCAGGAGGATCGCCACAAGCAGCGCCAGAATCGCGACGACAACCAGCACCTCGATGAGGGTAAAGGCTGCCTCCTGCGAGATGCGACAGCAGGTTTTTCGGCGCCGACGGAGGACGTGTGTGAATCGGCTCATTTCAAGCCTCGCAGCCTCGTGTTCGCACCAGATCGGATATGCCCAAATTGCCGCTCGTCCTCGGCGAAAGGATTGTGTGCCGAGCACAGGGGCCGATCATCGCGCTACCAGAAACGTGTAGGCGACTACGCGGACCATTCTCACAGGTGCTGATAACATTGTCAAGTGTTCCTGTGGCCGCATCCACCAGCGAGAAAGACGCCGTTTCGCCTTTTCATCGGTATTGACTCGATAACGCGTGATTTCGCGACATTTTACGCCACCCCAGGCCTGCCGGATCGAGTGCACGGACGATGCAACATGATTGGGTTGACACACGATCCGAAATATGATTAACTGACTACACGGATTTCCCCGCCGGTGCCCAGATCAACACATCCGTCGCGCCGGCGGCATCGGGTGAGCCATGATCGAGCCCAGGAGAGACAGCGGCTCTGCGTCGATGCGACTCGTCCGTGAGTTGCGTCGGCAGGTGCTCGTCGGCCGGCTTGGTGTCGGCGCGCCGCTTCCCTCCATCCGGGAACTCATCGCCGAGAAAGGCCTCGGGCAGTTCGCTGTCCGGCAGGCGCTCAAGCAGATCGAACAGGAAGGCTGGGCCCGCCGTCGCGCCAACGGTGGCAAGCTCTGGGTCGCCCCAGACGCTGCGGAATGTGCCCGCGCGCGGGTCGCCTCCGAGCCGCCGCCCGTCATCTTCATGCTCACGTCGCTCGAACGCCGGTTCGGTGGTGAGGACCAGATCCGACAATTGGAGGCCGGTTTCGCCGAGGCGTTCGGCAGTTGCGAGGTCCGTCAGGTAGGGATCGATGTGGCCGCCGGCCCCGAACGGGTGCAGCGGTTGCTCGATGATCACGAGCAACTGGGACGCGAAACCGGATACCTTCTCGCCGGCCTGCCCTCACAGGCCAAGCTTGTCTTCCACCAGCGGCAGATCCCCTGCGTGGTGCTGGGAGACGTCGATCCGGAGATCAACCTGGCCTGCGTTGACGAGGACATGCGCGAAGTCGGGTGCATGGCCGGTCGGTTGCTCTGCCGGAGAGGCCGGGCGATCGTCCTCTTCTCCGGTGCGCTCGTCGGCGGCGAAGCGCAGCTCATTAACGGCCTGCGGCAGGTCGCGCACAGGATTCATGGGCGCTATCCATCCTGGGACGAGTGCTCGTGTTCCGTTTCGAGCGAGCCACGGGAGTACGAAGCGGCCATCGACCGCCTTCTCCGGAGTACGAGTGAGCCTCTCGGTATTCTGGCGGTGCGCCCGCAACTCGCGATGGCCGTCATCAAGGTGGCCGCCCGCCGCCGGATCCGGATACCGCAGCAGATCGAAGTCGTCGGTTACCATCATTCATCCGCATATACGCACGTCCACCCTGAAATCACGTCGGTGGGCGTGAAGTCAGTGAAGGATTTCGGTCGTCACGCGGCCCGACTCCTGGCAGAGTCCATGACGCAGCCCCGGAAGGTCGCCCCGCGTGAGTTGATCGAGTCAAGTCTGATCGAGCGTGAATCCACCCTGCCCTTCGAAGGCGGGGTACCCGGCGTCACTTTCGGCAGTTGAGCAGAGGCTAAAGAAGGAGGCAGAGCGAGATGAAACGGCACCTGTTAAGGGGGCTGGTGGTGCTCTGCGCCCTGTGGGGCGCGGGTGCGGTCAGCCTTGCGGGCGTGGTTGTGTCGCATGTCGGCTCCGCGGATCCGGCGACAGAAGGCTGGACACTGAACGACTACACCGGACTGGGCGGTGCGGAATCCCCCGGCGCCGACACGGAGGCGTTCTGGCGGATCCAGTCAAACCCCGGCGCGGTGCGGCGCTATCTGTACGCGCCGACTGCCGCGGACGTATCCGATTCTTCGGGATGGACCTACACCGCGCGGATCAAGGTAAATGCTGCCAACCAGGTCTTCGAGGCCTCCTTCGGCGTGATTGAGAACAACGACTGGTGGAATGTGCACCTGGTCACGGGAACGGCCGCCACCGGTGTCTGGCTGATCGACACCAACGCGAATCCGAGCGTGCAGCTGAGCACAATCGACCCGGCAGCCGCCTACCACACCTATCAGATCGTGTATGACCCGGCGGCGAACGGCGGTGCGGGCGGGGTGACGTATTACCTGGATGGAAGCGTCATTGGAACCCGCGCCCGTGGCGCCGGCTACCAGGTCCCCGGCCTGACCCGGCTGGACTTCGGCGACGTGGACCGGGGGAATGCGTCTTCCGACTCGCAATGGTCGCTTGTGCGGTTTGAAACCGGCCAGCACCCGCTGACAAACGACGCATGCACGGGGGCCATTGCCCTGGGGGACGGTCTGGTCTCGGGTTTCACGCTCGGTGCAGGTGCGGAAGGGGACGCGTCGTGCCAGTCGACCCCGGCTCCGGACATCTGGTACGCCTACACTGCCTCATGCACGGGAACTGCCCGGATTAACACCTGCGGATCCGGCTTTGACACCCTTCTCTCCATCTACAGCGGCAGCTGTGGATCCCTCACGGAGGTGGAGTGCAGCAACGACTGCGCGGGGTCACCCTGTGGGGGCACGTCCTCCTGCGCCACGTTCGCCGCGACGCAGGGACAGACGTATTTCGTGCGCGTCTCGGGCGCCGACGGGCAGAGTGGCGACTTCGTACTGAAAGCCTCCTGCGGCGTGCCGTTGAATGACACCTGCGCGCAGGCCACGCCTGTCGGCCCGGGTTCGACGCTGGGAACAACGCTCGGCGCCACCTCGGACGCAGGGGCGAGCTGCGGCAACTCGGGTGGATCGCCCGATGTGTGGTATTCGTGCACCTCTGCGGTCAACGGCACACTGAAGATCGACACCTGCAACGCAACTTTTGACACAGTGCTGTCCGTTCTGGATGCATGCGGCGGCACAGAACTGGCCTGCAACGATCACTGCGCCGGCGCTCCGTGCGCGGGACCCGGTTCCTGCCTTTCCGTGCCAGTCTCACGCAACCACACGTATCTGATCCGAGTCGCCGGCGCGGGCGGCGCGAAGGGGGACTTCACACTCACGCTCCAGGACGACGCCGCCTCGCAGTGGTCACTCGTCTACCAAGAGATCTTCAGTTCCGCAGGGACAAAGCGGCTCCTCAGTTTTGCCGGTTGGAGCTGGATCAACCCCGGTGGCGTGGATGCGAGCCCGCCGGTGAGCAGCAATCCGGCTGTGTCGGCCGCCGGCGGACCTCCCGTCCCCGCGGAGGGTTCCGTCAATTCGAGTCCGGCCATCCCAGACGGCACGGCGGGTTACATCTATGCCGGTGCGCCGTTCGTGGACGCGTACGGCCTGCTCTACACCCAGGAGTACCCGATTCAACGAGTGGGGATCACAAAACTGCGGTTCAGCT
Organism: uncultured Planctomycetales bacterium; assembly: GCA_964548565.1. GTDB lineage: Bacteria > Planctomycetota > Phycisphaerae > UBA1845 > PWPN01 > CAYLLT01. The sequence goes on along the minus strand of CAZJTF010000030.1, from coordinate 26,410 downwards.
GGTCGGGCAACTCCGACGCGGTCTCGTCGGCACGCCTGGCTCTGCGGATTGCCGGCGCATGGTTCGTGTCGGATCCGGAGATCCCCGGCGTGTTCGCGGACTGGCCGATGGTGGGTCCGCTCGATCCGGACGCACTGCAATGGAAGACACTGAACTACACGCCGGGCAGCAGTCTTGCCGTCGGAGCCGCGACGGCCCTGCCGGCGGGGGACATCAGTGCATTCGGCGTATTCATCAGCGGCATCGATTCCGTGACACAGGGCAACTACCGGCTGGACAATTTCCGCGTCGAGGAACTGCAGTTCGCCGACGAATGCGCGAATGCCGTCCCGATCCATGTTGGAACAACCCGCGGCTCCACCGCCCTCGCATCTCCCGGCGGTACGGCCTCCTGCGGAAACTCCACCGCCGCCGCGGATGTCTGGTACGTCTATACAGCGACCACCAGCACCCAGCTCACCATCGACACCTGTGGGTCCGCGTTCGACACCGTGCTCTCGGTCTATGCCGGATGCGGTGGGGCCGAGCTGGCGTGCAACGACAACACCTGTGACAGCGGGTCGCGTGTCTCTCTGCCTGTGCAGCAAGGCTCCACGTACTACATCCGCGTCGGCGGAGCAGGCGGCGGCGGAGGTACATTCGTCCTGCACGTCGGAACGGGCGTCGTTGCCAACGACCAGTGCGCCGCTGCGCAGGTGATCAGTAACGGCGTCGTAACCGGGACAACGCTCGGGGCGAGCAACGACGGTACCGCCTCATGCGGCAACTCCAGCACCAGCGCGGATGTGTGGTACTCCTACACATCCACATGCACCGCGCCCCTGGAGATCAACACGGCCGGTTCCGACTTCGACACCGTGCTTTCCGTCCTGACCGGCTGCGGCGGTGCAGAGGTGGCCTGCGATGACAACGGCCTGGGGAAGCAGTCAAAGGTGGAATTCCCGACAACCGCGGGTACCAACTACCTGATTCGAGTCTCGGGCAACAATCATGCACAGGGCACGGTTCGTCTCAACGTGATCTGCAAGACGCCTCCGCCGAACGATGCATGCGCGAGTGCAGTGGCGATTGCGGACGAGGGTACGACCAACGGTACGACGCTGTACGCGACAAACGATGGCGACGCACCCTGCGGGGACTCGGGCGGCAGTCCGGATGTGTGGTACATGTTCACCGCTCCGAAGGCCGGCGAACTGCTGGTCAAGGCGAACGCGACCGAGTTCAGTCCGGTCGTGTCGGTACACAATTCGCCCACATGTCCCGGCAATCTGGAGAACGCGATTGCCTGTGGCGCGCCGTCCACCGCCCTGAGCGTGGCGCAGGGCCAGCAGTATCTCATCCGGGTGGCGGGCGCCAGCGGAAGCAGCGGGGCGTTTGGCCTGGTCATCGCGTATAGCCCGATCGTGATTGAGCACATCGGGTTGAACGATCCGGCCACGGAAGGGTGGACACTCAATGACTACACCGGACTTGGTGGAGTCGAGACACCCGGGACCGATACGGAGGACTACTGGCGGATCCACAGCTACCCCGGCGCCGTGCAGCGGTACCTGGCGACCATCGGCAACTCGACGGTCTCGGATCCGCGGGGATGGACGTACACCGCGCGGGTGAAGGTGAATGCTGCAAATCAGGTGCTCGAAGCGTCCTTCGGCGTCATTGACGGCGCGGAGTGGTGGCAACTGCACTTCCTGCGTGGAGGAACGCCGGAGACGACTGGTGTCTTCCTGATGAACCCTGACGCCAGCACCGGCCCGCAGCTCAGCCCGATCGATCCGGGCACGGACTACCACACCTACCAGATTGTATTCGATCCGAACGGTGGTGGAGGTCAGGGCCAGGCAACCTACTACATGGATGGAGCCGCGATCGGCACCCGGCTCCGGGGTGAGAATTTCAGCGGCGGCGTCTCCGGGTTGTACCGGCTCGATTTCGGAGACATCGACCGCGGAAATGCGGAGTCCGATTCGCAATGGTCGCTCGTGCGATTCGAGATCGGCCGCACCGCGGTGTGCCCGAAGCCGTTTGCCGACGTTGATGGCGACAAAGACGTCGATATGGACGATTTCGGCGAGTTCCAGCGGTGCTACACCGGAATCTCCTTTGGCATTGCCGACGGGTGCTCGTGCTTCGATCGGAACAGCAACGGAGGCGTTGACAACGACGACTTCCTGAAGTTCACCGCATGCCGCAGCGGGCCGGCTATCCCCGCGAACCCGGCATGTGGGGATTGAGACAAGGTTGTTGCAGTCGAGAGGGAGTGAAGTCATAAATAAGTCACCAGGCGGGCCGCTCCCAATGCGCGGGGCGGCCCGTCTTGTCTGCGTCCTCGTGTGGAAAGGAACGGCGGATGGGTGGGCGTTGCGTGAGACGCGGCGGTCTGACGTTGGTCATCGCTTTTCTCGCGATTGGTGATGGCTCGGTCGTGGGAGGGCCGCCTTCCGCCCGGATCCTCAGTCGCAAGGTTCTCTGCAAGCAGGTGGGTCGGTACATCGGATGGCCCAGCATCGCGCAGGCTCCGAACGGTGATCTGATCGCCGTCTTTTCAGGCGACCGTTCGGCGCACGTCTCGGAGGACGGCAAGGAGCAGATGGTTCGCAGCACCGATGGCGGCGAAACCTGGGGCGGACCGATCACCATTTTCGATTCTCCCATCGACGATCGTGACTCCGGAATCCTGCGGACCAGCCGCGGGACAATGATCGTGAGTTGGTTTACGGGGCCACCCTACTGGACGCCGCTGCAGGGGCATTACATCGTACGCTCGGTGGACAGCGGCTTCACGTGGGGAGATCCGATCCGTACGCCGGTCACCACACCGCATGGGCCCATTCAGCTCCGCAGCGGACGGCTGCTGTATCTCGGCCTGGAGCCACACTCGTCACACACGATCCCCATGGACTACAACGGACCGCCGGCCGGTTCGCCGCACAAGGTCTCTATTGCCGCTTCCGATGACGACGGCCTCACCTGGCGCCTTATCTCACACTTTCCGGTTCCGGCCGACGCGCTCATGCTCTCGTACGATGAGCCACAGATGGTGGAACTCCCGAGCGGCCGGCTCATCGCCATGTTCCGCGACAACAACTCACCTCAGCGGCTGATCCAGTCCGAGAGTGACGACGGCGGGCTCACCTGGTCGACTCCGCATCGCACGCCGATTCAGGGTTATCCGCCGCATATCATCCGCCTGGGCAATGGATGGCTGCTCGTTTCCTATGCAAAACGCTGGGACCCGCTGGGCGAGTATGCCTGCATCAGTCGGGATGACGGGGAGACGTGGGATGTCGAGCACGAGATCCGTCTGACTGAGGCGTGGAGCGGCGACATCGGCTACCCAGCGTCGATCCAGGTCGCGGACGGCTCGATCTGGACCGTTGCCTACGAGGCCGACCAGCCGGGCGAAACCCCTTCGCTGATCGGAGTCCACTGGCGGCTGGATGCCGACGAGTGCTCTCAGGCGCTTGCGGCCACGGAGGGCTTTGTCGGAGGGACCACTGCGTTTGCAGCACCAGGGGGACCCTCTCTCTGTGGGCAGGTTAATACGCGGCCGGATGTCTGGTTCACCTGGATGGCGAACTGCACGGGAACGGCGGTTGTCGCCGCCTGCGGTGCGGGCGCGAACATGCGTCTCGCGGTGTATTCCGGGACCTGCGAAGCGCTGACCGAAATCGCCTGCGAACGGTCGTGCGGCTCCCGCATTTGCAGCCAGACCGGTGCGTGCCTGCAGTTCGACGTCAACGCAGGGCAGACCTATGTCATCCGCGTCGCGACGGATGATTCCGACGGTCAGGACTTCACGCTGCAGATCGCCTGCGGAGCGCCAGTGAACGAGACGTGTGCAACCGCCGCTCCGGTGATACGCGGAACCAGGTCCGATTCGACCCTGACCGCCACTGCCGACGCTGAAGGCGCGTGCGGCGCGCCACCGGTGGGGCCGGACGTCTGGTACGCGTACACGGCTGGCACCGACGGTATCCTTCGCCTGAGTACGTGCGGATCGATGTTCGACACCGTACTGAGCGTCTTCGATACCTGCGGCGGCACGGAACTGGCCTGCAACGACAACTGTCCGGGCGATCCGTGCGGCGGGGTCGCCTCGTGCGTCAATCTCCCGGTCCAGAAGGGGCGCACCTATCCGATTCGCGTGGCGGGCTCCGGTGGCGCGCGAGGTGCGTTCCAACTCACCATCCGGGACGGCGTGATCGCCGTGCACGAGGGGGCGACGGATCCCGCGACGGAAGGGTGGGAGCGCAATGACTTCACCGGCGTTGGCGGAACCGTCGGGCCGGGCACCGCCACCGAGCCGCACTGGTGGACGCGGGGCAACGCCGGGGGAGCCCAGCGGTACCTCTATACGTTGACTCCCGAGGTCACGATGGACCCGTCGGGGTGGACGTACACGGTGCGCGCACGGGTGAGTTCGGCCCTCAGCGTGTTCGAGGCAGCTTTCGGCGTGATCGAGCGCGGCGACTGGTGGAGTCTGCATCTCGTTGCCGGCGAGACGCCGGAGAGTATCGGCGCGTTTCTGATCGACACGGGGGCTAATCAAGGTCCGCGGTTGAGCCCGGTCGATCCGCGGAGCGGTTACCACACGTATCAGATCGTCTACGATCCGCTCGCGAACAGTGGAACCGGCGGCGTGACGTACTACCTCGACGGAGAAGTGATCGGCACGCGTGCCCGCGGCCAGGGCTACCACGTGCCGGGCATGACGCGGCTTGACTTCGGCGATATCGACCGGGGCAGCGCTCCCTCCGACTCGCAGTGGTCGTTGGTCAAGTTCGAGACCGGCCAGCATCCGATCCGCCCGCCGCAGATAACGCTCTTCGAGCACAAGGGGGCCACCGATCCGACGACGGAGTCGTGGACGCTGGATGACTTCACGGGCATTGGCGGCTCGGTCGGTGGCGGCCGCGACAGCGAGGAGTTCTGGCGCACCGTTGGCAACGCCGGCGCGGCGCAACGCTACCTGATGGCGATTGATCCGGCGGTGACCACGGGCGTACGGGGCTGGACGTACACGGCTCGAGTCAAAGCAAACGTGGCCACCAGCGTATTCGATGCATCATTCGGGGTGATTGAGCGGGGCGACTGGTGGAACCTGCATCTCGTGACCGGCACATCGGACGCCCGCGGCGTCTGGGTCATTGACGCGAATGCCCAGCCGGGGCAGCGGTTGAGCGCTGTTGATCCCGGCGAGGGCTATCACACGTACCAGATCCTCTACGAGCCGGGGGCCAACAGCGGTGCGGGTGGTGTAACCTACTTCATCGACGGCATGCCGATCGGCAAGCGGGCGCGCGGCCAGCAATTCCAGGTCGCAGGGGTGACGCGCTTGGATTTCGGCGACATCGACCGGGGCGTCGCTGCTTCCGATTCGCAGTGGTCGCTCGTCCGGTTCGATATCGGGAACACCGTGGTCTGTTCGCGCCCGTTTGCCGATGCGGACCGTGATGGCGATGTGGACATGGACGACTTCGCCGTCTTCCAGGGCTGCTACACGGGCCCCGGCAGGCGTTCCAGCGGCGCGTGCCACTGCTTCGATCACAGCGCCGACGGCGCTATTGATGCGACAGAATTCATGGCGTTCAAGGCGTGCGCGAGCGGTCCGGGGGTGCCGGCCAACACCGCCTGCGCACAGGAGTAGTGCGCAGTCACGGCGACGGGCGCGTGCATGTGGCTGGGTGCCGCTGCGTTCACCGAATCGATTCTGTTGCGTTCCTTTTCGAGCATTCCACGCCAGTCACGGTCAACTGGACGTGAGGACCCGAACCGAGTCTCGATCGATCAGCTTTCCGGGGACGGCGATCGGTTCGTTGGAGACCGTGCGACCGTCGGTGATGTCGACGAGCACGCGTGCAACGGCCGCCCCGATTCCTTCTGTGTCGGGCACGTAGGCCGTGATCGCCACGGGCGAGATGATCTGAAGGACATTCTGCCCATACCCGATGAGCGAGAGATCGTCGGGAATCCGCAATCCCAGCTCCTGGGCGAGGGACAGCACAATTCTGCAGATCCGCCAGTTCTCGCCGATGATGGCGGAGGGGCGATCCGCCCCGGTGAGGATCTGCCGGGCAAGAATGTGCAGCGATTCGCCGGGATCTGCGTGATACAGCAGATTGCGGCGGTAGGGCTTGCCGGCTGCCTCGAACGCTTCAATGTAGCCGCGGGCGAAGAGCGCAAAGCCGGCCTGATCGATCCACGGCCCGCACAGGACGGCGATGTGATCGTGCCCGCAGGAGAGCAGGTGCCGCGCGCACTCGAAACACACTTCACGGACGTCCTGCCGAACGAGAGGACGCCGCTCGGACCAGGGGCAGCAGGAGGTAACCACGGGGATATTGAAAGGCAGGTCCTGGTATCGCTCGAGGCACGGACCGATCGTGCAGATGCCCTGCACGTCCTGGCGCTGTCCGAGCTTCAGGAGCCTGGTCCGGTCGGCCTTTTCGTCCTCTCCGATGCCCATGATCTGGACGTTGAAGCCCTGCCTGGCAAGCGTCCGTTCCATGGACCTGAGAACGGTGGCAAACGCGAGGTCGTCCTCCATGTGGCTGGCCTGCTCGTTCGAGCAGATCACCACAACGTCCCCCCGGATCAGCTCGAGCTGTCGGGCCTGATCCACTGCCGTCTTAACGAACGTGCCGCGTGCCTTCTCGCGCAGGATGTAACCGTCCTTCTCCAGCATCGCCAGCTCCTGGCGAACGGTCACGCGGCTGAGCCCGTATTTGCCGGCGAGTTCGATTTCGGTGCCGAGGCGGTCGCCCGGGCGCATCCCCTCCCGGGCGATCTGCAGCAGCAAGGCCTGAGCCAGTTCCACATACTTTGGTGCGAAGCGGTGGTTCTGAAGGTCTCCCAGCGTCTTGCGGACGGCTGTTGTCACGCGTCAAACTCCAGGAAGCGAAAGACGCTGCGCGGCAATCGCGTCTGTTTCAGTATACGGCACGACGACGAGGAATAGCTCCGCATAGCACTATTCCCTCAGTGTTTCAGGCAGCTCAGTACCTCACCGGACCGGTCACGTCGGGCGCTCCGTACCAGAATGCCTTGAACTTGCCTGTCCAGTCCTTGGTCGGGCGGGTCACCTTCTGGTCGGCACCGTAGTTCTCGAGGGGCAGAATTGTCTTGATGAACCGTGACTCGGAGTGGCCGTCGCCCATCAGCACATTCATCTTGTCCCTGGCCGGCCCGTGATCAGTCCGCCAGTACTTGCGGGGGTAGCCATACGGCACCGGATCCAGCAGGCCCGGCGATGCCGACTCCATGACATACCCGAACTGTGACGGGGGGCACTTGATCAGCGTAATCTTGCCCGGGTTGAAGCGAACGATGTCGTAGCCAGCGGTCACTTCCGCCGCGATGAGCTTGTAATAGAGCACGGGATCGTTCCGCGGCAGGACGGGTCTGCCGTTCTTGGGAGGATGCGGGTTCATCGCATAACTCCAGTAGACGGTCATTGCCCCCGTGGGATACGCGGGGAAAGGCCCGCGTTTTCCGCCATCCTCCAGCTCGACCAGGTTGTCGGACGGGCAGATCGTGATGTCAACCACTTTACCCAGGTATTTGAAGGGGAGGTACTGGAACCAGTACGGCGCGCCCTTGGCATGGGCGTAGTAGGGTGGGATGAAATCTCGGGTGTCGTTCAGGTAGAAGCCCACCGCCTTTCCGTACTGCGCCAGATTACTCAAGCACTTCAGTTCGCGGGTTTTCTCCCGTGCGCGCCCGAGGCTGGGGAGCAGGATGCTCACGAGGAGGCCGATGATGGCGACGACCACGAGTACTTCGATGAGAGTGAAGCCCGTTCGCCGAAGCCTGTATCCATCCAGTCGGATCTGGCAAGGTGGCATTTCGTTTTCGCTCCACGAGGCCGGACGCCTCTTGCGTGGGTCACCAGAGCCGGCAGCACAGACCTGGGTTCATCAGCCGGCCGAAGGATGTGTCGGATGCACGAAGGTTACACCCGAGTATGTCTACAGTCAAGTACTTTAATGGAGCGGGGCACTCCTTACAAACTGGACGGCGACTCGCAGGAAATCAGTACTCATCGTGTGGCCTCTCTCCAGCCGCTTCTTAAGTTTTAAGTTACTTTCCTGAATAATCTTAAGTTCGCAAAACTTGCTTGCGTCGCCTGGAGAGCGCCGTCGCCGTCCCCGATGCGGCGACGGACGCCGCGCGATCGATGGCCGTGTCGATCTCCTCGGAAAAGTACTTGCGGTAGAACAATGCCGATGTACAATGCAACGCGAATCATGTTTGAGTCCGGTGCGACCGGGTCCCGCAGGCACGTACATGTCTGGTTATGCCTGCTCACTCGCGCGGGATCCACCCAGAGGCCCGAATCTGCCATACGTCGGCCGGTCGACGACACTGGGAGGGCGATCATACGTGGAGAGGCTGTCGACTGGCCTCGTGATCCTGTACATCACCGCTTCCGGTGTCTGCGGCGCCGAAGTGTGGCGATCGGATTTCGCGACGGGACCGGACGGTGTCCTCACTCTGGCCACGCCCAACCAGGTGCTTCTGCCCAAGGTCGGGGCAGCCGAGGACGGACGCCTCACCGTCAACAACTTTGACCAGCTCACCGGACTGGCCGCAAACAAAGCCGGCCGTCCCCTGGGCGTCACGCTCACTGGAGGGGAGGAGTTCAGCGCCCTGTATCGCTTTCGATGGTCGGAACTCTGGACCGGGGCCGCGCTCCAGGGCTACGGGGCGTTTGATCTCGTCTGTTTTTTTGACCCGGGGAGCACCGACTTCACACGTCAAGTGCTGGGTGCAGCCATCAATCATTACCGCGATCCGGAGGGCATCGATTGGCTGCGGCTGAATCTGGCCGTTGGGGGCAACGGGATCGGCTCCGGCCAGTGGTGGTACGGAACCGGCACGTGGGTGAAGATGGATGGAAGCCTGGTCGGGCGGGACCTGCAACTGGTCGTTGCGTACAGCGGAGCCAGTCAGCAGAAAACGCTGCGACTGGTGCTGCTCGGCGCGGCGGGTGACGAGCTTGCGCGGAGAGAAGCGGACCTGGCCGCGGGTGATTGTCCCGCCCGCACGTTCGTCAACAGCCTGAGCCTCTCACACCTGGGATGGTCGGATTACACCGGCGTCGCCTCCGATGCGGGGCAGGCGATCCGCAGTGTTTGGCAGGCGGATGTCCTCGCCTTCTTCAATACTGCCGATGGTGCGATGGCGGCGGCACTGTCCGACACCTCGCAGCCGCCGACATGGACCTCGCTCCGTCAGCATCGTCTGCTGGTGCGTGTCAACCCGCTTGCCGGACTGCCGCGAACAACGGATGAACTGGTCGCGCGGGTGGACGTCGACTTCACGACATATCTGGGTCAGCAGCCGGTTGACCTGTCGAGTCTGCAGGTCGTGCGTTATGCACCGGAAACAGGCGCCGTTCTGGCGTATGCGGGCAACGCGTACGCAACCACTAATGGCGAGCGGCCGCTGCGCTTTTACGACGACACGGTTCCGTGGCAGTTTCCCGATCGAGCGGGCAACGCCAACGACACTCAGGGCGAAGGGACGCCGATTGTTTACATGCCGGGCGGGGGCCGCTATTTCAATCCGCTCGGCGAAAGCCGCCGGGGCAAGCTGGCGTGGGTCCACACGCAAGACGGCACGGCGCCCTCGTACTATGCGATCTACTTCGACGGACTTCCTGGTGGGATTCCCTCTCAACCTGCACCGGCCGGTTTTCTCGGCGACGGTGGCAACCGCTGTACGACCTGGGCGACGCAGTTTGCCCCCACGATCCACGGGCGCGTGGACACGGCCGATCTGAACGGTGACGGTTTGTTCGACCTGGTGTGGGGGAACGCCACCGGCACGATTCTCTTTTATCCGAACGTCGGCCTGGCCGGGAACCCCTCCTTCCGCTACGCAAAGCTCCTCTTCGACGTGCAAGGTGCACCGCTCGACGTCGGATGGTCTTCAGCGCCGCGGGTCGTCGACTGGGATAGCGACGGGAAGCTTGATCTGATCGTCGGGGCCGAAATGGCCGGGGTCGTCTTGTATTTCCGCAACGAGGGAACCAGCCAGGCCCCCGTTTTCCGTCGGATGGGCCTGCTCAAGGCGCAGGGGCAGGCTATCAGTGCGCCGGCGTCTCCGTGCGAGGAGGATCCCGGCAACGCGATCTTCACACGTGACTATTACCCGGTGCCAGACGTGGTCGACTGGGACGGAGACGGTGATCGCGACCTGCTCCTAGGCGGATATATCACGGGGAGGGTCTGGCTGTACGAGAACGTTGCGGCCTCGCCCAACATCGAGCCTCAACTGCTCTTCCGTGGTGCCCTGAAAGCGGTCCCGCCGTCCGGTGGGAGTCCCGTGGATCTCGACGTGACGTGGTGCGCCGCCCCCACGGCTGCGGACTTTGATGGCGATGGGGACCTGGATCTCATGAGCGGGGCCATGCAGATGACTGAGGGGGGCGGCGACCTCTCCGACCCGGAGCGTTTCCTCTGGTATTTCGAGAACGTCGGCACCCGCACGTCACCCCAACTGGTGTGGCGTCCGTTTCCTAAGCAGGGGCAGTTCACGTTGGGACTGCTGGGTACACCCCGTCCAGTCGACTTCAATCTTGACGGCAGACCGGATCTCGTGGTCAGCAGCATGGGCAGCCTTCTGCTGCTGCCAAACATCGGAACGCCCCGGGCGCCGCTCTACAACGCCGCAACGCCGCAGACGGGCTTTCCCCGCGGGAACGCGCCCCTGCCCATCAGCCAGCTTGTGGATCAGAACGGTGACGGCTGGCCGGACCTCTTCACGGGGACCGCCGTTCAACTCAACACCGGCACCGGCGCGCCAGGGTTGTTCGGCACGACGATCCCACTTCCCGGAGCGGCAGCCATCTATCACGCCAGCCCCAGCGGCGATCATTGGGACTACCGGGCCTTTGCCGACATGGATAACGACTTGCTGCGCGACATCCTTGTGGGCGACCATCAGGGGTACGTCTGGTTTCACCGCGACCAGGGCACGCCCGGGAGCCCACAGATTGATGCCATTGGCTACCGGCTGCAGCTCACGACCGGCGAGCCGCTTCGCGTGGGCACGGTGGGTGGCGGGGGCGGTTTCGACGAGCTCCAGGGTGCCCGGACCGTCGTTGCCCCGGGAGATTTCGACCACGACGGGTGGCGCGACCTGGTGGTGGGCGATACCTACGGGTACATCCGGCTCTTCCTGCGGCCGCCCGGTGGCGCCGTTGTTTTCGAGCCGCCGCTGATCGTGGGGCGGCCGGTGGCGACACGGCTCAGCGCGCAGGCGATCGACTGGAACGGCGACGGCTGGGATGACCTGCTCGTCTCATACGCGTCGGCAGTCGGCGACCAGGTCTACCTCTACGTCAACTCGGCGCAGGCAGGCACACCCGTCTTCTCGGGGCCGACCTGGATTGATCTGGGGAAGGCGTGGGGCTGGCCGATGTTGTTCGTCGGCGACTGGAACAGGGATGGCGATGAAGACATCCTGCTCGATCAGTACGGGTACACGCGATACATCGAGCGATCCTTTGTGGAACACGGCTACCGTGCAGGCACTCTCCTGGCATATGAGAATCGCAACGGCTCGTCGCCGACGGGCGCCTGCTGCCAATCGGACGGAAGCTGCAGCAGTACGACTGCGCTCCAGTGCCCGGGGAACTGGCGAGGGGCCGGCATTGCCTGCGCGCAGGTCAGCTGCCCGCAGCCCGGGGCCTGTTGCCTGTCGGACGGAGCCTGCGTCGAGGTGCCCGGCGACACCTGTTCCGGCACATGGCACGGCGAGGGCGTGTCCTGCGCGGTGACCCAGTGTGCGCAACCCGGCGCCTGCTGCCATACGGACGGTTCATGTTCCCGCTCTCTAGAGGCTTCATGTGTGGGTGCATGGCAGGGAGGCGGCACCGATTGCCAGCAGTCGGACTGCTCAGCGGTCACGGGCGAAATCTGGAGATCCACCTTCAATGACGGCACGCCTGACGGGGTGCTGGAATTCCTGGATGGAGATACGGATCCCGAGCACACGCCGGTCGGAGCGGTTGCGAGTGGTTCACTGGAGATTACGACGTGGGACTACGATCCCGTGGATCCCAATGACTTCAAGCCGGACAAGGTCGGGCGCCCGCTCGGGCTCAATCTGACCGGCGGCGACTCGTTCAGTGGGCTGTATGTATTCCGCTGGACCGCACTTAGCGAGAGCCCCGCGGGCGCCTTCGCGTTTGCCGGCTTCATGGGCGATCAGTTGCCCTACCAGACACGGCCGGTCTGCGGTGCGCTGCTTCGGCACTACCGCAGCGGTCCCGATTACCGCGTGGATCTGGGGATCGGGTTCGGTTCGGTGGGTTACACGTGGTTCGGCACGCGATGGGGCCCCACCATCAACCTGGGCGTGAACCCGACACCGAACACCTACCAGCTCGCAATCGGATACAATGGCGTCACGCATGTCCTGAGCGTCGGACTCTTCGACGCGAGCGGAAACCTCCTGGGAAGGCTGGATCCCGATCTGGACACGGACGTCGTTGGTTTGCAGAGTCCCGGCACTCCGGAGCAAGAGATCGGAGGGCTGGTGGTGAATCATCTCGGCTGGATGGATTACCGGCAGAATGGCGGCAATCTGCCCACCGTGTGGCAAGTGGATACGCTCATCTTCTTCAGCCGGGCACAGGGCGCATTCACGGAAGTTCAGCGGCCGCGAAGAGCGCCGGCGGATTTCGACCGCAATGGCTACGTGGATGGCAGTGATCTGGTGCATTTCGTCAATTGTGCGTTGGGTGCCGACGTTCACGTGGACGCAGCGTGTGAGGATGCGGATCTGGACGGCGACCGGGATGTCGATATGGACGACTTCGGCCGGCTTCAGCGGTGTTATGCCGGCGGGCTCGTCACGGCAGATCCGGATTGTGCGGGATAAAGAGGAGAACGGCCGACGGCCGAGGCGATCCCGCAGGTGTGTTTGCAGAACAACAGTTCGACGACGTTCTGATGTCGTTCGGTTCGTGTGATAGATCTCAACAAGCGTCGCAGGGTGCGCGGCCCACCTCGTCAGCGGGGTTGGTGCCGGGCAAAACCGAGGGAAGGAGACAACTGATGTGGCGAGGAAGCGTGATCCTGGGTTTGCTGCTGACGGTCGCCGACCCGGGACTGGCAGCCGAGGTCTGGCGTTCAAAGTTCGATGTCGATGCAGACGGGGTCATTGAATTCAAGGACGGCAATTCGGCGGCCCTGATCGAAGGAGCGCTGAACGGCAAGCTGGCCGTCCACACCAAGGACAATGCGGCAGACAGCGCGAGCGGCGACAAGGGTGGACGCGCGCTCGGGGCGACGCTGGGGGGCAGCAGCTCGTTCAGCGCGCTCTACATCTTCAACTGGAGTTACACGGCGCTGTGGACCCTGAACGACGCCCCGGCCTATGAATTCGTTGGTTTTCTGGGGAGCTCGGCTGCCTACCAGAACCGTCAGATCTGCGGCACGCTTCTCAAGCACTGGACCACCAATCGGGACAATCCCGACAGCCATGCAATGGTCCAGATCGCCGTTCGGTTCAACACGGTCGGCGCGTCTGACGAGGGCGAGCTCTGGGGGCCCGTCGTGGATCTCGGGCTGCGGGGCGCGGTGATGAATCCGAGCGCACCTCCCTTCAAGCTGGCGATCGGCTTTGACGGGGGCACGCATGTTCTGAGCATCGGCCTCTATGACAGCATCAACAACCAGCTGGGGCGCATGGATACCGATCTGGACACCGACGTGCCGGGGTTGTTGACGTATGGGGGATCGGCCGCCGAGATTGGCTCGCTGGCCGTCGATTACGTTGGCTGGTCGGACTGGCGGTTCTGGGGCTACGGCGCGGGAACCGAGGATCGCTGGCAGGTGGACGAGCTGGCATACTTCGACACGTCCACGGGCGCTTTCGACGAGCTGACTGCTCCGATCGGCGCCTGCTGCGCGGGCGGCGGCACGTGCGCGGACACGACCTTCGCGAACTGCGCCGGCACCTGGTCCGGCCCCGGGACGAGCTGTGCGAGTGCCGTCTGCACCGGTGCGTGCTGCCACCCCGACGGAACCTGCAGTGACACGCTCCCGACAGCCTGCGCTGACAAATACCACGGAGTGGGCACGCAATGCTCGACGACGGGCTGCCCTCAGGTGGGCGCCTGCTGCCTGTCGGACGGGACCTGCCAGTTAACACTCCCCGAAGAGTGCTGCGGCGTCTTCCAGGGTGAAGGAACGACGTGCACCGGGGCAAGCTGCGCGCCGCCCATCGGCGAAGTCTGGAAGGCGACGTTCGACGCGGATGCGGACGGAGTGGTGGTGGTACAGGAGCAGAACGCCGCGCTTCCCAAGATCGGAACGGCCGCCGAGGGCCGGCTGCAGATTACAAATTACGATGTCGTCGCGCCGACCGTCAACAAGGCCGGCCGACCCCTCGGGAGCACATTCGGAGAGTGTGATTCCTTCAGTGCACTGTATCAGTTCCGTTGGACTGATCTCTACCAGGGCAACCTGGTGAGTGGTTACGGACTCTTTGACATGGCGGGATTTATCGGGTCGACCGCGAGCGGCGGTGCGTTCACCCGGCAGAATGTGACGGCCGTCTTCACGCACTGGAAGGATGCAAATGGCGACTACTGGGTCGCGCTTGCGGTTGGAGCAGGCGCCAGTGGCAGCTGGAGCTACACCCTTGGGCCGTCGATCAACCTCGGGCCGAACGCGATCAACCGCGATCTGCAGCTGGTCATCGGATACGACAGCGCGACAAAGGTCGCGGTCGTCCAGTTGTTCGACGCGGTGGGAAGCCTTCTGGGTAGCCAGAGTGCAAATCTGGGCGTCAAGCTCGGCGCTGACGTGCACACGCTGGCGGTGGATCACCTGGGGTGGAGCGACTACCAGGGTGTCGCCTCTCTGGCCGGGCAAGACGTGCCGGCGGTCTGGTCGGTCGATACGCTGGCGTTTTACGACACGCCAAAGGGCGCGTACATGGCGGTGAATCGCCTGCCGGGCGCGTGCTGCAGCACGGATGGTACGTGCAGTGAAGTTCTGGAAACCACCTGCAGCGGCACATTCCAGGGTGTCGGCAGCACCTGCGCGGGTGTGACCTGTCCGCAGCCCGGGGCCTGCTGCCTCAATGACGGAACGTGCGCCCTCCTGACACAGGAAGCCTGTGCGGCTCAGTGCGGCCTGTTCCACGGGGCAGGCACCAGTTGCACCGGCACGGATTGTGGCGTCGGCTGGCGTGCTACGTTCGCAGACTCGTTCGATGGTGTCTTGGAGTTCCGTGACGGCAACACCGACCCGGAGAAGAACCCGGTTGGTTCGGTGACCAACGGCAAACTGCGCGTCGAGGTATGGGACTACAACCCAACCGACCCCAATACGTGGTGGCCGGACAAGTCGGGGCGGCCGCTGGGAATGACCATTCAGCCGTGCCGCGCATTCAGCGGGATGTATGCCTTCAACTGGAGTGCACTCAACGACGGCGCCACACCCGCCACGGAGTTCGCGGGCTTCCTCGGCGACGAGCCTCCGTATCAAAGCCGGCAGGTGTGCGGGGCAATCCTGCGGCACTGGAAGGCGGGCTCGGATTACATGGTCCAGCTCGGCATCGGGTTCGGCAGCGTCGGCAATACTGGATTCGGCGAGCTCGAGGGTCCGGAGATCAACCTCGGCCCCTCGGCGACCACCGCCCTCTACAGACTTGCCGTCGGATTTGATCCGAGCACGAACAAATTGAGTGTCGGCCTGTACGGCGCGACGGGCACGCTGCTCGGACGCATGGATCCGGATCTGGACATCGATGTGCCCGGCCTTCAGCAGTACTCAACCCCCGCCAGCGAGATCGCAGCGCTTGCGGTGAATTACCTCGGCTGGATGGACTACCGCACAGCCGGTGGCAACGTGGCCACCATTTGGGATGTCGACGAGCTCGTCCTCTACGGGACGGCCAGCGGCGCATTCGAGGAGGCGGCGAATCCGTTCCGGATTCCGGGCGACTTCGACACGAATGGCATGGTGAACCTTGAGGACGTGGCCATCTTTGTGCAGTGCAGTGCCGGCCCGGCCGTCCCGGTGCTGACCCTGCCGCAGTGTGTGAAGACGGACCTCGACACTGACGGCGATGCGGATCAGGACGACTTTGGGCTCCTGCAGCGTTGTTTCAGCGGTAACGCGCCGGCCGACCCGGCCTGCGCGGACTGATGACCGTGCGCTCCCGGCTGAGGCGGATCAGCAGATGCCGCCATGTGGCCACCGCCTCAGCCGGCAGTGGAATTCCGCTCGGTTGCTTCAGCGTGATCGTGTGTGAACACGACACGGCCGAACTGTCGGAGCATTGCCTCTGAAATACGCCGGCGCTGCCGGCGGAGGCGACTGCCGTCGGGACAGGCGCGTCGCGCGGCGGTGGATCGCCCTTTCTCCTGTGAACGGCGGATAAAACATGGCCAAGTCCATGAGCGGGAGATGCTTTGCCGTTTTTCTGTCGCTCTTCGGAAGCGTGCCGACGAATCCCGCCTGCGGCGGAACGTGGCGTCAGACCTCTTTCGAGGATTTCGTCACAGGCCAGTCGGACGACGGCGGAGTCAACCTGTACGCCGCAGCCGATGGCACTCTGCGCACGATCTACAGCTGGGACTACAACCGGGACGGCGCGAATGACGTGCTGTTCGTGTGCGGACACGACAACAACCATGCTCCGCCCGCGTACATCTTCACGCAGACACCGGACGGCTTTGACCCGCGCTTCCGCTGGATGCTGCTGAACGATGGCGCCTACGGCGGCACCCTGGCCGACCTGAACGGGGATGGGTGGACGGATGCGGTGTTGTGCGGGACCGGCAATGGAATGAACGAGGTCGCGCTCGATGCGATCGTCTACTACGGCAGCGAGCGCGGGTATGCCCGCCGACGGTCGGTGCGGCTGCCGACGCTCTTTTCGCGCAGTGTGGCCGCCGTGGACGTGAACGGAGACGGCCTGCGCGACCTGCTGTTTGCCCAGGGGCGCAAGCCCGGCGCCATCGTGTACTACAACGCGCCGGAAGGATTCGACCGTTGTCGGCGCCAGGTCATCGACTGTGAACCTGCTTCCTGCTGCCAGGTCGCGGACGTGACCGGCGACGACCGCGAAGACATCATCCTGCTGAGCGGTTCGAAGCTGCTTGTCTACCCGGGCGCGAGAGAAGGCATCGCACTGAATTCGCCCGTGGCGACCGAAGTGAAAGGTTCGGGACGATTCGCAGTCGGCGACGTGAATGGCGACGATCTGGCCGACGCGGTCGTGACGGATGAGAGGCCGGACGGGACAGCGCTGGTCTACCCGGGCGATGGAAAGGGTGGTTTCTCAGGACGGGACCCGCTGGCTCTCCCGAACGCGTCGATTCGGGATGCCGCCATCGCCGATTTGAACCGCGACGGACGTGCGGAGGTGATCGTGGCCTGCTTCGGTCACGATAACGCGACAGGAGATGCGGCAACCAGGATTTACTGGGGTGCGGATGGCGGTCCTCGCATCGATCAGCCGACGGAGCTTCGGACCCGATTCGCCTCGGGCGTCACGGTGGCCGACGTAAACGCGGACGGCTGGCCTGACCTTGTCGCAGCCTGTCAGCGGAGCGCGGAGAGTTTCAACAGCTCCTCTTTCATTTACATGAACCGAAACGGAACGTTTCCGGAATCGGAGCGGATTGCGCTGCCGACCCTCGGAGCCGTGGCGTCCGCCGTGGGGGATGTCGATCGGAATGGACGCCCCGACGTGCTCTTCATCAACTCGACGGATGGTACCGTCGGCCTGATGGACTCGCGCATCTACTGGAACGACGGGCGGGGCCGATTCAGTACGGAACGCATGACGCTCATCCCGACGAGTGACCCGTTCGGGCACTTCGCGGCCGACCTGAACATCGACGGCAATCTCGACCTGGTCTTCTGCGGGTCATACGAGTACGGACGGTTTCGTGATGCCGGGAGTTATCTTTACTGGGGTGACGGCAAAGGGTGGTCGCCCGATCGGCGGGACTTGATTCCGACTCAGTTCGCGATGGGCATCGTGACCGGCGACCTGAACCGCGACGGGTGGCTGGACCTGGCCTGCACCCAACTCGGGCTCGTCGAAGACCCGTCCAAACAGCGGAAGGAGAACCGGTGCCCCATCTTCTGGGGATCGCGAGACGGCTACCGGAAGGAGAATGCTACCTGGCTCACGATCGATAATCCGCGCGGGCTCACCCTCGGCGATCTCAACAAGGACGGCTGGCTGGAGATCATCGCGACCAATCTGACCGGCGAGTCGTGCCTGATTTTCTGGGGTTCGGCGGAAGGCTACGCGGATACACGCCGCAGCGAACTGCCGGTGCCGAACAAAGGTGCGGTGTGCGTGAGCTGCGCGGACATCAACGCGGACGGCTGGCTGGACGTTTTCATCGTCTGCATTTTCGACTACAGCGATCCCGGGCAGCTCACCGCCGACCGCTACTCCTACGTTTACCTGGGCTCGCCGACGGGATTTGATGCGTCGCGGCGGATCGCACTGCCCAGCATTGGAGGGGACCAGGCAACCGTGGCGGACTTCGACCGGGACGGACGCCTAGACGTGTGCATCGGGAATTACACGAACGCCGAACGCGATCGCACGTGGGCGAGCTTCATCTATTACAACAGTCCGACCGGCTTCTCCGCCGCCCGGCGGACGGACCTGTTCACCAACTCGGGCTCGGGCAACGTGGCGCTCGATTTCAACCGCGACGGCTGGCTGGACATTGCCATGGCGTGCCACAAGATGCCGAATGGAGACCACCGTGCCCACTCCTTCCTTTTCTGGGGCGGTCCCGAGGGCTTCAGCGACTACCGCAAGGTGCAACTGCCGACAGACGGCGCACACGAGACCACGTTCGTCGATGCGGGACACATCTACCATCGGCGCTACGAGATCGTGTACACGAGCGCGGTGCACGATTGCGGTACCGACGTCCGGCTGAAGCGACTCACATGGAGGGCACAGACGCCGCATGGTTCCAGCCTGCGCTTCCAGGTGCGCTGTGCCTCGAGGTCACCGGCGGGCAACGTCCAGGGTGATGCGATCAGCGAAGCATCGTGGCGCGGGCCGGCGGGTCTGGACAGCTTCTTTGAGGATTCGGGACAGGACATCACCACGACCGTTGGGGGCCGCTTCGTCCAGTATCGCGCCTGGTTCCGTTCGGCGGACGGGTCGAATTACCCCACGCTCGAAGACGTCGAACTCGAGTGGTAGGAGCAGGTGACGCCATGCAGCTTGCCGTGTTGATCATCGCCGGCCTGACAATCGGAGGAGCGGACAAGGTCCCGGCACCGGCACCGGCGTGGGCAGCCCCAGGCGGCTTCCGGATCCTCCTGCAGATCGATCCGCAGCAGGATTCCCCTGTGCGTACGGGTGATGAGCGACCGGCGGAAGTGATCCTTGACTTTGCGCGGCTTCTCGACGCGGCCGCGCCGGGTCGACTTCCCGATTTAACGACGGTGCAGGTTGTACGTTTCGACCCGAGTTCGGGAGAGCCGTTGCCGCAGGGCCGCTACGCGTATGGCCGGAGCAAATTCGACGTCCCCTTTCGCTGGTACGACGACAGTATTGGCTACGATTTCCCCGAGTTCCAGGACGACGCCGATTCCACCGGCGGAAAGTTGAACTACGTCCGGATCCCGCGGTTCGGCTACTTCTACGATTGTGTGGGTGACTGGCGCAGCGGCCACCTCGCGTTTGTGCACAGGACAAGTGCTGAGCCCGCCTGGTACGCAGTGTATTTTGACCTGCTGCCTGCCGGTACATCTCCCGAGAAGGTTGAGCCGCGCGGCTGGCTCGGAGACGGCTTACATCGCTGCGAGCCGCAGAGCGAATCGACAACCGGTCTGATCCATTCGCGGGTGGACGTGCTGGATTGGGACGGCGACGGCCTGTTTGACCTGCTGGTGGGATGCGGGCGCGGCGGAGTGGTGGTGTATCCCAATCGCGGCCGGCCCGGGGAGCCGCGTTTCCCATTCTCGCGGCTCGTCAGGACTGCTGACGGCATGCCCATGGACGTCGGCTGGAGCGCGACGCCCCATGCTGCGGACTGGGACGGCGACGGACGGCTTGACCTGCTTGTGGGCGGCGAGTGGAACCGCGTTCTGCTGTACCGCAACAAAGGAACCGCCACGCGGCCGGCGTACGCGTATGCCGGGCTGCTGAGGACCGAAGACGGCGAGCCCTTGCACGTGCCCTGTCAGCCATCGCCCGAAACCGAGCATTACTACAAGTACACACGCGACTACTACCCGGTGCTGCAGAGCGTCGACTGGGACGCGGACGGCGACGTGGACCTCCTGGCGGGCGGTTACGTTACCGGCCGGATCTTCCTCTTCGAGAATCTCGCCGGCAAGGGGCACGATCCGCGGCTCAAACTGGTGGGGCCGATCGAAGCGGATAGCGAACCGCTGGACGTGAGTTGGGCGGCGGCCCCGACGGTGGGAGACATCGATGCCGACGGCGATCTGGACCTGATCACCGGCTGCATGCCAATGACCAAGGGCGGAGGGGACTCTTCCTCGGCGGAGAACTTCCTTCACTACTACCGGAATGACGGGACGCGCTCCGCACCGAGGCTGCACAAGCTGGCTTTCCCGCGCAAAGGTGAGTTCCCTCGTTCCGCCCTGGCGACTCCGCGGCTGATCGACTGGACGGGAGATGGAAAGTTGGATCTCGTCGTGAGCGCCGGGACGCAGATCTATCTGTATCGGAACATCGGCTCCGCCGCAGAGCCTCTCTTCGAAGCGCACCAGACGGCGCTGCCGAGTGAATGGGGCAATGCCCCTCTGGCGGCCAATCAGTTCCTGGACTGGGACGGGGACGGGCTGCTCGATTGCGTGAGCGCTCCCATGATTGCCCGAAACCTCGGGCGCGGCAGCCCCGGAATCTACGCACAGCCGATCTCCGTGCTGGCCGGACAGGGCGCGATCTCGCACCTCTCCGGCATCGGCGACGACTGGCGTTACCCGCGGTTGTACGACCTGGATGCCGACGGGCGGATCGACTACATGGACGCCGACCACGCGGGGCACTGCTGGTGGCATCGCAACACCGGCACCGCGCCGCAGCCGAAGTTTGACCCGGCCGGTGTGCAGTTGACGCTGGCGGACGGCAAGCCGATGACCGTGGGCGAGGGGCTGGAAGGATTTGATGCCCTGCAGGGCGCACGGGCTGCTTACGCCGTCGGCGACTTTGACAAGGACGGACTCCCGGATCTGGTCAGCGCCAACACGCTGGGAGTGGTGCACTACTTCCGTCAGGCGAAGAAGACCAGCCTTGGGAACGCGCCGCGGTTTGAGGCGGGGGTCCAGATCGCGAAGCTGAACACCCGTGCCGCTCCGTACGCGGCGGACTGGAACACGGACGGGCGTCTCGATGTCGTCGTGGCATCCGATGCGGACAACGCCTTTGTCGTGCTGGCCCGGGAGAGCGGATCCGGCGTGCCGTTCGACACGCCGCAGCGCTTGACCCTCAGCAAAGCACCCTATGGTGCCGGCGGGCCGGTGGTCGTGGTCGATTTCAACTCGGACGGCGACCCGGACCTCCTGCTTCAGACTGCTTACGGGTACTGCTGCTTCTATGAGAACTCGTTCCTCAAAAGCGGCTACGCAAAAGGTGTGGCCGTCGCTCTGCAGCAGCGCGACGCCTCGGGTGGGTAGGATCGCAGCTGGTTGCAGGCAGCCTGTCCTGTACAGATCAGTGCCCCATGTTGATTGGAGAAATGGTATGAGACTTCTGGCCGCTGTCCTGACCTCGTTCCTCGCTCTCGACGCCCTGGCCGCTCCGATGTTCGAGGAGGTCGTGGTTGCCCCGGCGTCACGGCACAAGCACAACGCATACCCGACCGTGGATCGACTCGGCGACGGACGGTTGATTTGCGTCTACTCGGTTCAGGACGAGAAGGCCACGCGGAACAAAGCCGTTGTGATGGGCACGTTCTCAACCGACAACGGCCGAACCTGGAACGAGCCGACGGTGCTCATCGACTCCCCCAACGAACCCGACTGGGATCCGCACACGATGGTCATCGGCGATCGCTTGCTGGTTATGTCCACCACAGTGCCGCCGACACACGCGCAGTTCATCTCCACGTCGCGCACGGTGGCCGTCCGGAGTGACGATAACGGCCGGACCTGGTCGAAGCCGTATGAGGTGCCGATGCCGCATCGCTACACGGCCGGCAAGATCCACCGGGGTATCGTGCTGCGTGACGGGACCGCACTCTGGGGCTACGCCTGGGATGCCAACCTGGAGAAGGATGGCAAGCTCCAATCGGAAGGTCAGCAGGAGTACCTCACCGGGATGATGATCTCCACTGACAAGGGTCTGACCTGGAAGGCCGGTGAGGACATCAGCACGCGCGACCGCAAGATCACGGAACGGACCCACGCGATCAACGGCGTGGACGAGCCGGCGGTCGTCGAGCTCGGCGATGGGACCCTGTACACGCTGCTGCGCACGGGCGTGACGAAGCTGTATGAAGCGCGCAGCCGCGACGGAGGGCGGACATGGTCCATGCCGCAGCCGAGCCCGCTCACCAGCCACAACGCACCGGCGGCCCTCTGTGCGTTTAAGGGCGAGAAGCCGGGCGTGCTGGTCGTCTGGAATAACTCGCCAACCGCGCGCTGGCCCCTGTGTGCCGCGGCCTCTTTCGACAACGCACAGTCGTGGACCCCGCCGCGGCAGCTTGCGACCTCGCCCGGACTGCAGGTGTCGTACCCCGGCTGCGTCCAGGCGCCGGATGGGACGTTGATCGCGGTCTGGCAGCGGGAACGGTCGGACGGCGGTCGTGAAATCGTCGCCGGACGCTTCAACGTGGACTGGCTG
This sequence comes from uncultured Planctomycetales bacterium, assembly GCA_964548565.1. Classification (GTDB taxonomy): domain Bacteria; phylum Planctomycetota; class Phycisphaerae; order UBA1845; family PWPN01; genus CAYLLT01. The sequence goes on along the minus strand of CAZJTF010000030.1, from coordinate 3,577 downwards.
CTCGCCGATCCGAATGCGGAACTCAAGCAGGAGCTTGCGGCCATTCGCGCGCCGGAGACCGGGCAGACAACAGGCTGGACGGGCAAGCAGGACCCGGCGAACGCCGTGCCCGAGTGGAAGGTGCACGCGGGCGGCGGAAAGGTGATGGGGGATGGTACGCTGCGCCTCGAGCCCAGCGGGGCCTATTACATCGACGACCGTTCGTCGGCCTGGGATGGAGGCCGCGACAAGGTCGTGACGTTCCGCGTGCGCGTGTTGGACCGGAGCCGTGATGCCGTGGAAAACCACTCAGCGGCGGAGATCTGGCTCGGTGGCAGTGCGCCGCGGACGGGCTGCCAGCTCTTCCTGCGCAAGGATGCAGTGTCGTTCGACCCCGGCTACGGATTATTCCACAAGTTGGACGCCACCCGCTTCCACACGTACCGCATTTGGATCGATCTGCGCGGCGCGAGAGCATGCCTGTTCGTCGATGACGCAGCGACGCCTGTATTGGCGACCGCCCTGAACTCACCCGAGGGCCTCAATCTGAATCGCGTGCTGTTTGGAGACTCCTCAATGGCCGGCGGCGTCTCCGGCGTGAGTGAGTGGGCAAGCTTCGTCTGGGCTGATGCCGTGCCGGCACGGGAGGCTGGCATCAAATCTCCCGAGTGGGCGGTGCCGGAACTCCCTTATCGCGTGCTTTTGGAAGTGGCGCCGGTGAAGACCGGGCGTGAAACGGATTCACTTGCGGCTGCCTGGGAACTTGATTTTACCGCGGCACCTTTCACACAGCTTGCCCTCGAGGGAAGGCTCGACCTGGACAGCATGCAGGTAGTGGGTTTCGACCCCGGCACAGGCAAGCCGCTGGGTGCGACTGAATGGCCGTTCGCGCGCAACAAGAACGAACGCATTTCCCGTTTCATCGACAAGTCCCTGCCCTGGGAGTTCCCGACCTCCGAACCGCGACAGCCAGGAGCAGCGGTCGGCACATTTACCCGCGGAGCTTACCTGAATAATGCGAAAGGAACCGGCAACCCAGGACTGCTCGTCTGGGATCATGAGCAGAAGGGCAGCAGAGCCTCCACGTACGCCGTGTACTTCAACACGGTGCCCGAGGGGAAGCGCCAGGCCATTCCGCGTCACGGTTTTCTGGGGGACGGTTCGCCCCGTCGTGACGCGCGGAGCAGTTCCCTCACCGGTAGCCTCTACAACCGTGTGGCCGTTGCCGACTGGGACGGCGATGCGGATACAGACCTGATCATCGGCATCGGGTTTGGCTATGTGCTGCTGTTCAGGAACGAAGGCGACCGCACGCGTCCGCAGTTCGGCGCCGGCGAATACCTTCGGAATGCCAACGGCGACATTCTGAACGGGGTTGCGATGGCTTCTCCGGACATAGCTGACTGGAACGGTGACGGCAAGCTGGATCTGGTCGTGGGTGCGGAGACCCTCGAAAGCGTTCTGTGGTATGAGAACACGGGTACCAACACCGCTCTGAAACTCGTCTATCGCGGCTACATCAAGGCCGACGGCAAGGACCTCGTGGTCCCGGCCAAGCCCAATCCGGAGTCTCCGCATTACACGAAGGACTACGCGCCGGGCGTGGACGTCGTGGACTGGGATGACGATGGCGACCAGGATCTGCTGCTGGGCGGGTATATCACCGGTTATATCTGGCTGTACGAAAACATCGGCAGGGAGGAGAGTGGCGCGCCGAAGCTGACGTTCCGCGGCCCGATCGAGGCGGATGGCAAGCCGATCGACACGATCTGGGGGGCGCATCCCTGTGCGGCGGACTTCGATTCTGACGGTGATCTGGATCTGCTGACAGGATCATTTGGTCAGGCGATGGGGGGAGGAGACCAGGTTTCGGAATTCCTGATCTACTATCAGAACATCGGTTCTCGCCGGGAGCCCAGGTTCACCCGGCGTCCGGTTCCGTACCAAGGATCGGCGCCCAGTGACATCCTCGCGCAGGCCCGGGCCGTGGATTTCACCGACGACGGCCTGCTGGATCTTGTCATCTCCACGATGAGCAATGTCTACATGGCCGAAAACGTCGGAAATCGCGAGGCGCCGCGATGGAAGGTGGTGCGGCTGGACACGGATTGGGGTCTCGAGCCGCTGTCGCTGACGCAGTTCTACGACTGGAATCGCGACGGGCGACAGGATCTGGTGCGATCACCACTGGATGGCTACGGCGGACCGATGATCCAGATCGCCAAGGCGGGGGGAACGCATGGCGTATTCGAACCGCCGCAGCCGTTGCTGCCGACCGGGCGGGAGATTGTGCACCCGCATCCGTACGGTGATCCGTGGGCCTTCGTGTATCTCTGTGATTTCGAGCAGGACGGCGATGCGGACATCCTTTGGGCCGATGCCCCGGGCAATGTCTACCTGCATCGGAACACTGGCGCGGCTGACACGCCGGGGTACGATCAAAAGGGCGAGAGACTGCTGCTCGAATCGGGTGAGCCGATCAAAGTCGGGCCTCCTGTCGTGCCGGTGCATCAGATCAAAGATTTCGTCGTGATGCAGGGCTCGCGTGCGGCAGTCACCGCTGCGGACTTTGACCGCGACGGCGACACCGATTTGTGCGTCGGCGACACGTTTGGCGACGTGTTCTACTTCGAGAACCGCGGCACATCCGGAAAGCTGGTCTTCGCTGCGCCGGCCAAGCTGGGGAACATCTCGAATCGGGCAATCCCTTCCACATACGACTGGGACGCGGACGGGCTGCCCGATGTGCTCGGCGTCTCCTGGTCCGGCGCGATGGAGTGGTACCGGAACCGCGGACCTCAGGCTGCGCCGCAGTTCGACCCGCCACGGCCGTTCACGTTGCCCCCATCGGTCATGTACAGCCCCCGAGTCGTCGTGGCCGACTGGAACCGTGATGGGGATGACGACTTCCTCGTCATGTCGTCGTACCCATGGTTCTGCTGGCTGGAGGGCTCGTACGTTCGCAGCGGCTATGCCCACGCGAGAGCACTGGTCGCGGAAAAACGCCCGTAAAGGTTCAGAAGCCAGTCGTGCCGGTCGCGTATCGCGGCATCGTGCGGCTATCGCCAGGTCATCCGCAACGGCTACGAGGATGAACGGGAGATTCAGACGGGCGTCGGATCGATCACGGTCCGTCAGCCCCGCGTCCACCACGAGCGGGTGGATGAGAACGGGCGGCGGGATGCAGTTCACCAAGTGTCGGTTGAACGAACCGCCCCCCCTCCTGGGCTGCAGTCGCGATTCTGCCGCCGTACCTGCGTAAGACACGGAGCTCGAGGAGCTGATCCCCTGGCGGCACCTCGAGGGATCAGCACGAGCGACTTCAGCGAGGCGCTGGCGCCGCTGCTGGGCCCCGGGGCCTTCGGCCCTGGACGATTGTGCGGTTCAAGGAGACCCGGCAGGTCATGTACACGGCCCGAAGCAAGCGATCAGTCGCCGACAAGCGTTACGTGTACGTGTGGACTAGGCCCATTACGTGTATGGAGGCGAAGGGATTAGAAGGCGCTGAACTGCCGGAGAGCGGTGGGGCAGCCGAAGGTATTCCCGACGACAATGTGCGCGTGGTGAAAGCCCTGCTCCAGCAGGGCCGGGGCAGCGC